>SKIW01000038.1 GCA_007116245.1 Candidatus Izemoplasma sp. | reverse complement strand
GATCGCCTAAATATCTTACCTGATCAAGACGGTGTTCTAAATAATCCTCTTCAAGTGCCTCTAAAAGTCCTACTGCAAGAGCATCCATATCACGTCCACTCAATCCTCCATACGTAGGGAAGCCTTCCATTGGAACAATATAAGTACGACATTTAGTGTATAGTTCTTCATCTTCTTTAATTGCGATAATCCCTCCCATATTAGAAAGACCATCTTTTTTAGCACTCATTAAGAAAATATCTGCAAGCGCAAAGAGTTCCTGAGAAATTTCTAGAATAGAATGGTTTTCATACCCTTTTTCACGTTGTTTAACAAAATACGCATTTTCTGCATAACGCGCACCATCAATTAACACAGTAATCCCGTATCTTTTGGCAATATCGCTAACAGCACGCATATTTTCCATACTAATCGGTTGTCCACCAGCAGAATTGTTTGTCACGGTCATAATAATCCCCGCAACGTTCTCGGCCCCTTTTTCACGAATAATTTCTTCGAGTTTTTGAAGATCAAAATTCCCTTTAAAAGGATGATACGTTTCAACATCAAAACACGCTTCAATCACACAATCGATCGCTCTTGCACCAGCAAGTTCAACATGCGCTCTTGTCGTATCAAAATGAATATTCGAGATAAACACTAAACCTTTTTTATTCACAAGCTGTGGTAAAACAACTTGCTCAGCACCACGACCTTGATGTGCAGGGATAAAATACTTATATTTCGTAATATGTTTAACAACCCCTTCAAGTCGGTAAAAACTTTGACTTCCAGCGTAAGCTTCATCACCCCGCATTAAGGCAGCCCATTGATTTTGACTCATCGCACCAGTTCCTGAATCAGTCAATAAATCAATGTAAACATCTTCACTGCGCAATGAAAAAGGGTTATACCCTGCGCTTTTTAAATACTCAATCCGCTTTTCTTTAGTCGTTTCCTTGATAGGCTCTACCATTTTAATACGATAGGGCTCAGCACGGTATTTATTGTCCATAAATTAACTCCTTGTCATCCATGATATGTTCATTATACACAAAGCCCATAGAAAAATAAACCTTAAATTGAAAACGCTTTACTTTTTAAAAAATATAGTGTCTAATAAATAAAAAAGACGATAAAGTGGTACAATATCAATCGTTAGGAGTTGACATTATGAAAGCATTTAAACCTTACGAAATAAAACCTGGGATTATTATGAAAAACCGTTTAGTGATGGCACCGATGACAACCTACTCAGGAAATGAAGATTTCACAGTATCAAAAGCAGAAATCGATTATTACCGTTTACGAAGTAAAACGTTAGGGATGGTCATTACCGCTGCTACGAGTATTAACGATTCAGCACAAGCATTTGAGCGCCAAATGAGTTTAAAACACGATCGCTATATACCCAGTATGACAACCCTTGCCAAAACGATAAAAAACGAAGGCGCATTAGCTGTCATTCAACTTCATCATGGTGGTCGGATGAACTTACCATCACTTTATAACGATCCTTCCATGATTGTTTCAGCAAGTGCTATAAAAGCACCAAGAGAGAACTTAGTTACACCTAAAGCAATGACAGTAGATGAAATTAAGCAAACGATAGACGATTTTGCCATGGCAACCAAACGCGCGATTCAAGCAGGCTTCGATGGCGTTGAGCTTCATGGTGCAAACACATACTTACTACAACAGTTTTTTTCACCCCACTCAAACCGTAGAGAAGATGAATACGGTGGGACAGTAAAAAAACGGATGCGTTTTATTGAAGAACTTATCGATAGCGTACATGAAGTCATCAAAACGTCTCATAATAAAGACTTTATTTTAGGATACCGCTTTTCACCAGAAGAGCTTGAAGAACCTGGTATTACTGTAGAAGACACGATTCAACTTGTTGGAATGTTGAAAAATAAACCACTCGATTACTTACATATATCGTTAAAACATTATCGCCAAGGACCGTCAAGAAAAGACGCTTTAAAAACACCGATCATCGACGTTATTCAAAACACCCTAAACCATGAGATTCCGATGATTGGAGTCGGCGGTATTTCTACTAAGGAAAACATCGCAGATGCCCTAGAAAATGGCTATGAAATGATATCGATTGGCTTAGCGATTCTTGCAGATCCCTTATGGGGAAAACACGTAGAAACAGGAATAGTTAAACGGGAATTTGACGCAAAAACAATGCCAAAACATCTATATGAAAGACTTTGGAAGAATCGCGAGTATTTCACCCGTGATGGTTACAACTTCAAGTCTTGATAAATACCATGAAACACGCTATAATAAGCTATCATAGCAAGGAGGGATAATGTGTATCAACTCGATGTAATTAAAACAACCAAACTCGCCAAAAAACTTGGGGGACCCCCCATTTTCCATGATGGATTTTTACATAGTGTTACCTTAGATAAAAACACCATGACATTGGATATTAAGCTTCTTTCACAAAGCAATCCTTTACTCAATACAGACACAAGAGTATTGTTAAAACTAACGAACATTATCCGTTTTTCGTTAAGTTCAAATAGCGTCAAACAAGCTTTATTAGTGATTCATGATTTAGATATCCGTAAAACAAATAATCATTTGCACTTAATTTTAGAGAGCACTGATGGATCATTGAGCGAAGTTGAATTCGAAACGATTGAGCTTATAGAAGCATAAAAAAACGGGACATAATCTCCCGTTTATTTTTTTGTTGATTGAAAACCGCCTTCTAAAACAAAAATCATTTGGAAACCTTTTTTCGACAGTTGTTTAGCAGCACGTGATGACTTCCGACCATTCTCACAATACAAAAACACTGGTTTATCTTTACGAACTTGTGATTGATGTTTGTTTTTTAGAAATCCTACAGAAAAATTACGTGCACCCTTAATACGATCTTTTTCAAACTGATCTTTTTTACGAATATCAACCAACTGACCTTTACGCATGTTTTGTTTAAAGGTTTCATAACTGATGGTGTTGCGTTCATTAGTGTTGATTGCATGACGTTTTTTTCGCGTTAACAGCCAACCAATCCATAAACCAAGTACAATTGGAATACCATATTGTATGAGGATATCAACCATGGGCATACCTCCTATCAAAATCATTATAGTTAAGGGCTTTTCAAATGTCAATCTATTTAGCCTATTAAAGAGGTATTGCATTAATAGTGATTAATTATAAAATATGCTATAATATTATCATCTTAACAGAGGGGGCTTCACGTGATTACAAAACAACCATTCATCGCTTACGCTACAGGCGTGGCAATAGGATTTAGTATGCTTGCAAGTTTTGTGTTTGGTTACCGAGTACTTTTTTCGGATAACGCGGTGTTTGGCTCTATTTTAATCACAATCGGGTTACTGCTTTATCCAGTTTACATAGCGTTAATAGTAACATTATCAATTGTTTTTAAAGAACGTTGGACAGACGAGTTAAAAAAACAATGGCGATACTCCATTTTTATGGTGCCACTCGGCGCCATCGTGTTTGTTGTTTTTATGGTAATAGGGTATATGATATTAGGATGAGGTGTTATGATGAGTAAGATTAAGGTAACGTATTTTGATTTATTTAAAGAACCACTTGAAAACTACAAAATAATTCGACCATTAAAAAAGGTTAATGGTCAAGCATACGCGTTATTAATACTCTTTTTTATTGTTACTATCTGGTTTCTTATTGGCTTTTTCAATATAGTGACTTTACCCGAAGAGTATACATTAGATATAGTCCCTTATATCATTGCTGGGTTAGTACTATTACTAGGACCCATTATTTACATTGTATTTTATAGTCGTAAAATACTAGTGTTCACAGAAAGAGCACTCTTTAAACAAATTCATTTATCTAAATATAGTGTGATACCATTCGATAAAGTTGAAAAAGTTGCGACAGATCATGAAAAACAACTACTCATGGTCACAAAAGATGATAAAATGAAAATTTTATTGAAACACTATAGTGACGAGCTTAATCCGCTTATGGAACTGCTAAAATACCGCGGATTCTTTAAAGGTGATCCACAACCGTATGAAATTGTCTTTGAAGATGATAAAGTCGTCATTCGCGAAGTTGAAGAAGAGATGGACGAAGATACAACGATGTTATTTGAGAAGTATATTCAAAAATATGCTTACCTAACTCCGGGGTTCACAGATGATATAATTTTTTACAACACACAAGCGGACCGTGTCCAGCTTACCGAGGGAAAACATATTATCTTTTATCTCACCCATATCGATGTTAAACCAACACATCCTGAAAACACCCATTTTAAAGCACAGAAATCCGATGATGCAATTGTAATATTCGAAAACATTTCCGATATTAAAGTTAAGCTTATCGGTGAAGAAGGCGAAGGAACTAAATTAGTTGGAGATACAATTCAAAGCTTAAGAGAAACAAGTAAAAAAGCCATTATATTCGATGCGACAATCCGTGAAGAAGACGATTATTACCGCATTGAGTTTACAATGAGTCAAGAAGTTAAGAAACATCGTGTCTCATTCTTATACACACAAGTGATTGTTGGTTGGAACAAACTTGTTGAAGACAGCTGGTTTGAGAAATAATCAATCAACAATTTACAAACAGAAAGAATATTTGTATAATACTTTCTGTATATATAGAGGAGAATGAAAATGATAACAACAAACGATTTTAAAACAGGCCAAACAATTCAACATGATGGGAACCTTTATGTTGTATTGGAATTTCTACATGTAAAACCCGGAAAAGGAAGTGCTTTTGTTAGAAGTAAACTACGCAATCTTCGCAGTGGCGCGGTCATTGAAAAAACATGGCGTGCCGGTGAAAAAGTACAAACAGCGATGATTGAAAAAAATAAAATGCAATATCTTTATGCAAACGGTGATGTACATGTTTTTATGAACAATGAAACGTACGAGCAAATCGAATTACGTAGTGAACAAATACAAGAACAACTTAATTTCTTAAAAGAACAAATGGAGGTCAATATCATTACTTTTGAAGGCGAAATTCTCGGTGTAGATCTACCAGAAAAAGTCGTTTTAAAAGTCACTGATACCGTGCCAGGAGTACGTGGAAATACCGTTACAAACGCCACAAAAGATGCTATAGTTGAAACCGGATATAAGTTACAAGTTCCACTGTTTATCGAAATTGATGATGACATTGTTATTAGTACACAAACCGGTAAATATAGTACGAAAGCCTAAAGGGGTGAAGTGGATTGGATAATCCTGCCAGGTTTTTAATTGCAGTAGGAGATGTTTCATTATTCAGTATTGTTTTATTGATTGCTTTATTGATTATTTCAAGTTTCTTTTCAATGAGTGAAACGGTGTTTTCAAGCCTGAACATTATACGTATTCGAACATTTATTGAAGAACATAAAAAAGGAAGTAAAAAAGCATACTGGATTCACGAGCATTTCGACTTAACATTATCTACAATACTTGTAGGTAATAACTTAGCGAACGTTGCACTTGCAACGATTAGTGTCGGTGTTTTTTCAAAAATATTTATTGACCAAGAAACACTTGTCACAATTGTCAATACGTTTTTCATGACAACGATTATTCTTATATTTGGTGAAATTATTCCGAAAAGCTTCGCGAAGAAACATTCGGATTTTTTGGCGTTAAAGATAAGTGGGATATTATATATCATTATCAAGGTATTTAAACCGATTACCTTTATTTTTATTAAAATCAAATCATGGTTCATTAAACCGGATAACCGGGTGACGATAAGTGTTACTGAAGATGAACTAGAAACCATTATAGATACCATGGAAGAAGAAGGTTCTATCGATGAAGATGAAGCTGAAATGCTACAAAGCGTTTTAGATTTAAGTCAACGTAAAGTGTATGAGATCATGACACCGCGTGTCGATATGATAGCGATTGAAATCACCGATCCGATCGAAGAGATAAAAGACCTATTTTTCGAACATCAGTTTTCACGATTACCTGTTTACGAAGATTACCGTGATAACGTCATCGGTATTTTAACAGAAAGAGATTTTTTTACCGCACTCATAAAAGGTGAAACCATCCATGTTAGAGAACTAATGAAATCACCGATATTTGTATCTAAATCAATGCGTGTCGATACCTTGATAGAAACACTCCAAAGAGAAAATAGTCACCTCGCCATCGTGAGTGATGAATTCGGTGGCACAAGCGGAATTGTCACAATGGAAGATGCCTTAGAAGAACTCGTCGGTGAGATTTACGATGAACACGATGAAATCGATGAAGAGTTCATACGAAAAGAATCTGAATATGAATACGGTGTAAACGCCGATGTCTATTTAGTGGACTTATTTGAGGAGCTACACCTTGGGAACCCACCTTCAAGCGATAAGACATTAGGTGCTTGGTTATACGAATGCTTTGAAGACATCCCAGAAGTGGACATGTCCTACAGTGTTATTCAACGTGTTATCAATTACAATCATAACGAGGATTTTGATGAAGTTAAAATCACCTTCACTATTCGTGAAATTAAAGATCGTCGTATTAAATACGTTCATATTTTACTAGAACACATGAAAGAAAACATAGAAAACGAGAGTGAGAATTGATGGAAAGACTTCACAAAGTCATAGCTGATAGCGGATTATGTTCCCGTCGAAAAGCTGAAAAACTAATGTTAGAAGGCAAGGTAACCGTCGATGGAGAAGTTGTAAAAACACTTGGGACAAAAGTGTCAAAAAACGCTGAAATTCTCGTCGAAGGCAAACCGTTACCAACAGTAGAGTACGAGTACTACGTATTATATAAACCCGAAGGTTTCGTGAGCACAACCAGTGATGAAAAAGGCCGTAAAACAGTCATTGACTTAGTTCATACATCATCGCGAATTTATCCTGTGGGAAGACTAGATTATGACACTTCTGGTGTTTTATTACTTACAAACGATGGCGCTTTTAACCAAGAGATGATTCATCCGAAACATAAAATCGAAAAAGAGTACCAAGTTACAGTTGAAGGTTTACTTCGTAAAGAAACCAGCTTAAAACTTTCAAGAGGCATTCATATCGATGGGAAAAAAACCGCGCGTTCACGCATTCGAAATGTCGAGTATAACACACAAAAAATGACAACACGTTGTCATCTGATTATTACCGAAGGACGTTACCATCAAGTCAAAAAAATGTTTGAACAGGTCGGTCATCCGGTAACAAAATTAAAGCGAATACGCTTTGGTATAATTACCCTAGATGGTATGAAAAAAGGCGAAGTAAGGCATTTAAAACCACATGAACTGAAACAGTTACATGCCCTTACTTTAAAATAATCTCTGTTAAGAATATGTTAAGAGATTGCTGTAAGCGCTAAACATGTGATACAATATAGACGCATTTCAAACGAGGTGAAACCATGAAGCGATTAAACCATTATCAGAAGGATATAGCATTCATCATTATATTGATTTTCTTACAGTTTGTATTTAGTTTGTTTTATCCATTTAATAATCCTAATAATGAAACGATTGAAGTAAGTCGATCATTTATATTTTTACGATTCGATTTCATAGAATCCGGTGAATCGATTATTTATATACCGTTTTTAGCGATTATCTTTACGGTCTTATTAATATTATTACTCGTACAGAAACGACGAAGATTTGCACTGATATACGGCTATGCTGTTGTGTTGGTTGCTAAAGCATACTATTTAACTGAACTTTACGCTTTAAGTGGACAATACACAGATTTAAACGTAGATGGTATTTTATCAAAACGCGTTATAAGTGAGCAAACCGTATTAGCACAAGATATTAGTCTATATGTTTTACTAGCGTTACTCGTGGTAAAAACAGGGATATACTTACATGATTACATGATGCATAAAGAGATCATTAAACCACAAAAAATCCATTAAAAAAGCACCCGAGGGTGCTTTTTTTGATTAAAATAATCCTGATACAGTAAACAATGCTGCAAATACTAAACTAATAATCGTCATTAACTTTATGAGAATATTTATGGATGGACCACTTGTGTCCTTAAATGGATCACCTACTGTATCACCAGTAATACTCGCTTTATGCGCGAAACTACCTTTATTCCCATGATGCCCTTCTTCGATAAACTTTTTAGCATTATCCCAAGCACCACCGCTGTTTGCCATAAAAATCGCCATACTAATACCGCTTGCAAGCGCACCCGCTAAAAGACCACCTAATGCCTCGCTTCCTAAAACAAAGCCAACTAAGAGTGGCGAACCTACAGCGAGTAAACCAGGAAGTAACATTTCTTTTAAAGCTGCTTTAGTAGAAATATCAACACAACGTGCGTAATCCGGTTTTTGAGTACGGTCCATAATGCCTGGCATCTCTTTAAACTGACGTCTCACTTCATCGATCATTTTACTCGCAGCATGACCGACGCTTGACATGGTTAAAGAACTGAATAAGAACGGTAACATCGCGCCGATTAAAATTCCGACAATAACTTTTGGATTCGCGATATTAATACTCTCTAGCCCCGGTGCTGCTTGAATAAATGAACTAAAGAGTGCAAGCGCGGTTAATGCAGCACTCCCGATCGCAAATCCTTTTCCAATCGCCGCTGTGGTATTTCCAACACTATCGAGCTTATCTGTAATTTCACGAACTTTAGGATCCATCTTACACATTTCCGCAATCCCACCTGCGTTATCCGCGATAGGACCATACGCATCAATCGCAATGGTCATACCAGTGGTTGCTAACATACCAACAGCACTTAACGCAATACCGTATAAACCAGCACCACCGAATGAAACGACAATAACCAATCCGATTAGTAACACCGGAAGCGCAGTTGACTCCATCCCAATAGATAAACCGCCGATAATATTTGTAGCATGACCGGTTTCTGATTGCTGTGCGATATCACGAACTTTTTTATAGTCACTTGATGTATACATTTCAGTAATAAAACCGATTAATAAACCAACCGCTAAACCTGCAAAAATCGCTACAAGCGGTCCGAATCGACCAAACCAGTTCGTGGCGAAGAAATCAAACCATCCTTGCGATATATAATACCATGTTAAACTAATGGCACCTGTAAAGAAAATCGCACCAGCCACATACGTGCCTTTTTTTAGAACTTTATGGGGTTCATCCGCTTCTTTAGTACGTATCGTTACTGTCCCAACAATGGCTGAGATAATGCCTATAACGGCGAGTATAATGGGAAACAAAGCCCATTGCGAAGATAAATCTAACCCTTGCTGTACACTGATTAATATACCTAAGGTAATCGCAGCGATTAAAGAGCCGATATACGATTCAAATAAATCTGCGCCCATCCCAGCAACATCCCCAACATTATCGCCAACATTATCTGCAATAACTGCCGGATTACGAGGATCATCCTCAGGAATCCCCGCTTCAATTTTTCCTACCAAATCGGCACCAACGTCTGCAGCTTTAGTATAAATCCCGCCACCAACACGTGCAAATAATGCAATTGAAGAAGCACCAAGTCCAAATCCAGTAAAGTATTGAATAAACTCAGCAACATCTGTTTCAGTACCAATAATCGGTAAATTAAAGACAGTAGTTCCGATTAAATAGGAAATAATAAGCCCTGATAAGCCTAACCCAACAACAGCCATACCCATAATAGCACCACCACTAAAGGCAATATCAAGGGCTTTATTCATACCGAAATCGTTTGCACTAGTAGCTACGCGTGAGTTAGATGCTAATGCACCGCGCATTCCGATATAGCCTGCTAAACCACTTAGAATGGCCCCTAAGCCGAATGCAATCGCTGTACCAAGACTAATCGCAAAAGTAATTACAATAAACAGAAATACGACAAAAATCGTTAAGATTTTATATTCACGTTTTAAAAACGCCATTGCACCTTCGCGAATGAATCCAGAAATTTCTTCTACAGCTACGTTACCTTTAGGAATTCGCTTAACCTTATAAAATAAAAGAAGCGCATACCCTAAAGCTAAAACGCTAAAGAAGAGCGAAATAAATAAAAACAACTCCATACATTACCTCCAACAAGTAGTCTTTTAAATATGTAAAGAGTATATCAAAAAGCGCTTACATTATCAAGAATGAAATTAAATTTCATCACGCTTCATCATAAAAACGGCTTTATAAAGACATGAAATATTTAATAAAGTTATAGAAATGATATCAAATCAATTTAAATTATATATCTAAAGCCTTTTGTGATATAATAGATATGATTTAAATGAGGTGATGCAATGAAGACTGTTCAAATCGCCATTGATGGACCTGCTGGAGCGGGTAAAAGCACGATAGCAAAGCGTGTAGCTAAGGCATTTAACTACATATATATCGATACCGGTGCTATGTATCGTGCAATTACACTCAAGGCAATGAGATTAAACGTGAACTTAGATGACCCCAATGAATTTGATTTTATTGATTCAACAAAATTTAAGTATGATGAAGGAAACTTAATTTTAGATAACGAAGACGTTGGACAACTCATTAGAAGTCGAGAGGTGTCAAATAACGTATCGCTAGTCTCATCACACTTAACGGTAAGAAACAAAACCGTTAAACGCCAACAAGAACTCGCTAAAAACATCAATGTTGTTATGGATGGTCGAGATATCGGTACTAATGTTCTTATCAATGCGGATTTCAAATTTTTTTTGACCGCATCTGTTCAAACCCGTGCTAGACGACGTTATAAAGAAAACTTAGAACGTGGAATTCATAGTACCCTAGAAGATTTACAACGGGAAATTGAAGCGCGTGATAAATTTGATACATCAAGAGAACACAGCCCATTAAAAGCAGCTGAAGATGCCATTATTATTGATACATCGGATATGACAATCGACGAAGTTGTAAGCACCATCAAGAGAAAAGTTAGAGAGGATGAGAAACATGGATTTTAATGTAAAAAATGTTAAAGAAGGTAATCGCATCAAGGGAAAGGTTTATAAAGTCGGCAAAAACGAGGTTCTAGTCGACATCAACTATACAACTGAAGGGACAATATACTTAAACGAACTCACAAACAAACCCGTAGATTCTGCGAAGGATATCGTAAAAGAAGGGGATGACATCGAAGTCATTGTCAAAAAAGTGGATGATGAAAAAGGAATCGTCTTACTTTCACGCTTAGAAATTGAAGAAGCTGAAGCCTTTGAAATAGTACAAAAATACTTTGATGAAGACCAAACCTTTGAAGCAAAAGTAATTAAGATTACTAAAGGTGGACTCGTATTATCTGCGATCGGTTATGAACGTATGTTTATGCCGCTTAGCGAAGTCTCTACAGAGTTTATTGATAGTTTAGAAGGTTATTACGGAAAAGATTTAAACGTTCGCGTAATTGAAATTAAACGGAACAAAGTGATTGTTTCACATAAAGCCGTTTTAAAAGATCAACTTAAAGAAGAAAAACAAGCTGAATTAGAAAGCATCAAAGAAGGCGACATTATCGAAGGTAAAGTATCAAAAATATTACCTTACGGTGCCTTTATCCGTTTCGGACAAGTAGATGGTTTACTCCATATTTCCGAAATCTCACACCATAACGTAAAACGTGTAAGTGATGTTCTAAAAGAAGGACAAACTGTAAAAGTTAAAGTCATTGACGCGAAAAATAATAAACGTTCATTATCACTTAAAGCACTTCAAAAAACACCTTGGGAAAGCTTTGCAGAAAATCATAAAATCGGTGACGAAGTCGAAGGAACTGTCGTTAAAAAAATGCAGTTTGGCATGCTTGTCGAAGTCGAAAAAGACGTTGCTGGCATCGTTAATAAATTCGACTACTCATGGAACCCACGCTATAATTTAGCTGGTGAGCTTAATGTTGGTGATAAAATCAATGTTAAAATTATCGCAATCGATGTAGAGAACCGTAAAATGACTTTATCCAAAAAACACCTAGAGTACAACCCTTGGGAAGATGTGGATTTCAAAGTTGGCGAAGCTGTTTCAGGTCAAGTTAAAGACCTTCAAAACAATGGCGCGTTAGTTGAAGTTCAAGGCGTTAACGCGTTCTTGCCTATCGGTGAAATTGTTGATAAACGAATCGAACATCCTAAAGAAGTATTAAGTGAAGACGATGTTATAAACGGCATTGTATTAAAATTTGATAAACGTGCATGGCAACTTGTAATTAGTAAAACAGCGTACGATGAAAAACAAGTTCGCGATGAATATAAAAAATATTTACGCAGTGAAAACAAAAAAGACCAATCCCAAACATTAGGGGAATTATTCGCAGATAAACTTAAAAATTTCAAATAAAGGGTGATCGGTATGTTAGCTTCCATCGCCATTGTCGGACGCCCAAATGTCGGTAAAAGTACGTTATTTAATCGACTGATTGGTGAGCGCCTCTCAATAACTGACGAGACACCTGGTTTAACACGTGATAGAATTTATTCTACCGCTGAATGGCTAGGTCAAAAATTTAATGTAATTGACACCGGTGGCATCGATTTTGAAGATGCCCCTTTTATGCATGAAATAAAACACCAAACCGAGATTGCTATGGATGAAGCTGACGTGATTGTTTTTGTGGTGGATGGGAATACCGGGATTACGGAATCGGATACCTATATTGCTAAAATGCTTTACAAAGCGAATAAACCCGTCTTATTAGCCGTAAATAAGATCGATGATAAATCGAAAATCGATACATTATATGAGTTTTATGCACTCGGATTAGGGGAACCTTATCCAGTGAGTTCAATTCATGGGATCGGACTTGGAGATTTACTCGATGAAGTCGTAAAAAGTCTTCCGAAAATCGAAGCGGACTTATATGAAGAGGATAGAACTAAACTTTGTTTAATCGGACGCCCTAACGTAGGGAAAAGCTCATTAAATAACGCATTACTCGGTGAAGAGCGCGTCATTGTTAGTGAAATTGAAGGGACAACTAGAGACTCAGTCGATTCGATGTTTGAACGCGAAGGGCAGAAATATGTCGTTATTGATACGGCAGGATTACGAAAACGAGGAAAAGTTTACGAAAACGCCGAGAAATACAGCGTCTTACGGGCGATGAGCGCGATTGAAAGAAGCGATATTTGCTTGGTATTAATCGATGCAGAACAAGGTGTTATCGAACAGGATAAAAAAATTGCTGGTTATGCACTTGAAGCACATAAAGGGATTATTTTTATTATTAATAAATGGGATTTAATCGAACGCGAAACCAAAACAATGAATCATTGGGAAGATATTATCAGAAGTGAGTTTCAGTTTCTTACATACGCACCAATCGTGTTTTTATCCGCAAAAACGAAAATGCGGATTCATACGCTTTTCCCAGTGATTGACGAAGTGTTTAAAAACTATAGCCGGAGAGTACCGACCAGTGTGCTAAATGAGGTCATGAGTGATGCTTTCCAAATGAACCCACCAAAAACACATAGTGGTGGCGTGTTAAAACTCTACTACGCTACACAGGTCTCAACTAAGCCACCAACATTCGTCATGTTTGTAAACGACACTGAATGGATGCATTTTAGTTACGAACGGTACATCAAAAATAAATTGCGTGAAGCTTTCGGTTTTACGGGTGCACCCATTAAACTGATATTAAGGAAGCGTGATTAATATGAAAATAACCATTATCGGTGGCGGATCATGGGGACTCGGGTTATCAAAAGTGCTATCTGATAACCATCATGAAGTTCTCGTCTACGATGTCAACGAAAAAATCGTTGAAAAAATTAACACTTTACATGTATGTATACAACTTAATGAGTTTATTCCAGAAGACATTCGTGCGACATCAAACATTCAAGAAGCTGTAAACTTCTCAAATACCTTGCTTTTTGTCGTGCCAACTAAAGTACTTCGCGATGCAATATTAAATGCAAAACTTTATATAAAAGAACCTAAACTAATTATTAACGCCGCAAAAGGGATTGAACCTGAAACCTTCTTACGCGTATCAGAAATCTTTAACGAAACCCTAACTGAAAAGGAAATGAAGGGGTTCGTCGCGTTAAGTGGACCAAGCCACGCTGAAGAGGTTATCAGAGGATTAATCACCTCCGTTACCGCCGCAAGTGAAAATGAATCTAACGCTAAGTATGTCCAAAGTTTATTTCATAACTCAGAATATTTCCGCGTATATTCTAGTACCGACTTAATTGGGGTTGAACTCGGGGGCGCGTTAAAAAACATCTTCGCTTTAGCCGCAGGTGTATTAAGAGGCCAAGGCTTAGGCGATAACGCGAGTGCGGCACTTATGACACGCGGGTTAGTTGAGATGGGGAAAATTTACGACTATCTCGGGGCTTCAAAAGAAGCACTAATGGGATTATCAGGCGTCGGAGATTTAATCGTTACATGCAGTTCTGAGCATTCAAGAAACTTTCAAGCAGGGTTAAAAATCGGTCGAGGTAAGGATCTCAACGAAACATTAGATAGTATGACAATGGTCGTAGAAGGTATTAGAACCTGTGAAGCAGCTTATCACTTATCGCAGCGTGAAAACCTTAATACACCTATTATCGATGCATTATATGATGTCTTATTTAATCGTGTTCAACCTAATATTGCACTCTCGAATTTACTTTCTAGAGAGCTAAAAGCTGAGTAAAAGCCTAAATTTAGGCTTTTTTTATGATTTCATAGTTAAAAAACTTGCATTCAATACTTTAAATTGCTATAATGAGCTTAGTAAAACCAAATAAGGAGGTAATATAGTGAACAAAACAGAATTAGTTGCAAGAATTTCAGAAGTGTCAGGACTTACAAAGAAAGATGCTGAAGCAGCTTTAAATGCAACTTTATCTACTATACAAGAAGCACTCGTCGCGAATGAAAAAGTTGTGTTAACAGGTTTTGGAACATTTGAAGTTAGAGATCGTAAACCACGCATCGGGCACAACCCAAGAACTGGTGACTCTATTTCAATCCCAGCACAAAAATCTCCAGCATTCAAGGCAGGGAAAGTCTTAAAAGACGCAGTAAGATAATTATAATTTATAAAGAAATACCACGATTAATCGTGGTATTTTTTTTAGCTTTGTGATAAAGTTTTAATAGAGGTGGGGAACATGGTTAATTCTATAACAGAAGAGATGATTAAAGCGATTAAAGGGAATCACGTTAAAAAACTCTCAAAGCTACAATTTAAAGACTTTGATTTAACACGTGCCGTTGATGAACGCAATCAAAATCTTTTATATTATGCAATACGTCAAAAAGCCTATGATAGCTTGGTTTTTTTGATTGACTGTGGACTAGACATCAATCAAAAAAACCATTTTAGCGATACACCACTCCATGTTGCTGCATACTTAGGCGATGCGTTTATGGTTAAGTTACTCCTTCAAAAACGTGCTGATTTAGATGCCATGAATAAAAAACGTCAAACACCGTTAATGCAAGCAGCACTTAAAGGCGATTTAGAGTGTGTTAAAGCCCTTGTAAAAAAAGGCGCAAAATTAAACTTATACGATAATGAAGGTAACCATGCATTGATGTATGCCGTAAAAAGTAAAAAGCTTAAAGTGGTTGATTATCTTATCGACTCTAAAGCACCGCTTCACGTTTTAAACGAAAAAAAGGAATCCATTATGCATATTGTGGCTGCGTATGGATTGCCGAGTATTTTTGAGCGTTTACTTTCTTTAGGTGTTAACGCCTACCAAAAAAATATTTACTTACAAACGCCCCTTCATTATGCTGTATTAGATCCTATGGAACCTATTTTAGAAGGATTGCTTAATGTTGGATTAAGCAGTTATGATAAAGACCGATTTAACGAATCTCCTTATGATAAAGCGCTAAGTCATAATTACACCGCCGCTATCACGAAGTTTACACGTGTTAAAAACGATCCAGATACACAGCGGCTCGCTCATGTGTTTCCACTACATCATGCCTTAAGATTCGGGCAACTGGATGAAGCTTTAGCCTATATGCATAAAATCAGCGATGTTAATCAAAAAGATATCTATCAAAATACACCATTGTTTTATGCTTTAATGTTAAAAGACACGTATACAATTGAAACCTTATTAAAAAAAGGCGCAAAAACCGATGATATATCCTATAGTCATCACGATGCACTTTTTTACGCCGTTGTTGAACAAGACCTTGAGTTATTTGAAATACTTAGTAAGTATACTAAATATATTAGTGATAATACTATAAAACTTATTAAAACCATTGAGGACGAGCGGTTTAATCGTTACCTTTAAGGAGGAACTATGAAACCATTACTGCAATTTATACCCGGGATTTTTATTTTATTATTTTATATTATTTTAAATTTTACGCATTCCTTTTTTTTGAATAATTGGATTTTAGCAATCGTAATCATTATTTTAATCTATAGTTTCTTACAACATCTATACGTTACGATTGACCTAATTATGAGTAAATATGTCATCATATTTACCTTTTTCTTGTTTTTTAGCAGCTGGATTATGGATACTATTCTTATGGCCTTCAGTGAAGCGATTACACCGCCCTTATATGCGATTTTTTCCGGCGTACTTGGGTACTTACTCGCTTTTTCAGTTTTGTATATCGGTGCGCTCGAAATTTACTATATTCGCTCAAAAGCGTATGAAGGAAATGCGCGGTCTACCCAGTCATACTATGTCTTACCTTTCGCACTCATTATAACTAGTTATTTTATGCTAAACGCGTATTTTTTAGTGTTCAATATGTTTTGGCCACTAATTATTTATCTTATTATCTTGACGTTATTAAGTGTTAAATTCAAGCACATCAAAGATATCCGAATATTCAAGTACGTACCCATGCTTATTTACACCGTCTTTATGTTGCTTTCGTTCGTTATGCTTTTTATCCGTGATTCAAGACCGATCCTTGCATTTGAGTTTATTCGCAATGCACACAGTTTAGTCGTATACTTCTTAATTGTCGGAATCTATATTATCGGTATGATGGGGTTATTACTATTTTTAATCCTGCAAGAAGTTCGATTTGTTAAACCGGTAATTAAACCAATCACAAAAACGGAAAAACCGATTAAAAAGTTTAGCAAAGAAGAGGTTATTAAAGACATAAAAAAAGGCCTATAAAAGGCCTATAAGTTTGAGAACAATAAGATAAATGTATAAAGGTTCATTAAAGCATGCGCAAAAATAGAAACAAAAAGCATTCTTCCAGAGTAATAATAAATAAATGCCAACACTAACCCTAGTCCAAAGTAAGGCACGATATATATAGCATTGCCTAAGTCAATAACAACATGGATTAATGCGAAGAGAAACGCACTGCCTAGCACAGCAAAAACAGGATGTGCATACTGTTGTATTAACCCGTAAATCGCTTTTCGATAAACGAGTTCTTCAACAATCGGCGCTAATATTACAGCGATAATAAATAAAGATAAGACATTATACCAAACACCGCTTTCCATAATAGCCTCTAAAACAGCTTGGTTAGGTGAAATCGGATCAGTATCAGTCATTAAAAAGAAACCTTGTGCTAATACAAGAAACGTAAACATTAAATAAAGCGCGATCATTATTAAGTAAATCGAAAAACGAAGATGGTGTTTAAATAACACCCATTGATTCTTAAATAAAAACGTCTTAAAAATATGGATTAAAACACCTGCTTGTATAGCGTATGCGATAAAATTCATCATCGCACTAAAGGTGATTAGACCGGGTTCACTTAAGCCATCTTGATCAATGACAAGTAAGCTAATTACTTGAATTGATAGCGCGATGAATAATGTCATTAAATAGACTAAAATAATCGCGAAGTTAGTGTCCTTAATCGTGGTTAGTTTTTTCATACAATCCCTCCGAAGTTTATTATATCACAGTTTATAAGACTCAAACTAAGTTTTAGTTGATTGACAAAAGAGTAGGTTGTGATATGATAATAGCAAGATTATATCCACATAGAAGGTGAAATGAATGGCTAAAAAAACATTTGCAGTCATCGGCATGGGACGCTTTGGAAGTAGTGTCGTCGAAGAGCTGATTAAAAGCGGTTTTGATGTTCTCGTTATCGATCGCGATGAAGCGAGAGTACAAAAAATGTCAAAACTCGCAACACATGCAGTTGTATTAGATACCTCAGACGAAGGGGCACTAAAAGAAGTAGGGATTCAAAGTATAGATCATGTTATCGTGGCCATCGGAAAAGACATTGAGGATAGCATTCTAACAACATTAATTCTTAAGGAACTCGGGGTACCACGAATTACCGTTAAAGTGCAAAACGAGTATCATGAAAAAGTCGTTAGACGTTTAGGGGCTGATGAAGTCATTCAACCAGAACGCTCGGCAGGCAAACGCTTAGCACATAAAATTGTGACGAATAACATTTTAGAATACTACGACTTAAGTGAAAACCATAGTTTTATCGTCTTAGAAGCGAGTGCCAAACTCGTTAACTCAACCGTGATTAACTTAGATTTACGTTCAAAATACAATATTAACATCGTCGCAATTAAACGTGGTGAAGACGTTATTATCCCTAGCCCTGAAGAAACCTTTCAAGAAAACGACCAACTCTTATTAGTTGGTAAAAATACAGATTTGGAGAAGTTTTCAAATTGGTGTAATAAATAAGCCTTCTTTAAGGCTTTTTTAGTAGGTGAAGATATGGAAAAAATCATTCTTGCAACCGCAAACAAAGGAAAGTTAAAAGAATACGAAAACTTATTGAAACCTTTAAAATATGAAGTTTTCTCGCTTTTTGATTTTCCCGATCTCACAATTATCGAAAGTGGCACAACATTTGAAGAAAATGCCCTTCTTAAAGCGAAAACACTGCGCAAAAGAACCAGTGAAATGATTCTTGCTGATGATTCTGGACTTGAGGTGACGGCTTTAAATAACCTACCAGGCGTTTACTCAAAACGGTTTTCAAAGGAAGGGACAGATGAGGCGAATAACCGCAAACTTCTTGACGTTATGCAATCTAAAATCGACCGTAGCGCTCGGTTTATTACAGTGATTGTTTTGCTCGATAAAAATAACCAAGAACACTACTTTAAAGGCATACTTGAAGGGTATATCCATACGACTTTAGAAGGCGAAAACGGCTTTGGGTACGATCCACTATTTATCCCTGCGGGATATCATCAAACCTTAGCGGAACTTGATTTAGGTGTTAAAAATAAAATATCACACCGTGCTAAAGCCTTAAAACAAGTGCTAGAGTATTTAGGACAGTAGTAAAGTAGGAGGGGTGTTTATGAAACTACTCGTTTTTAGTGATGTACATAAAAATAAAGAACGGCTTCTTAACATATTAGAAAAACATGAGGATGTAGACTTAACGATTAGTTTAGGCGATTCAGAGTTAAAATCAAATTTTTTAGAATCACGGGATATTATTGCAATTAAAGGAAACGCGCTATTTGATCCAGGATTCACGAATGAACATGCCATTGATATCGATTCAAAGCGGATACTATTAACCCACGGTCATAAATATCGCGTCCAAAATGGGATAGATAAACTGTATTATAAAGCCTTAGAAGAACAAGCGCATATTACTTTTTATGGTCACACCCATATCGCGGCCTTTGATAAAGTAGAAGGGCACTTATTTATTAATCCAGGTTCTGTGAACAATGCAAGAAGTGCGACGACGGAATCCTATATGATAATTCATGCTCAAACACCGCGATGGATCTTTAACTGGCACGATGCTAAAAACCATGCACTTATACGAGAAATAACCCATGAATTTTAAGATGGTAATGCTTACATAAGAAGATGCTTTGCCTTTTTAAATACTTTCGTGTAGGCTTATAGTAAGAGGTGATGACATGAAACGAATGTGGTGGCAAGAAACGATAATCTACCAAGTATATTTACGAAGTTTCAAAGACTCAAATCAAGATGGGATTGGCGACTTAGGTGGATTAACCTCACGGCTTGATTATTTAAAAGATTTAGGGGTCGATACTATTTGGATTAGTCCACATTATGATTCTCCAATGGATGATAATGGGTACGATATTCGTGACTTTTACAAAGTAAGTGAAGATTATGGTACAATCGATGATTTTAAAGTTTTATTAACCACAGCGCATCAAAAAAACCTTAAAGTCATTACCGATTTAGTGTTAAACCATACATCAGATGAACATCCATGGTTTCAAGCGGCTAAAGACCCAAATCACCCAGATCATAAAAAATACCATGACTATTATATCTGGCAACCCCCCAAGTATAACGACTTAGGACAACGTCAGTTACCCACCCGCTGGATTTCATGGTTTGGTGGTCCGGTTTGGGAATATAATGCAGCTACAGATGAATATTACTTACATATTTTCAGTAAAAAAATGCCTGATTTAAACTGGCGTAATAAAGCGATGCGCGAAGAACTTAAAACTATGATTCAATGGTGGATTGACTTAGGTGTAGATGGATTTCGTATTGATGCTTCCAATCACCTTGAAAAAAACTGGGATTTTCCAGAAGCGAAACCAGGTTACGAAAATTTTTCAAGTTTACCTAAACACCACGAGTATTTAGAAGAACTCGGTAAAGAACTATTTAAACCAAATAACTTGATGATTATCGGCGAAGCCGGTGGGGCAACACGAGAAGAAGCGCTACAATACGCTGGGTTTGACTCAAACGAGTTTAACATGCTCGTTCAGTTTGAACATTGTTGGGTTGACTGCGATGCCTACAATCAGTTAACACCAGGTAAATGGGCAAAAGGAATTATTGATGTTCCTAGTATAAAACGAAGTTTCAATTATTGGATATCAGTGTTTAAAAACAAGGGCTGGAATACGCTATATTGGCATAATCACGATATGCCAAGAATTGTATCTCACTACGGAAACGACTCAGACCAATACCGCGAGAAAAGCGCTAAAATGCTTGCCTATACACTATATCTACTCCCAGGAACGCCCATCGTATACTACGGTGAAGAGATTGGGATGACGAATGTCGATTATGAAAACCTTAATGATTTTCGCGATGTTGAGGTCTATACCGAATACGAGAACTTTATTCGTAATGGCGCAACACATGCTATGGCTATGCAAGCGCTTAGAGACCGATCAAGAGATAACGCCCGTTCCCCCATGCAATGGAACGATTCGGAGTATGCAGGATTTAGTCGTGTACACCCATGGATGAATGTCAATCGCAATTATAAAACGATTAATGTTAAACATCAACGCGGGAACGAGGATTCGATATTAAACACCTATAAGCGATTACTAAAACTTCGCCAAGAAGAAAATTTAGCATTTGCTGAAGTCACCTTTATCGATGTTGATCACCCACAAAGTTTTAACATAAAACTTACCGGTAAACATCATGATTATATAGTCCTTGCAAACTTTAAAGGAACCCCTTTAAATATGGATTCTGTACCACTTGAAGGATATGAGGTATATCTCACTAATAGCGATGCTTTAAGAGCGCGTGAACAGGTTTGGCGATTTGAGCCATATGAAGCACGCATTTATCGAAAAAGGCGAGAAATATAACGGTTTTATAAACAATAGTTTAAGATTACGAGTCCCTTAAAGCTTAACGCTATCACAAGCGTTAAGCTTTTTAAAATGAATATCTTAAATCGTTTCTTTTAAACAGCGTTTACAAAATATATAAAAAAAGTTTTGTTAGTTGACATTGTAATTTTGTTTTGTATAATAAAGTTGCATTGTTTAATTATAATAATATATAAGTTTATAAATACTATACATTTTGATAGGTTAATCGCTATTTTATTAAACCTGTTTATCTATGTTAAACCCAGGAGGAATCATGAAAAAACTTATAGAAATTAAAAATTTAAGTAAATCATTTGATGATGTTTTAGTCTTAAAATCGATTGATTTATATATTCGTGAAAATGAGTTTATTACATTGCTTGGTCCTTCCGGCTGTGGAAAGACAACACTTTTACGTTTGCTTGCTGGGTTTGAGATTGCTGATGAAGGCAGAATCTTATTTGATGGCACATATTTAGATGATACACCTCCTCATGAACGTCAAATCAATACGGTTTTTCAAAAATACGCCTTGTTTCCACATTTGAATGTTTATCAAAATATCGCTTTTGGTTTAAAGCTTAAAAAAAGATCAAAAGAAGAAATCGATAAATCTGTAAAAGAAGTTTTAAAACTCGTCAAACTCGAAGGATTCGAGACAAGAAATGTGAAAACCTTAAGCGGCGGACAACAACAACGCGTTGCGATTGCACGGGCTGTCGTTAATAAACCGAAGTTATTACTCCTCGATGAACCTTTGGCGGCACTTGATTTAAAGTTACGACAAGATATGCAGTATGAGTTAAAAGAAATGCAACGGGCTTTAGGCATCACTTTTGTGTTTGTTACCCATGACCAAGAAGAAGCCTTAACCATGAGTGACACCGTTGTCGTTATGCGCGATGGCGAGATTTTACAAATTGGCACTCCTGAAGATATTTACAATGAACCGAAAACGCGTTTTGTCGCGTCATTTATAGGAGAATCTAATATTATCCCAGGAACGATGATGAAAGATTACTTAGTATCATTTGAAGGGATCGCGTTTGAATGTGTTGATAAAGGGTTTGAAAAAAATCAAGCGATTGAAGTTGTTTTAAGACCTGAAGATATCGAACTTAAAAAACCTAACGGTGGTATAACTGGGGTTGTTACAGATATTATTTTTAAAGGTGTTCACTACGAGATTATCGTTGATGTAGCTGGTCGCGAGTATATTATACATTCCACCGATGCTCAAGCAGTGGGAAATGAAGTTTCTTTGGTTTTTGAAAAAGAAGATATCCACGTGATGCGGTTATGAAAAGTATTTATAAACTCGTTTTACCTTATTTATTCTGGCTATTCTTGTTAATTGTTATACCAAGCATTTTTATCATCTTAGCAACGATATCTACGTTTCATATTTTTAATGACTATGATTTTCGTTTAACACTCGATTCGTTACGCTTTTTACAAGATTCTATCTTTTTAAACGCATTTCGAAACAGCATAAAATATGCGGGGATAACAACATTAATATGTTTTGTAATAGGCTATCCTGTGGCGTACTATTTTGCCCGGAGTGAAAGTAAAAATAAAACACTGTATGTTGCGTTATTAATCGTGCCTATTTGGTCGAATATGATTGTTCGGATTATCGCATGGGAGAATATTTTTAAACCGGTATCTATCATTAATCTCTTCAATCTTAGTTTCGATTTAATCGGCAGAGACTCAGCGATAATTATCGCTATGGTATCAATGTACTTACCCTTTATGATTTTTCCGATCTACGCTGTTTTAGATAAAATGGACGACGCTTTAGTTGAGGCGAGCAGGGATTTAGGTGCGAGTGCCTCACAAACGTTTTTTAAAGTCACTTTACCGCTATCTTTAGGTGGAATAGTCAGTGGTGTTATTATGACATTGCTTCCGGCGATGACGGCATTTGCCTTACCTGAAAGGCTGGGTGGGGGGACAATCATTTTACTCGGAAACCTAATTGAAAAAGAAATCTTTAGAGGGTCGTTTAATATTGCAGCAACCGTATCGTTTGTGGTAATGATTGTCATGTTAGGATTATTTATGTTAATCATTCGTTTTGATAAAGAAGGGGAGACGTTATTATGAAAAAACATCTTCTCGGTACGATATTACAAATATTATTAACGGTGTTTACCTTTTTTATCATTTATCTTCCGATTATCATTATTTTACTCATCAGCTTCCATGATTCACAGTATAATTACAACGACTTTGGGTTTACATTTAGATGGTATGGTGAGATTTTAAATGACCGACCATTAATGGATGCGATTTTCGTGACACTGCAAATCGCGATACTATCAACCATGATTAGTACCGTGTTTGGGACGTTATTCGCTATTGGAATTCATAGTTTACGAAAAAAATCACGGTTAAAAGTGATGGTATTAAACAATGTACCTGTGGTGAACCCAGATATTGTGACAGGAATCATGTTATTTATGATTTTCCGGTTTATCCGGATTAGCTTTGGGTTTCCAACCATGCTTTTAGCACATATTTTCTTCTCAATCCCATTTGTTATTTTAAGTGTTTTACCTAAATTAAAAAGTCTTGATCCAAACTTATTTGATGCAGCGCTCGATTTAGGCGCAACCAAGTTAAAAGCAATTCTTTATGTTATCGTACCAAGTATTAAAATCGGGATGCTTGCAGGAGCGTTAATTGCATTTACAATGAGCATTGATGATTTTATCATTAGTTATTTTATGAAACAAGGAGAGTTCCATAACGTGAGTACCTTAATTTACTCACGGCTAGGTAAGCGGCAAATATCACCATCTGTCTTTGCGTATAATAGCGTGGTAGTTGTGTTAACAGTCGGAATTATGATTACGTTTAATCGTATGAACCGAATAAATAAAAAAGTAAAAGGAGAACGATTATGAAAAAAGTGAGTTTAATTTTAGCGATGGTTTTAATCGCGTTAGTGTTAAGTGCATGTTCACAAAGAGAGAGACTGTATGTATTAAACTGGGGAGAGTATATGAACCCAGACTTAATTCGTGAATTTGAAAAAGAACATAATGTACGCGTTGTGTATGAAGAGGTTGGCTCGAATGAAGAAATGGAGATTAAGCTTAAACAAGGCATTACCAATTACGATATTATGATTCCTAGTGAGTATATGATTGATAAACTCTTCCAAGAGAATCTTTTACAACCCATTAATAAAGATTTATTACCGAATTACCAAGCAGTAACATTTTTTGATGATGCTCTTGCGTTGTATGAAAACGAAGATTTCGGTGAGTATATGATTCCTTATTTCTTTGGTACTATAGGGATTATGTTTAACACCCGTAATGCAGACGTAAGAGCTGCGTTAGAAGCCCAAGAAGACAGTGCATTTTGTGCGTTGTTTGATCCGGAGAGTACCTTAAGAATTGGACTTTATGACTCCCCTCGAGATACTGTAGGAGCCGCTTTAATGTGTTTAGGGTATAGTCCTAACAGTAACACTGAAAGTGAATTGTTAGAAGCTCAAGCGTTGATTGAAGGGGTTATTAACCGTTCACCTAGATCGCTTACGCGTTTTGGTCAAGATGATCTTAAAGGCGATATCGCTAGAGGGAATTTAGATCTAGCACTGGTGTATTCAGGTGATTACTTTGAGATGGTGTTTGAATATGAGTATGATGATGAGGAAATAGAGTTTGATTTTTATGCGCCTAATCACACCAATATTTGGATTGATGCATTTGTTATTCCAAGTGTTAGTCAAAATGTTGAACTCGCACATGCATTCATTAACTTCTTTTTAGATGTTGATGTTGCTGTAGATAATGCTGACTGGGTTGGGTATACACCTGTCATTAGTGAAGTGTATACAATTTTAGTTGAAGACTATGAGTACGATTACGAACACTACTATCCACAACCCGAAGGATCGACACGTGTAGCGTTTCGTTATATTAGCGAAGCACATGCGCAACGATTAAATAATATTTTAACAGCGGTACGCAGTAATTAAGGTAAAAAAACAAGAAAATATATAAAGAGGAAAAGATGGTTTTTCCTTTTTATTTTGGCCTTGATATGATAAACTTTATAGTGATATTAGTGAGGTATAAAATATGAAAACACGTAGAGAACAACGCATACGAATCCTAGAAATTTTATATGGTTTAGATTTTCATGATGAACGTCAGTTCGAAAAGACAAATAATACGTTTATCGATGAAGTCGTCGAAGGTGTATTAATGTATAAAGACACCTTGGATACATTAATACAAAACCATTTAATTAAATATACGATTAAACGTTTATCGTATGTCGATCGGGCATTATTACGTTTAGCAACATACGAACTATACGGCACACAAACACCACCAGAAATCGTTATTAATGAAGCGATTGAAATTGCCAGAATTTATAGTGATGAGGGCGATGGTAAAATGGTTGGGTTTATTAATAGTGTATTAGATAAAATAAAAATCGCATTAAATAAGTAGGGGTACTATGTCAGAGCAAGCTTTAACGGTCACGGCACTAACAAAATACATCAAATATAAATTCGATTCAGATGTCCATTTAAAGGATGTTCTTTTAGAAGGAGAAATATCTAACTTTAAAAAGAATGTTCGCGGACATTTTTATTTCACGTTAAAAGATAAAAACGCCGCTATAAGTGCAGTCATGTTTAAAGGTGATGCTTGGAAGGTTAAGTTTAATCCTGAAGATGGCATGGATGTTTTAATAAGAGGATACATTAGTGTTTTTGAAATTAGTGGATCCTATCAAATCTATGTTAAAAACATGGAACAAAAAGGGTTAGGGAATTTATATCAAGCGTACTTAGAACTAAAAGACCGACTTGAAAAAGAAGGTTTATTCCTTCAAAAATATAAAAAACCTCTACCTAAGTTTCCCAAACAGATTGCCGTCTTAACATCTTCAACAGGGGCAGCGGTTAGAGATATTATTCATATTATCAACCGGAGATACCCTTTAGTTAAGGTGTTGGTGTATCCAACAACGGTGCAAGGTGAAAACGCCCAATATGAGATTGTTGAGAACTTAAAACAAGCGAATGAGAATGTGGATAATGATTGTATAATCTTAGGTCGCGGTGGGGGATCCATTGAAGATCTTTGGGCGTTTAATGAAGAACGTGTTGCCCGCGCTATTTTTGACTCTAAGATTCCTGTCATATCTGCAGTTGGACATGAAACGGATTTTACGATTGCGGATTTTGTCAGTGATGTTCGTGCACCGACACCATCGGGTGCCGCAGAACTCGCTGTACCTGATCAAGTTACACTGCATCGAGATCTCGATAAATACCGTCAACGGATGATTGATACGCTAAGAAGAAGTTTGTTGGATAAAAAGAAAAACTTAAAGCGTAATACTGAACGATATGTTTTAAAAGACCCTTCAAAACTCTTGATGAATCATAATCGGCAGTTTGAAAATCTTTACGATAAATTACAGCTCGTACATCCGAAAAATCGTTTAAAATCAAGTTATGAAATGCTCAATGACCGCATTAGGCGTCTTGAAAGAATTGGTGCAGCGTATTATCAAGACAAAACACAAATGTTAAAAACACAAACTTCAAGTCTTGACTATGTTAATCCCTTATCGATCATGAAAAAAGGGTACACGCTAACTAAAAAAGAGGGAAAAATTATCAAGAGTATTCAAGATGTGCAAATTAATGATACATTAGAAGTTTACTTCCATGACGGAAAAACAGTAACAAAAGTCTTAAAAAAAGCAAAGGATGAGTAAAATGAATAAACAATCTTTTGAAGAAGCACTGACAAATCTCGAAGCCATCGTAGAAGCGCTTGAAAACGGTGATTTACCCTTAGAAGAAGCGGTAAAGAAATACCAAGAAGGCATGGCTTTGGCAAAACATTGTCACGGTTTACTTGAAAATGCTGAAAAAGTTTTAACGAAAGTGATGACTAAAGAAGGCGAAACGGAATTTGACGTTGAAGAATAGGTGATTTTGTGAATGTGATTGACATCAAAGACCCAAGCTTTTTAAAAGCACTCTCTATTAAAGAACTCGAATCCCTTAGTGAAGAGATTCGGGCCTTTTTGATGTCATCATTAGCAGAAACCGGCGGACATCTATCGAGTAATCTCGGTGTCGTCGAAGCGACAATTGCTTTACATAAAGTCTTTGATTCACCGCATGACAAAATTATTTTTGATGTTGGCCATCAAACGTACACCCATAAGATTCTAACAGGACGCGCTAATCAATTTGCGACCCTTCGTAAAACAGATGGTTTAAGTGGATTTTTAAAACGTTCTGAGAGTCAGCATGATTGTTTTGAGGCAGGCCATAGTTCAACATCTTTAGCCGCAGGTGCGGGAATGCTTTATGCTAAAAACTTAGGTGCGAATCTCGGCCATGTCATCATGTTTATTGGCGATGGTGCTTTAGCGAGTGGGCCGGCATTAGAAGCGCTTAATTTTATCGGACACGACGCACAAAAGCATCCGATCATTATTCTTAATGATAATGAGATGAGCATTAGTAAAAACATCGGTCATCTTTCAAGAATGCTTACGAAAATACGGATGCGTAAAAGTTTACGTCGTTTGCGTAAGACAACAGGAAAGCTTATTCCTAAACCATTTAGAAATTTAACATTAAAAGTCGAAAAAAGAATCCGTGGATTTATTAGCGGCCATAGTTATTTTGAAGACTTAGGTTATACTTATTTTGGTCCTTTAGATGGCCATGATTATAAATCATTACTTAAGGTTTTTGAGATTGCTAAAAAGGAAGCACAACCTTGTGTCATTCATATTCGTACGCAAAAAGGACGAGGGTATCCGCATTCTGAAAAGGATACGGTAGGCTCATGGCATGGTGTGAGTCCTTTCAATATTGAAACCGGTGAACCTATAAAGCCACAAAACGGTGTTAAATCATACAGTAAAATCGTGGCGGAGTATTTAACACAAAAAGCAGCTTTAGAATCTTTCTATGTCATCACTCCAGCCATGATGAGTGGGTCTGAATTAAGAGAGTTTCAAGTAGCGTATCCGCAACGCTTCATTGATGTTGGAATTGCTGAGCAAACTGCTCTTACGATGGCATCAGGAATCGGATTAAATCATATTAAGGTATTTGTCTCAATTTATTCAACGTTCTTACAACGCGCGTATGATGCAATCTTACACGATCTTGCAAGGCATGATGTGCATGCTGTGATCGGCATTGATCGCGCTGGCTTAGTAGGTGGTGATGGTGAAACCCATCAAGGGATTTACGATATTCCATTACTGTACCATATTCCTAATATGACAATCGCCCATCCCAAGAATGCTGAAGAAATGTACGGGATTTTACAGTATGCTTTTAACGAACATAAAGGTGTTATCGCAGTAAGGTATCCAAGAGAGTTTGTGCCTGCGATTGAACTCGACATATCAAAGAGTTTAGCTATACCACCTTCATGGGAACGTTTAACGGATGGTAAAACAGTGACACTTATAACGTTTGGAACGCATATTGAATCATTAACTAGGATCATTAAAGAAAGAAAATTACCGATTACACTGATTAATGCTAGATACCTAAAACCACTCGACATAAATATACTTAAAACCATCGATTCAACGAAGCCGCTGCTCATTGTTGAAGAAAGCACCTTAAATGGTGGGTTAGGCTCTGTGATTATAAGCTATTTTGCGGATCAAAACATCCGATTTCCTAAAATTAAACGTTTAGGCTTTGACGATTGTTTTGTCCCACAAGGCGATCGTGAAACGATGTTAATGCGTTATGGATTAGATGTAGACAGTATTTTAGAAGAAGCGGA
This sequence comes from Candidatus Izemoplasma sp., assembly GCA_007116245.1. Lineage (GTDB taxonomy): Bacteria > Bacillota_I > Bacilli_A > Izemoplasmatales > Izemoplasmataceae > CSBR16-104. The sequence goes on along the minus strand of SKIW01000038.1, from coordinate 5,312 downwards.
AAAGCTTTATGAGACTTGATCAATATTTAGTCGAGATGGGTGCGCATAAAAGTCGACACCGTGCTCAAATAGAAATTAAGGCTGCGCGTATAATCGTAAACGGTGAACCGGTAATCAAACCGAGTTATACTGTAAAAGAAGATGATCATATAGTAGTTTTAGAGCCCTATAACCCCTACGTAAGTCAAGGAGGTCTAAAACTTGAACACGCGTTACAAATCTTCAATCTTTCATTTAAAGATAAAACGATTTTAGATATCGGTGCTTCAACAGGTGGATTCACCGATTGCGCCTTAAAACACGGGGCTAAAAAAGTCTATGCAATCGATGTGGGCACAGCACAGTTAGATGCCTCCTTAAGAGATAATCCTCAGGTTATATCAATAGAAAAAACCAACTTTTTAGACATTAAAAAACATCAGTTTGAAGACATAGATTATATTGTAATGGATGTTTCGTTTGTCTCAGGCCTTTCGTTAATATTTCATGCAAACATGCTTTATGAAGCGCCAATTATTTGGTTGATTAAACCACAGTTTGAAACATTGAAGACACCTAAAAGCGGTGTGATTAAAAACCCGAAACTGCATTTTGAAGTCCTTGAATCGATTCAAAAAAGACTGAATCAACACCAACTCTATATCCAACAAGGCATTCCTTCACCGATTAAAGGTCAAAATGGAAATATCGAGTTTTTAAGTTTAATTGATTCCACAAAACACTGGATTGATATCGCCGCTTTAATAGAAAAATCACGGACACGCTAAGGAGGTAAATGATGCTTACATATCTGTCGGTTAAAAACTTTGCGATTCTTGAAAACATCGAAGTTCAGTTTAAGGATGGTTTCACTGTTTTAACAGGGGAAACAGGCGCTGGAAAAAGTTTACTGATTGACGCAATCGGTCTTTTACTCGGGGATCGTGCAAGTAGTACAGTCATCCGAAGTGGCTTTGACACTTGTGAGATTACCGGTCTTTTTACAAACATTCCACAAGCGGTAGAAGAAATTCTTAGCTCCCTTGATATTCCTTATGAAGACAACGAGTGTTTGATCAAACGACAAATCACAACATCAGGTACGAACGTGATTAAAGTGAATCAGCAAGCGATTACACTTGCGGATTTAAGAAATATTACGCAATATTTAGCGGATATACATACGCAACACGATACTAAAAGACTAATCAATCCCGAGACTTACTTAAAGATCATTGATTATTACAATCCGGATGTTCAAAAAGCGCTTAATAATTACCAAAAAACGTATCGTGAGTATAAAGAAAGCTATACGCATTATAATAGTCTATTAAGTTCAAAAGACCATGCGCTTGAAAAGCAAACAATACTAAAAGCGCACATAGAAGAAATTGAGAAGCATGATTTAAAAGCGAATGAACTCGAAGAAATTGAAGAAGAGTTAACACAACTTCAAAACTTTGATAAAATCTTTAAAAATGTATCATCAACCTATGAAAACTTAACAGAATTTGAAGTGCCTGAAAAAATATTTGAAGCCCATCGAATGCTTGAAGAACTGGCATCGTTTGATGAAATTTATCGTTCTCTTTCTAAGCGGCTTGAAAGCACATACTATGAGCTTACCGATATTCGTGATACCATCAGCTATATTAGAACAGATCTAGATTTCAATCCTGAACGTCTTGATTACTTAGAAACACGTGAACATTCCTTAAAAACTTTATCAAGAAAATACCATAAAACCATAGAAGAGTTAATCGAGTATAAAGATGTTTTATACGATGAATTAAATCAATATGAGAATATGGATCAAAGTATTGATAAGGCTTACCAAAATGTTTTAACCATTTTTGAAGCACTTAAAAAAGCAGCTTTAAGTGTTTCCGATTTACGTAAGAAAACCGCTAAAGAAATCGAAAAAAACCTTATTGAAGTTTTAAAAGATCTCGAGTTAAAGTCAGTTGATTTTGAGATTCAATTTAAAAGCGTATCACTAAAAAATCCTCTTGAAATATCCGTGTTTAACGATCAAGGCGTCGATTATGTTGATTTTTATCTCTCAACAAATATCGGTGAAACAAAAAGACCACTCAGCAAAGTAGCGAGTGGTGGAGAACTAAGTCGTATAATGCTTGCCTTAAAAGAGATTTTTATGCGAAACATGAAGGTTTCATTAATGATATTCGATGAAATAGATACTGGTGTTAGTGGTTATGTGGCAAGTCAAGTAGCTTTGAAAATGAAAGATATCTCAAAACGCGCACAAGTTTTAAGTATTACACATTTGCCACAAGTTGCGGCTAAAGCAGATGTGCATTATAAAATATTTAAATCAAGTGATGATAATCGCACAAAAGCTTTTATTAAAGAACTGAATATGAACGAACGTATCGAAGCCATCGCAGAGATGATCTCTTCTGAAGAAGTTACTGAAGATGCCAGACGGAGCGCAGAAAGCTTACTTAAATAAAAAAAAGCACAATTGTGCTTTTTCGTTCATTATTGCGTAAATAGCTGGAACATTAAAAAGATTGTTCCTGCGACGGTACCAAGTAGAAATCCAATAACCAAGATGAGAACGACAATTCGTCCCCAACGTTTCTTTAAGGGATTATACGTAACTTTCTTACGTTCTTGATTTTGCGGTTTTTTAGGGCGTTTGCGACTGGTTGGCATAGTCTCACCTCACATCCATTGCTGAGTTGCTTTTAACATTATACGATACTTTTTTAAAAAAGGAAAGACTAACATGAAAAAATACCGTATCATCTTTCACATTGATCTAAATGCTTTTTACGCGAGTTGCGAAGAAGCAGAAGATCCCAAATTAAAAAACCACCCGATAGGCATTGCTAAAAATAGTGATCGTGGTATTTTAACGACAGCAAATTATGAAGCTAGAAAATACGGTGTTACGAGTGCAATGAATGTTTATGAAGCAAAGAAAAGATGTCCACACATTAAAATCGTACCACCTAATTTCACGTTGTATGAAGAAAAGAGTCGCTTATTTTTCGAGTATTTAGAAACGATTACTGAAAAACTAGAACCCGCCTCAATTGATGAAGGATACTTAGATGTCACGGAGGATTTACAGGGATTACATCCTTTAGAACTCGCTGAAAAAATTCAAGCACATTTATTAAAGGAGTATCAGTTGCCTGCTTCTATCGGTATTGCTCCGAATCCTTTCTTAGCGAAAATGGCTTCAGATATGAAAAAACCTTTAGGGATTACAGTCTTGCGTAAACGGGATGTAAAAGAAAAACTATGGCCATTACCCATTGAAAACATGCATGGTATTGGAAAAAAAACTGTTCCGGATTTAAAACTTATAGGCATTCATACGATTAAGGACTTAGCAAACTATGAAAACCATCATACGCTAAGTCGCTTTTTAGGGAATCAAACGAATGCTTTCTTCGATAAAGCATGGGGAAACGATTCACGATTAGTAGATCCAACCCGCGCAGAAACAATTCATAGCATAGGAAACTCAAAAACATATGAGGGGTTCTTACATGATTATGAAAGTGCTGTTAAAGCACTTGATCAATTAACACAAACGGTGATTAAACGATTGCACAAACATGAGCGAGCCTCCAAAACGATTACTGTACAAGTGCGCTTCAATGATTTTACGCAGCATTCTAAAAACTTTTCATTAGAATATCACACAAGTGATTTTGATATTATATTTGAGCTTGTTGAAGATTTATTTGATCAACTGTTTGAGGAAAAACCGATTCATTTACTAGGCGTAAGTGCAGGCAATCTTGCTAAGGAAGAGACGTTGTTTAAACAACTAAACATTTTTGAAGCAAAAGAATCAATGCCTAAAGAAGAACAACTCGATAAAATTTTAGAGAGCATCAATGCGAATTATCCTAAAAACCTTTTAAAGAAGGGTTTTAAAAAGTAGATATGCAATTGTCGTATAATCATTAGTATGATAAAATGGTTCTAAGGGAATGGCAAAGAGATGGAGTGTGACGAAATGAAAAAATGGTTATCAATGGTTTTTGTAATAATTTTAACGTTCGTATTATACGCATGTGGCCCGGATGATGTTATCGATATAACGCTACCTTCATTTTCACATGTTATCGTTGAAGACCGTGATCCGGTTGTCGATGGTGATATAGAACCGTATATTGTGAATAAAAATGAAACGATTCGTGTTGAGGTGCATTTTAATAATCCTTCAAACTTAGCAATAAACTCAGTTACGATTGGTGGTACTAGATACTTCTCAAATCGTTTCGAAGAAGGAACCACGAATCGAATGGTTGTTTTACATTTGAATGTTGGCCAAATTACAGGAGAGCAAACATATAGGGTTGATCGTTTTGCTTATCGCATCACTCCTGATGAGCCAGCTAGAGAAGTTAATATTACTGAAAATAACCGTTATGATATTTTTGTACTTAAGAGTTTGCCAACGGCAAATATAAGTGCTACACGTTTATTTACAGATCGTCTTGAGTTTGATATTAATATTATTGACTCAGACCAAGTTACGGTACCGGAAACCATTTTTGCAACACTCAAATTGAATGATCACATTGTTGAGACCAAACAACTATCTCGGGGCATCAATGCCTTAGTTTTTGATGAGTTATTAAGCGATCAAGAGTACACCTTAGACATTGTCACTAATTATGACTTAGAAGACAATGTTGGTGTGATTGAAGACTTTGTTTTAATCCCTGAAAACACCTATACAACATCGGCTAAGACAGCACCTTCAGCTGGATTAACAAATGTTGATGTCGGTGAGGACTTTATAAGCTTTAATCTCAGTTTAAGCGACCCATTCAATGTTATCGTTGAAGATGGTTTAGTTGTTTATCTTTATCATGATGATACCTTAATCAATACACGTATCATCGATCCTTTGGATCTTTCAACGATTACTTTTCAAGGTCTATTAAACAATAATAGTTACACGATTCGTGTTGAAGCAAATTATGATCTTAATGATGAAACAGGACTTCGTGAAGATGTACTTTTAGTCCAACAAGAAGTGGAAACACTGATCCGTGGGTTACCGGAACTAAATGTAGCATTAAACACCGTAACGGATCAACAACTCATCGTTAGTGTCAATGCCGATGCGTTAGAAGAAGCGGCTATTATCGGTGATATATTTGCGACATTATACGATAGTGATAATCAAGTTTTAGCATCTGGAACGTTGTTAGAACATTATATTATCTTTGATGTCATGAACTTATTGTCAAATCATTTAGTTACTATCGTGTTTGAAGCTGAAGTTGATTTACTCGATGGACAAGGCATGAGACTTCTTGAAGTGCATCGTACACACT
>SKIW01000022.1 GCA_007116245.1 Candidatus Izemoplasma sp. | reverse complement strand
TTCTTGAAGATACATACACTTCATTAAAGACTTGATTAGATAACCCATGATACTCAAGTGCACTATGATAAGACAAATAAGCATCCTCTCTTAAAGCACAAGCAATTTGATATTTGCTTGCTAGTATTAACCCACTTGATAAATCAACTGGTGAATAAATATTATTTCGCACTTTTACAACATAACCCTTTTTCATGTACCGCCTTACTGCTGAATAAGCAGTTTTTAAATTCCCTGTTAAACTTTCAACTGTTTCCATGTTAAATACTGGGTACTTGGATAATTCTTTTAATAAATTCATACTATCACCATTTTCAATTTAGACATAATTATCTTTTTATATAAAGATTCTTATGCGATATATAAAATTATATTTCAATTTTATCACATTATTCTTTATATGTAAAGATATTCATGGGTAATATAAAACTTTATCAAAAATAAGATAAGTGCTCAAATAACATGTTATTTAGATGCATTTTCATTATAGATAACTTTTCTTACAGTTTCTCTGAATCCAGCATGTCTCTTACCTTTATAATACTCACTATAATGTATAATTTCTTCTTTTTTTAATCCTTGCCTATCTAGTATGTCTAGTAACCGACTCTTTGATTTTTTTATATTGTAATCACTATAATCCATATATTTAACAAGCTCTAAGAACTCTAAAATATGAGAATTCTCTTTGTTTATTTCAAAAGGTGGATATGAAACAACTACTTTCCCCTTGTATAAATGTTTAGATCTTGTATATATCGATACATTGTTTGATGAAATTTCATAAAACGAAGAAACTTGGGAAGTAAATTTATACTTATATAAAAGATACGACTCTGTTCTAATCCATTGGTTTTTTTGAAAATATCTTATTTTTATGTCAAAGGTTGCAGTGATTCATACATAGTTCGTACAGTTCTTTCAGAAGGATGTTGGTGTTGATCCCAGTTTTATGAAATACCAGAATATACTCAAAAACTTATCCATAAATAGCAAAATTAAACAGGTTGAATTCTTTAGACTACATACATTGTCATATAAGCGTGTTATAATAAAGCTATCCAATAAGCAAAAAGGAGATGACAAATATGGGTTTCTTAAAACGATTGTTTGGAAAGAAAAAAACAACGCAACCTGAGCCACAAGATGAACCAAAAACCACAATCACTAAAGATGAGAAAACACGGAAGTATCACGTATCGATGAACAACGATGAAAAAAGTGAACATTATAAAATGTGGCGTGTCAGAAAAGAAAGTTCTGATAAAACGATTAAGTATTTCAAAACGCAAAAAGAAGCGATTACTTATGCAGAAGATTTAGCTAAACAAGCAAAATCTTCAGTCGTTATTCATAAGCTTGATGGTTCCATCCGTAAACAAAACTATAGTTAAGTATTTTATTTAAAAGGGTAACGCTTCCAAACTGAAGCGTTACCCTTTTAATTTGTATTATTTGATTTTTAGTTAGAAGACGCTTTATCAAACCGATTATTTCTCTCTGCTAGTATAAAGATTTGAATCACAACCGCCACCATGGGTAGTGGAATAAAGTACCCCACATTGACCATAGAGTATCCCGCAAAGCCCATGATAGAGAATGCTACAAACAGGTTAAAGACAGTACGTTTTTCGATTAAAGTATAGCCTCTTAACATCATTTGATAGGTATACGCTATAATGCCCATTAGCCCTAAACTACCCACAATCTGCCCAATCGTTGTATGATACCAATACATCGCCATAGGCTGTGGGTTATAGTGAGGTGCTGTACTAAATCCAAAGCCCGTTCCAAATACGGGATAGTTTTTAAAGTTCTCCCATGCCATTCTTAACATATTAGCGCGGGCCTCATCTGGACTGATTTGAACGCGTTCACGAATATCATTAATTACCGTCATAAACCCATCAAAGTATTCTTCTGCCATAAAATAAACAGCGCCAAATACCAAGACTAATATCGTAATAAAACCGAGTGACTTTTTAGGTTTTAAAATAAACATAGTTGTGACTAAGAAAGGAAATACGAGGGTACCAAAAATAATGCCTCCACGTGAAAAAGACATTACGAGTGCTACAAATTGGAGTACGCCGATTAGATAATAAAAATGAACATACTTATTTTTATAGGCCAAATAAAAAGCAAAGGGCATACTAAGAAGTAAGTTATTACTTAAATTGTTGCGCCATTGAAAATAACGTCCTAATCCGCCGTTATTTACAATATCATCCCAGTTATAGTAATAGTAAGAACTTACCATTAATATCCCCATAATACCGACACCAAGCATCATTTTAGAGAAATATAGTACAGCGTCTTTTCGGTTAGGTAAATAGTTTTCTACAAACACATAAATCATCACCATACCAAAGCCTAAAAAACTTAGATAATAAAGACTTGCGCCTTTGAAACTATCCAAAAAGTACGGTGAGAATAATCCACCTAAAGTAATTGATATCGCTATGGCGAGCGTAGGATAAAAGAATCGTCCTTTAATAAACTTAGGAGGATAAATAATCATATGGATAATCCACGCTGGTACAACATACGTCAGTACCCAAAAGAGTGGTAAGAAGTAATCAACTTCACCGTACCTAGCAAGGGGAATCATCCCTAAGATCATCGCCCCTAAAAGTGAGGGAAGAATATCTTTTACAAACACCCACTGAATCGATAATATAACCGTTACAATCACAATCGCCGTAAACTCTTGTTTAAAGATAAAACCCCATGCACCAATCAACGTAACTAGGGCAATATACGCATATGAATAAAGGAAACGTTCTAAGTTTCCTGAGATTGTGTTATATGTATTTTTTAGTCGTTGCATACAAATCACCCATCTTTAAAAAGCACTCCCTAGGGGAGTCTTTTTAATCACATGTTCCAGTACAATCATACGATTTAATAATTTTCGTTAAACCACGTTTAACTTCTTTTGGGTCTAATGTCTCAAACCGTTCGATATAGTCACTAAAAATCTCTTCTTCAAATTGCGTTGTACCATTGCTGGTCTCATCCTCTATAAAGATTTTATCGTTGTTTGTACGTTTATTATTTAATCCATCCGTTAAAAGTTCTTCATACAGTTTTTCCCCAGGTCTAAGTCCGGTATATTCAATATCGATATCGATGTAAGGTTTTAATCCTGTAAGACGAATCATTTTTTCAGCTAAGGTCTTAATTCTTACCGGTTCACCCATATCTAAAACAAAAATTTCACCACCTGAAGAATAGACTGCCGATTGTAAAATTAAGCCTACCGATTCTGGAATAGTCATAAAGTATCTAGT
>SKIW01000048.1 GCA_007116245.1 Candidatus Izemoplasma sp. | reverse complement strand
CTGATTTAATGGCAATGGTAGGTGTATGTGACGCTTTTATTGCTTTAGAAGATAAAACATTTGTTGTTATTGAAGAACAAAATTTTCATTTATACGACTTAAAACACGAACCATTATTGATTGATTTTCAAAAACTTGATTTTGATGATGAACTAGCAGACAAAGGGACTTATCCTCATTACATGTTAAAAGAAATCATGGAACAACCCATTATAATCCGTAAAATTATGGATAAGTATTTAATAGAAGATAGGTTTAATATTGATGCTAATTTAATAGAAGCACTAAAAGCGGCAGATCGGATTTATATTTTAGCCGCTGGAACAAGTATGCACGCGGGCTATATCGGTAAAAACTTAATCGAATCAATGGCTAAAAAACCTGTTGAGGTGCATATTGCTAGTGAGTTTGCCTATCACCCACCGGTATTAAGTGAAAATCCGTTTTTCATGATGATTTCACAAAGCGGTGAAACCGCGGATTTAGTCGCTTGTTTAAAACATATAAAACGAAATCAATATAAAACACTAACCTTAACAAATGTACGAACATCAACATTATCCCGGGAAGCAGATTATACTTTGGAAATCTTTGCGGGTCCAGAAATTGCTGTAGCTAGCACTAAAGCATACACAGCACAAATCGCTGTTTTAGCGATTCTTGCCTATGCTTTAGGGGATGAAACGTTTGATTTACGATATGAGTTATCAAAACTTTCACAAGCTATGGAAGGATTCTTAGATAATTATGAGTCTATGCACGCCATTGCTAAATCGTTATTAACGAAGTTCCATGCCTTTTATATCGGTAGAGGTTCAGATTATTATCTAGGATTAGAAGCAGCGCTTAAACTAAAGGAGATTTCTTATATTCATACTGAAGGATATGCCGCAGGAGAGTTAAAACATGGTACGATTGCCTTAATCGAAGAGCAAACACCAGTTATTGCTTTAATCTCAAATCCTTATGTTGCAGCTAACACGCGTTCTAATTTACATGAAGTTGCTTCACGTGGGGCTAAAACATTAACGATCGTACTTGAATCGTTAAGTGAAAAAGAAGATGGGATTGTACTACCAGATGTTCATCAATATTTAGCGCCAATCTTAATGGTTTTACCAACCCAGCTCTTTGCGTATTACGCAGCATTAGACCGGGGACTCGATATAGATAAACCACGTAATTTAGCAAAAAGTGTCACTGTAGAATAGAACTTTTTGGGGGGAAGAACATGGGACGTTATTTTGGAACCGATGGAATCCGTGGTGAAGTAGGAAAAGTGCTTCATGCAGAACTCGCATTTAAATTAGGATACCATTTAAAAGAGAGTTTAAAAAAATCACGTGTGGTAATCGGCTATGATACACGTGAATCATCTGAAACATTTGCATATAGTGTCGCGTCTGGTGTCATGGCGAGCGGTGCGGATGTTCTTTTCGCGGGGGTTGTCTCGACACCGATGATTGCGTATTATGCAAAACATCATAAAATAACCGGTGTTATGGTCACAGCTTCGCATAATCCTTTTACAGATAATGGGTTAAAAGTGTTTGACGAAGGGCTAAAATTAAGTGTTGATAAAGAAATGCTTTTAGAAGACTTAATCGATCAAGACATTGTTTTTCAGAATAATAAATTTGGAAATTTACTCCAAAGCAGTGCTGTAAAAGAACACTATAAATCTTTGTATGTAGACTTGGATTTAGAAAAAATTAACTTAAGTGTTGGGTTTGATAGCGCCAATGGTGCAAACTATAAAATCGCACACGAAATTTTATCCTCGATTTGTGATGAATGTTCACAAATCCATGCAGCACCAAACGGGAAAAACATCAACTTAAACTGTGGATCAATGCATTTAGAAGCCATTAAAGAACTCGTTAGAGAAAAACAGTTCGATATTGGGTTAAGTTTTGATGGCGATGGCGATCGCGTTTTAGTCGTTGATCACAATGCAACATTATACGATGGCGATTTAATTGTTTATGCGATAGCTAAATATTTAAAATCATCGAATCAGTTAAAAAAGAATACGGTTGTTCTTACACAAATGAGCAATCCGGGTATTTTAAAAGCATTTAAGGATTTAGGGATTAAAACTGTCCTAACACAAGTAGGAGATAAATACGTTACTGAAGAAATATTAAAACATGGATATAGTTTAGGTGGCGAAAATAGTGGTCATATTATTCTAAACGATCATATTCATACAGGAGACGGATTATTTGTAGGGGTTTATTTATTAGCTATTTTACAAAAATTAAAGGTAACGCTAAAAAATTATTTAAGTGAAATTAAGATGTATCCTCAAAAAATGGTGAACATTAAAAATGTCGATAAGAACGTATTAGAAACTAAAACATATAAAGACCTTGCAAAACAAGCACAAAAAAGATTAGGAAGTGATGCATTGTTCTTAGTCAGAGCGAGTGGGACTGAGCCGGTAATCCGCGTTACTATTAGTCATCAAGATGAAAGTGTTATGACAGAAGTTATTGATTTATTAGTGAACGGTATTGAAACAATAGCGAAGGAGGAATTATCATGAAAACATATGCGATAGTATTAGCTGCGGGAAAAGGGACACGCATGAAAACAGAACTCCCTAAGTGTGCCTTTCCGATCTTAAAAAAACCGATGATTGAGTATATTGTTGAGAATATCGAACGCAGTTCAATCGATGAAACGATTTTAGTTATCGGACACAAAAAAGAAGTGTTTGAAGATATCCTCGATCGCCGGGTAATGTTTGCTTATCAGTATGAACAACTCGGAACAGGACACGCTGCTAAAATGGCAGAAGAGGCTTTAAAAGATAAAGAAGGAACCACACTTATATTATTAGGTGACATGCCGTTAATTAATGATAAAGTTATTGATAAGATATTACAAAAACACGCACAAAGTGATAATGACTTAACAGTTGTTACAACGAACTTTGATAACCCTAAGGGATATGGTCGTATTATCCGAGACCAATACGGGAACATTACTGCTATTGTTGAACATAATGATTGCACTTCTGAGCAAAAGCAAATTAAAGAAGTTAATACCGGTATTTATGCCGTTAATAATAAATATTTATTTGATGTTTTACCCAAAATACAAGTTAATAAACGCAAACAAGAGTATTATTTAACGGACATTGTTGAGATTATGACAACGTCTTATAAAGTAGGAACATTTGTGATGCGGGATAACTTTAGAGTGATGGGTGTCAACGATTTATACGCGATTAGTATTGCAGAGAAGTACTTACGTGACGAAATTAATAAAATGCATATGTTAAATGGGGTTTCAATTGTAAACCCTGAAACGGTTACAATTGGACATAATGTTGCAATTGAAGAAGGTGTAACAATCCACCCAAACACCACGATTACAGGGCAATCGATCATTAAAAAAGGTGCTCATATAGGTCCGAACACCGAAATACATAACTCGGTTATTTTTGAAGGCGTGAGTGTGAAACATAGTTTAGTTTATGACTCTACCGTGTATGAACGTTCAACCATCGGTCCTTTTGCACATTTACGTAATAACGCTGTTATCGGGCGTGATAACCGTATCGGAAACTTTGTAGAAGTAAAAAAATCATCAACTGGTGCCAACACAAAAGCAGCGCATCTTGCTTATATCGGAGATACGACAACGGGTAAAAACGTAAACTTTGGTTGTGGTAGTATAACGGTCAATTACGATGGTGTACTCAAGCATCAAACAATCATTGGTGATGATGTTTTTATCGGATGCAATACCAATTTAATCGCACCGATTAAAATTGAAGATGAAGTGTTTATAGCCGCAGGTTCGACTGTAACTAAAGATGTGCCTAAGGGACATCTTGCGATAGCTAGAAACCAACAAATCAATAAAGCGGACTACACAAAACATCTCATTAAACCGAAAATCGATGAAAAATAGTTGACAATAAAAGCTTAAATGATATAATGAATTAGGTTCAATTAAATACGGTGGAAAGAAGAGTACCCACTCTCACCCGATTGATTTTGTCAATGGGTTAACGCGACTAACTATAACGATGTTATTTTAGTGTGGGTGCGCATGTGCCGACACTTTTTTTCTTGTTTCCCCAACTATTAGGAGGTGACACTTATTAATAAAAAGCCCGAACCACGTAATCAAGGATTGGTTAATGATGACATTCGCGCACGCGAATTAATGGTTATTAGCGAGACTGGTGAACAGCTTGGTGTTTTATCAAAACGCGAAGCGCTTAGTATTGCTGAAGAACGCAATTTAGACTTAGTCGTTGTGGCACCACAAGCGAAACCGCCTGTGGCGAAGTTTATGGACTTCAACAAGTTTAAGTATGACCAACAAAAACGCGCACGTGAAGCCAAGAAAAAGCAAAAAACGGTTACTTTAAAAGAAATCCGTCTTTCGCCAAAAATCGATACTCATGACTTTGAAACGAAACTTAAAAACGGTCGTAAGTTTTTAGAAAAAGGCGACAAACTCAAAATAAGTATGCGTTTTAGAGGAAGAGAAATGGCTTATACCAATCAAGGACGAGAAGTGATGCTAGATTTTGCAAAACGTTGTGAAGATCTCGCGGATATCGAATCACGTCCGAAACAAGAAGGTCGTACGATGATTATGACCTTACAACCGAAAAAAGACAAATAATTAAGAGGAGGACTATCATGCCTAAAATGAAAACTCATTCTGCCACTCAAAAGCGTGTTAAACGTACAGCGAGCGGTAAATTCAAAGTGTCGCATGCCAACCGTGCTCACTTGAAAGGGAATAAAAATAAAAACACGATTCGCAATAATCGTTCAGCTAACTTTATAAGTAAATCAGACGAAAAACGCATCAAACAACATTTATCTAACGTAAAATAAACTAAAGGAGGTATACTCATGCCAAGAGTAAAAGGTGGAACCGTCGCACGTACACGACGTAAAAAAATATTAAAACTTGCCAAAGGTTATTTTGGTTCAAAGCATCTATTATATAAAACTGCAAACGAACAAGTAATGAAGTCATTGCGTTATAGTTATCGTGACCGTAAACAACGTAAGCGTGACTTCCGTAAATTATGGATTTCTCGTATTAACGCTGCAGCGCGCTTAAACGATTTATCATATTCTCGTTTTATTAATGGACTTAATTTAGCAGGTATCGAAATTAACCGTAAAATGTTAGCGGATATTGCTGTAAATGATCCAGCAGGATTTAGTGAACTCGCTAAAGCAGCTAAAAAAGGCTTAAAAGGAGATTTGACCCCAAGTCCTGTTGAGGTCACCAAAGCTGCACCTAAAACAGCGCCTAAGTCTGCAACAGTAGATTTAGAGTCTTTAACAGTCGCAGAACTAAAAGAACTTTGTAAAGAGAAAGATATTACGGGTTATTCAGCATTAAAAAAAGCTGAACTCATTGAAATACTTTCAAAATAAGCAGTTTATACTGCTTTTTTTTATGCCTGAAATGTGCGCTGTGATTGACAATAAGCAAAATACAATTTATAATAAAAGTAACCTAAAACGTTGGAAATCACTCATGTGCGACCCCAAATTATCACATTAGGCGCTAAGGTTTAACTGGTGTGAATGCCTATGAGTCTTATAGGAATCCTAAAGGTTGAACAAGAGGCGACCCCCATAGTAGAACAGAGGTTCTGCAATTGAGTGATTTCCAAAGTTCTAGGTTTTTTAATTGCTATTTTAAGGCATTAATCGTATTATTAATATATAGGGAAAAAGGAGGAATTTTATGAGTAGTATTAGAACAACATTTAGCGTTTATAGTTGGGTTTTTAAATTTATTGGTGCAGCACTTTTAATTGGTCTTGCAATGATTTTGTATTTTGCTGAATTAGACAAATGGGTAGAAGCATTTGTGGGGCTTTTAATTGCCGGTTATGCTATTATCCGTCTTGTCCCGTTTATTAAGACGCAACGTAGTGATTTAATTAAAACAATTAACATTATTGAGATTGTCTTCAATCTTCTTGTGGCTACAGTATTTATCGGTGGCGCGTTTTTAACAGAAGATGGACTTGAAGCGGTTTTCGGATATATGTTTGGAGGCGTTTTAATCGCACGTGGTATGGTGCATTTCTATGGTCTAAGTGACGGTAATGAGAAAGGTGATCACCCTACTTATTTCTTCCATATTGCAGCACTTATTATTGGTACAATCGTGATTTTTGAAGGTGTTCAAATCCGTGATATTATCTTACTTATCCTCATATTAAGTTTAGGAGCCAGTGGATTTATTGGGTATGATGCTTATGGTGGATACAGCATGTATCGTCGTCGTAAACAAATGGAACAACCAAAAGCGAAAGAAGTTCCACAACCAAGTGATGTACCACGAAAAGAAGATCCCGCTAAGGAACAAGATCGTATCATAAGTTAAAGAGTGTTTCGACACTCTTTTTTTTGACTTTCCTAAGTAAATAGCATATAATTTGTATACAATCTATAAGGAGGTTAACCATGAGTGATAGACTGTGCGATATGATTAATAAATCCGCTTTATTACATAAACGGATTATGACACGTGTTTTACAGAAGTATGATTTAACATACGCTCAATATCAGGTGTTGAAAACAATTCAGGATCATCCTGGTCTTTCCGCAAAAGAAATGCTTATTTATCTTGATTCAGATAAAGCAACCTTATCAGGTATTTTATATCGGTTAGAAAAAAGCGTGATGATAAATCGGAAGGTTGATGCAAATGATCGACGGTTAATGCATTTATTTCTAACACATAAAAGTGAAGCAATCATCAACTCTGTAAAAGAACACGAAGAAGAATGTGAAAAAAACCTTACTAAGGGGTTAAGAAACCGAGAGACCCGGATTTTTCAAGATGCATTTCAAACAATTATTGATAATCAAAATGAGCAGTTAAGAGCGCGCATAAAAAAAATGGAGGAAGCATTAAATGAATAGACTCACCTTTAAGTATCCAGTGGTTAATCTTGTAATCGGTGTTATTTTGATTGTTATTGCCATTTTAGGAATGTTTGTATTTGATTGGTTTAGTGATTTTGTTAATATTGTTATTGCGCTAGTAATCATGTATTACAGTATTGCAAGGTTTTTAAGTGAACGTC
This sequence comes from Candidatus Izemoplasma sp., assembly GCA_007116245.1. Classification (GTDB taxonomy): domain Bacteria; phylum Bacillota_I; class Bacilli_A; order Izemoplasmatales; family Izemoplasmataceae; genus CSBR16-104. The sequence goes on along the minus strand of SKIW01000048.1, from coordinate 5,062 downwards.
TGAAATACCGAAATAAGAATGCTTTATATATTTTAAGTGTTGAGTTAGCAATTGCCTTTTTATTAAGTGTTTTGTTAGTTTTAAGAGAAGTCAATATTTATATTGCTATTGGGCTTGTCCTTTATTTAAGAGGATTAACCTATTTATTAATTTTACAACTCTTGAAACTGCGAACTGCCTTTTTAAACTTTATTATCGCCATTGTTGTATTAACACTAGGAGCGTATGTAATTTTTGTACAACCGGATGTAGAAACGTTAGTTGAGTATGCCCTGTTTATTTTCTTCATAGCCTATGGTATACTTTTAGTTGTGTTTGGCATAAAATACTTTAAAAAATAATCGGAGGAATGTATGAGTAAAATACTTAAAGAGTTATCCATGATTAACGGTATACCTGGTCAAGAGACTGCCGTTCGTAAGTACATGGAAAAACATATGAAAGACTACGGAAAAATAAGCTTTGATAACTTAGGTAGCATCATCGCAGAAAAAGTAGGCGATGCAAACGGACCACGTATTATGGTCGCGGGCCATATGGATGAAGTTGGCTTTATGGTTACAAAAATAACCGATGAAGGATATATTAAATTTATTCCTGCAGGGGGTTGGTGGAGCCAGGTTATGCTTGCTCAACAAATGCAAATAACTACTAAGGATGGTACCCTAATCGATGGTGTTATCGGCGCAAAAGCACCACATATCTTAACCCCAGAAGAACGAAAAAAACCTGTTGAAATTGAAGATATGTATCTTGATGTAGGTGTCAAAGATAAAGAAGAAGCGAGTAAACTCGGAATCCGTACCGGAGATATGATGACGCCATTTATTCAAACGCGTCCTTTAGCTAATGAAAACTATTTACTTGGTAAAGCGTGGGATAACCGCGTAGGATGTGCCGCTGCGATTGAAGTATTACATGCTTTAAAAGATAGAAAACATCCAAATATTTATTTTGGTGTAGGTACAGTTCAAGAAGAAGTTGGTTTACGCGGTGCAACGACAAGTGCGTATAAAGTTAAGCCGGATATAGGTATCGCTGTAGATACAACCATAGCGTACGATTTCCCTAAAGGAAGTAAAGATACTGAGCTTGGTAAAGGTGTTGGTATTATGGTTGCGGATTCATCAATGGTTGGCCATAAAGGCTTACGTGATTTTACGATTGACATTGCCGAAAAATACGATATTCCTTATCAACTTACACATTTAACACGTGGTGGTACAGATGGTGGGAAAATTCATTTAAGCCATTCAGGTGCACCATCTATCGCACTCTGTTTGCCGGTCCGTTATTTACATTCACATGCTTCGATTGTTCATCAAGAAGATTATAATAACTTACTTAAGTTAATCGATCGTTTAGTTGAACACTTAGACAGCGAAACAGTCCATAAAATCACTTACGAATAAGATGCGTATTATCGCTGGAAAGTATAAACGCAGACGTTTATACGAGGTTTTATCAGATGATACGCGTTCAACTAAAGATCGTGTTAAAGAAACACTTTTTACGATGCTTGGTCCTTTCCCTAATTATCCAATCACGCTCGATTTATTCGCTGGAAGTGGTGCATTAGGGTTAGAAGCGCTTTCGCGTTTTAGTGAAGCATGTGATTTCGTAGAACTAGATGGTACAGCATATAAAGTTTTGGAAAGAAACATCCAAGAACTAAAACTAGAAAATATCACAAGTACGTATCGTATGGATGCCTATAAGTTCATTCATCATCATAAAAAGACCTATGATTTAATTATTTTAGATCCACCTTATAAAGAAGGGATTCTAAATGATTTTTTAAAGCGCATCCAAGAATCACATCTTTTAGCCATCGATGGCATAATCGTTACATTATCGCATAAAAACGACACAGTTCAATGTCCTAACCATTTCAAAATAGCTAAAGAACGCAATGTAGGTATAACTAAAATCCTTTTTATAGAATGGAGCGATGACTATGAAAGTCGGCGTTTATCCAGGGAGCTTTGATCCTATTACACGTGGTCACGTGGATATTGTTAAAAGGGCCTTAAAAATCTTTGATAAACTCATAATTTTAATTAGCGTGAATCCACGCAAAAAGTCGATGTTCACAAAAGAAGAACGGATTGATATGATTGAGCATGTTTTAAATGAATGCCTTGATCGCATCGAAATTCAGTCTAGTGAGACATTAACGGTTCATCAAGCAAAAGCGTTAGGAGCAACCCATATTATTCGTGGGTTACGCGCTTTAACGGATTTTGAGTATGAGTTCCAAATGACACATGCTAATCGAGCGCTAGATAAAGACATTGACTCAATATTTTTTATGACTGATAATAAGTATTCGTTTCTAAGCAGTACTACGGTAAAAGAAATTGCGGAGTTCAAAGGAGATTTATCGAGTTTTGTACCCGAATATGTTAAACAAAAAATAGAATTAAAGTTTTACAAATAAGCCTCTAAAAAAGGCTTATTTTTTTTAAAGTATTTTACTATTTTTTTATTTAGAAAAATGTTAATATAACTACAGGTGATATTATGGATGCAAAAGAAAAAGTCTTTAATGAGCTAAGAAAACAGAATGTTCGTATCACAAAACAACGTCGAGCCATCATCGATATACTCGATGGTAAGCACTTGACGATCCAAGAAATACACAACGAACTTAAAAAACGTGGTTATCATAATTTAGGTACGGTGTATAATAATATCGATTTTTTAACCGACCATAAAATTATTACCCAGATTTTTATTAACGGCAAAAAACATTATGATCTTACAATAGATGAAAGATCGCACACTGCCGACTCACATATTCATGTTACATGTAAAGTAAATAACAATATTATCGAAATTAATGATTCAAGTATTTTCGATGAGATTAAAAACCATAAAATCTTTAAAGATTTTGATATTAAAAAGCTTCAAATTGTTGTCGAAGGAGTTTGTAAGCATTACGATACAGACCTCTGTAAAAAAGATGACGCCTGTTTTATTCGACTTTTGCAGAATAACCGCAACGTTTAATATCCCCATCGTTGTATAAGATGAAAGAAAGCAAACCGCTTTCTTTCATCTTTTTTTGATACAAAATAAGGCTTTTACGTTATAATACTACTAGGTGATACAATAATGAAAAAACTTAAAATGACACTGATTTTAGCAAGTTATTTAATTATTTTAAAAATCGTTCATGCGATAGCAATCCCTGTGCGATTTTTTCAATGGGGACTTTTGTTTGATGCCCTATTCTTAACGTTGTTCTTTACTCTTTTTGTCTATTTTATCCGTTCATTACTTTGGCAAAAAATTATATATATTATCAGTGTTATTTTTTGGACAATACTGACTATTGCCGATACGATTTACTATACGTATTTTTTTACATTAGGTGCGCGTAGTAATTTACAAGGATTAACACAGGTTAGTCCTGACTTAATGACGGAAGAGTATGCAATCTCACTACCTTTAGGCATGATTCCGGTGATTTTATTAGGTATTGTAGTTATCGTTTTAATCATGCTTCAAAAAGAAGCAGATCGCGTCCCGAAGAACACACTATATTTTTCTGGATATTTAGCGATTGTACACGTCGTTTTATTACTTAGTTTTTTTCTACCAACACCATCGCAAACCTTAGCGTATTATCAAAGTGATGCTTATTTATACCGCGCTATGCCAAACCGTGTTCGATTTGCCGAAAAGTTTGGGTACTATTACTACCATACTGTTGACTTAGTAAGACCAACACCAAGAATTGATTTAGAGACAGCACGCTCGAGTATCGACGCGTTCTTTAATAATCAAGCACCACATCAAGAAAATGCTTTTACAGGGCAATTAGAAGGGCATAACGTGGTTAAAATCACGGTCGAATCACTCGATACGCGATTTATTGATCCAGTGATTTCACCGACCTTATATCAAATGTTAAATAATGGGTATCATTTTGATAATATTTATATTCCAGTCTTTCAGCAAGGAGCAACATGTAATAGTGAGTTCATTGCGACGATAGGACTTTATGCGGTCAACTCGAATGATTATATGAACAATATTTGTGCTGCATATAACACGAATGCATTCCCTTATTCTATGCCTAACCAATTAAAAGATGCTGGGTATTCAACCTATTATTTTCATTCTGGGTATGAACTTTTTTATCAACGTAAATATATGATTCCACAATATGGTTTCGAAACGATTAAGTTTATTGAAGACTTGAATGCGTTAGGGTATACAGATTATAATGAACGATTAGATACTGAAATGATGCATTTTATTGATGAGTTTATGGTCTTTGAAGAGCCGTTTTACTTACAACTTTTAACTTATGGATTACATGGGGCGTATACGCATGAAGACTACCTGCATCATGACCCGATTATAAACCAAGTATATGATGATGAGTTGGATTCTGAGATACGTGTTTACTTACAGAAACTATATGAGTTTGATTTGTTTTTAGAAGGCTTAGTTGAACGCCTTAAAGAAGAAGGTGTTTATGATAATACATTGTTTGTTATTTACACGGATCATTATCCATATATGCTTAATCAAGAGACCTTAGGCGATTTTTTAAGTATTGATGAAACGTCGGAAGAATTGTTTAGACAATCATTAATTGTGTATAATTCTAATTTGCAATCTCAAACGTTTAGCCAAATTGGCGCAACCATCGATATCGTACCAACTGTTTTAAATCTAGTGTATCCAGATGCTGATTTTAGTTATTTCTTTGGTAATGATTTGTTTAATGTTGAGGATGGATACGCCTTCTTACATGATTTATCAATCGTCGATTCGACTGGCAGGTATTTTTTACACAATAATGCAATCTCTAATCCTCAGTTACAAGAGGCGCTTGAAATAGAAATGATAAAATACAATCTTCAAATTAAGTTGCTAGAAATTGATTATTTCAATCTATCGAACGACTAATTTGCACTATAAACCTTTACTTTTTATGCGCGTTATTATATAATAATTATCGCGCTATGTTTCGGTAGCTCAGTTGGATAGAGCAACGGCCTTCTAAGCCGTCGGTCGGGGGTTCGAATCCCTCCCGGAACGCCAT
>SKIW01000070.1 GCA_007116245.1 Candidatus Izemoplasma sp. | reverse complement strand
TAACGTAAAAGATTGTGAACTTGCAAAAAAGTATGGCGAAGCGATCATATTAAATGTTAAGCATAAGGAACAGTATTTTGGACATATCATGTTAGTCATGTCCAAACAACAACCGTTTACACAAGAATTATTACTAGAGATATATATTCGTCAGTTTGGAATCTTAATGGCGCAAATGATTATTGAGTATAAAACGAAGAAAGAGAAAGAGTATTATCAACGGATTTTAAATGCATCACGTCTAGGAACATGGGAATGGGATGCAACGACAAATAAAATTTATTTTAATGACCGATTTGCAACTATGTTAGGGTATACACTAGAAGAAATCTCGCCTATGTCATTAAAGAAATGGTTAACCTTTTCTCACGACGAGGATTTAGAGATTATTCAAAAAAAACTCGATTCACTTCAATCTTCTTCGAATGATATCTACAGTGTCAACTGCCGTAAAAAAAAGAGAGATGGGACATATTTATGGGTACAAGATGAAGGCGAAGTCATTCAGCGAGATACAAGCGGTAAGATTATATTGATGAGTGGGACTTACAAGAACATTCATGAAACTAAGTTAGCTCAACTGCGTTTAGAAGAAAGTGAACGAAGTAAAGATGCGTTACTGTCAAACTTACCAGGTGTATCTTTTCGTTGCCGCATCGATGAACATTGGACCATGATATATTTATCTCGAGCATGTGAAGACCTAACCGGATACAAACCCAATGAACTATTATATAACCAAAGTGTATCGTATCAATCTATTATTTATGATGCGGATCGAAAAAACATTACGAAAGTCTGGAATGATGCAATACAAAAAGAAAAAACCGTTACTCTTGAGTATCGAATCATCACTAAAGAAGGGATGTTAAAGTGGGTTTGGGAAAAAGGAAAAGCGATTTATGATACCAAACATCAAGCGAAGTACATCGAAGGAATTCTTTTAGATATTACCGATCGTAAAGAAGTAGAAGAAAAGCTAAGAATTGAAGCTGAGCGTTTTAACACGTTTGTTAACGTTTCTCGTACAGGTGCTTGGGAGTATTTTGTTGATCAAGAATTCTTATGGTGTAGCGAGCCGTATTTTAGTATGTTGGGGTATACATTAGAAGAATTTGATATGTCGGGTAAACCGAACTTAGTCGAGTCTTGGATAGACTTAATTCACCCGCGTGATCGTGATATTGCTTCGAAGCGATTTAAGCGGTATCTTGATGCGGGATCACCAGGCATTTATGAAAATCATTTCCGGATGAAACATAAAGACGGTCATTATGTTTGGATTTGGTCTCGAGGAAGCAGTGTTCGTGATAATGAGGGTAACCCATTACCAAGAGTTATGGGAACACATATTGATATTTCCGAAACCAAAGCATTAGAAACACGACTATCTAACGAAAAACAGCGTATGGAAACGACACTTATTTCCGTAGGTGACGGGGTTGTTTCTACCGATGTTAACGGAAAGATTATGCTTTTAAATAGAGTAGGAGAAGCCTTGACAGGCTACACTCAAGAAGAGGTCCAAAACAACAAGTTTAATAACATCTTTAAGCTTTTCTCCGAACATGATAAACGCCCTGTATTTAACATTGTTGAACAAGTATTAAAAACCAATGAAAAGATTGAACTTGAAGGGAACCCGATTTTAGTATCAAAAGATGGAATTGAACGACCAGTAGAAACGAGTGCATCACCAATCTATGATGTTAAAGGTAGAATTACCGGCGTTGTTATGGTATTTCGAGATATCACCGATAAACGGCGTGAACAAGAAAAAATACTTAATTTAAGCTATCATGATCAACTTACAGGTATTTATAATCGTCGTTTTTATGAAGAGGAGTTAAAAAGACTAGACGTACAACGAAACTTGCCGATATCACTAATTATGCTCGATGTTAATGGCTTAAAAATGATTAATGATTCCTTTGGGCATTTAATTGGTGATGAATGGCTTAAAGCTACTGCGGAGATACTAAAACGCTCGGTACGAGCGGATGATATTTTAGCGCGTTATGGTGGTGATGAGTTTATTATATTATTACCACATACAAGTACTGAAAATGCCTATAAAGTCATTGATAGAGTTAAAATGTATTCGCAAGAAACCGCAATCGAAAATATCACATTATCACTCGCGTATGGTGTGAGTACAAAAACGGATAAGAAAGAGAATATTTTTGATGTCTTTAAAGAAGCTGAGGATGCCATGTACCAACACAAACTTTATGACAGAGAAAATGCTTCACACGAAACGATTAACTTAATTATGCAGTCATTGTATGCTAAAAGTCCCCGCGAGCTTGCACACTCTAAACGTGTTGGAGAACTCAGTAGAATGCTTGCAGAAAAACTTGATTTAAGTGAAGTTTTAGTGAAAGAAATCGAAGCCGCAGGACTCCTTCATGATATTGGTAAAATCGGTATTTCTGAAAGCATATTAAATAAATCCGATAAACTGGATTCAAGAGAATGGATCAATGTTAAACGCCATCCTGAAATAGGATGGCGGATATTAAGTGCGTCTAAAGAGTTTAAAAACCTTGCGGAAACGGTGTTACAACATCATGAGTATTTTGATGGTACAGGGTATCCTAATAAACTCAAAGGGGATGAAATCACTATTGGTGCGAGGATCATTGCCATTGCAGATGCCTATGACACTATGGTAAACAATCGTCCTTACCGTAAAAAACTTACGTTGGAAAATGCCATTGATGAACTCATTGTTTGTTCTGGAACACAATTCGATCCTGAGTTGGTGAATCACTTTATTACAGCTGTGTTGCAAGTTGAATCAGAATAACTGCTAGATAAGATATTAACTTGTAGATTCAAGCTAAGTTGGGTATAATGGCATAGAGGTGTGAATATGAAAACACAAGTACATTACATTACCGCTATGTTAGTGTTTGCTCAATATGGACTTGGAGCACTATGGGGCCAGATCTTACCAACGCCTATATTATGGGTGGTCGGTCTTTTCTTTATAGGGATTAGTCTAATACAGATGTATGCTATTAATACTGTAGAAATGATCTTTATAAAATATGTAATCGGATTTAGTTATTTCTATTATGTCGCCACACTAATTATACAAATGCTTATTTTTCAATACCGAGAGATTAATTTTTTCAACCCATACTTAATGAATAGTCTTTTGTTTATCGCTATTTTTGCTGGGGTTCAACTTTATTTAATCGTGTATGAAGTTAAAGGGTACGCTAATCATTTAGAAAAAGGTAGTAATCGTCATCAAACACGGTTTCTAGTCATACCTTGGCTTATTTTGATTAATACGTTTTTATATCTTCCGGTAATCAATACGCCATTTTGGATTATTGTTATAACGCTAGGGATAATAAGCACAGTCATTGTTTATGTTTTAAAGAACCATAAACTCGCTAATTATTTTATAGCACTTAAATATATGTTTCCATTAATAATCATTGTATTTGCTGGTTTTTATCAAATGATCTTTCCTGTTTCCAATGTTATGATGTTTCCGATAACGGTTGTCAATTACCTTCATATTTTGTTTATTGTTCCGTTATCGGTGTTTATTTTAATCTTTTTCTGGCAATATGAAGTTGGGAAAATTAATCCAAATAGGTTTAAAACACGTCACTATCAACGCACAACGATAAACGATATTACGAGTCGTAATATAAAAGAAGTATTACCACAAAGAAGAAAACGCTACTGAGATCCATTCATTGGATCTCTTTTATTTGACACTTAAGTATGAATATGATATTATCAACACAGACCCCCTATAGGGAGGGTAAAGGAGAATGATATGAAAACCATAAAATTAAACCTTAAAGGTATGAGTTGTGCATCTTGTGCGCAAACGATAGATGCAACATTAAAGCGTGTAGAAGGAGTACATGACGCTACAGTAAACATCGCTAATGATACGGGGACTGTCTCATTTGATGAGACAGTATTAACACCCGAAGAGATTATAAAGGCGATTAAAGATTCTGGGTATGATGCTGAGTTAGATCACCGTCAGTCAAAAAAAATAACGATGCTTGTTGAAGGTATGACATGTGCTTCATGTGTGTCGAATGTTGACCGTGCGGTATCTAAGTTAAATGGTGTAAGTGAAGTTAATGTTAATATTGCAAACGATAAAATGATGCTTACATACGATAGTGAAAAAGTCCGAATCAGCGATATTAAAAAAGCAGTACAAGATAGTGGTTATAATGCTAAACTTCAAGAAGAGTTAACAGACGAAGTTGATCCGGATGTTCAAAAAGTAGCGATTGCCAAAAAACGGATGATTTATAGTGCTATTATTGCTGGGACGATGATGACGTTAATGGTTATTCATATGTTTTTTGTGGAAGTTCCATTTTATACACCGATCGTTGCTGTAATGGCAATTCCTGTTGTTTTTGTACTTGGGAAACATGTGCATATAGCAAGTTATAAATCATTGAAAAACCTACGGCCTAATATGGATGTTTTAGTTTCAATGGGGTCACTTCCCCCTTATTTAATTGGGTTATTAGGATTATTTATGCCAATTACAACGTTTGTTGAAATGGCGACTACAATTATGACATTTCACTTAATTGGGAAGTACTTAGAAACAAGAGCGAAAGGGAAAGCGTCTTTAGCAATTAAAAAACTTATCGATCTCGGTGCTAAAAACGCCCGTATTCTTGTGGATGGTGAAGAGATAGAAGTTTTAACAAGTGAATTGAGCGAAGGCGATATTATGATCATCCGTCCAGGTGAAAAAATACCAACTGATGGTGTAATTATCGAAGGTGAAAGCGTCATCGATGAATCATTAGCAACCGGTGAATCGATGCCTGTAAAACGCGTTAAGGACGATAGCGTAATCGGAGCGACGATTAATAAACAAGGTCTACTGAAAGTGCGTGTGACAAAAGTTGGTGATGAGACATTTTTAGCTCAAGTTATTCAACTCGTTGAGGCATGCCAAGGTTCTAAAGTCCCTATTCAAGCATTTGCAGATAAAATCACAGGCTACTTTGTTCCTGCGGTAATGGTCCTTACTGTACTAACGTTTTCTTCATTCCTTATATTTAGCGACTTTCACCGAAGTATTTTAGTCTTTATGGCGGATTATCTACCTTGGATTAATCCTGATCAATCGCCATTAACACTCGCATTTATTACCGCAACAGCGGTCCTTGTTATCGCTTGTCCTTGTGCACTGGGACTCGGAACACCAACGGCACTTATGGTAGGAAGCGGTAAGGGTGCTGATAATGGAATCTTAATCCGTAACGGTGAGGCAGTCCAAACCTTAAAAGATATCAAAGTAATCGCGTTTGATAAAACCGGGACTCTTACACACGGTAAACCGGTTGTGACAGACACTAAAAGCGATGATGAAGAAGAGCTTATATCTATTGCTGGGGCCTTAGAAAAAGGCAGTGAGCATCCATTAGCACATGCGATCTTAGAAAAAGCAAAAGCGATGAAAATAAAGTTAAGCGATGTTCAAAATTTCGAAGCTGTAACAGGTCAAGGCATCACCGCAAAATTGAACGCTAAAGATGTCTTGATTGGAAACTACAAATTAATGCAAGCAAATCAATTAAGTGTTGAGAAGTATAAAGCTGAAGCACATCGATTAGAAAATGAAGCAAAAACAGTCATGTTCGTTGCAAAAGAGACTAAAGTCATCGGGATAATCGCTGTAGCGGATGCTTTAAAAGACAACGCACCGCAAATCATAAAAGCAATTGAAAACATGGGGATACGCACAGCCATGATTACCGGCGATAATGAAGCAACCGCAAAAGCGATTGCTAAAAAAGCAGGCGTAACACATGTTATCGCTAATGTGCTACCGGATGGAAAAGTTAAAGAAATCGAACGATTACAAAAGCAATATGGTTTAGTAGCGATGGTCGGTGATGGTATTAATGATGCTCCAGCCTTAAAACAAGCAAATGTTGGACTCGCGATTGGAACCGGGACAGACGTGGCAATCGAAGCGGCAGATGTAACCCTTGTTCGTGGGGATTTGATTACAGTTATCTCTGCGATTACCCTATCGCGTGCGATTTTTAGAAAAATCAAAGAAAATTACTTTTGGGCATGGTTTTACAATGCTGTAGCAATACCTTTTGCCATGATGGGACTGCTCCATCCAATGATCGGTGCTGCAGCGATGAGCGTAAGCAGTTTGAACGTTGTATACAACTCACTACGTTTACGTAAAATCCCACTCAGTAAAGGATTGGAGGCAGCCCATGTCACAGCCTAACCAAGAAGCATTAAATTTACTTAAAACAGCTAAAGGACAATTAGAAGCGGTGATTAGAATGACTGAAGAACAGCGCTATTGTGTCGATATTGCTGTACAAATATCAGCGGTAGATGCTATTATTAAGAAAGCGAATTTAGCGATTTTGAAAAATCATATTGAAACATGTGTTCGTGAATCCTTTATTGAAGGCACCCAAGACGAGAAACTCGATGAAGTCATAAAAATATTAGGCAAATATATTAAATAGTACGCTCTGCGTGCTATTTTCTTTTCAAAGGTTTCACTTTCGTGAAACTTAGTGTATAATCACACTGTAAACACGGAGGTGAATCATGAATACTCAAAATCTTAATAACACAATGCTTCATATATTAAAGAAAGAACTTGTTACTGCTACGGGATGTACAGAACCCATCGCTATTGCACTTGCAGGTGCAAAAGCACGTGAAGTGTTAGGAATGATTCCCGAAAAAGTGGATGTTGAAGTCAGTGAAGCAATCATGAAAAACGCAAAGAGTGTTATCGTTCCCAATACGAATCACTTAAAAGGCATCCGTGCTGCAGTCTCGGCTGGAATTATTGCTGGAGATGCTTCTAAAGGTCTTGATGTACTCACTTCAACTAATCAATCAACGATGTCCTCGATATCAGAATATATCGCATCAACCAATATTCATGTAGCTACATTAGAGTCTGATGATGTTCTTGATATCATTGTAACCGTCTATGCTAAAGACGATGTTGCAAAGGTACGTATTGTTCACGAACATGCAAACATTGCCTATATCGAAAAAAACCATCAAATCCTGTTAAACAAGACACACTGTACTAATATTTCCGAGGATTACCCAGAACTATCGATTAGAGCAATCTATGATTTTGCCTTAACAGTAGATCTAGATGAAGTAAGGACACTTATACAGCAACAAATCAATACAAACTCAGCAATAAGTGAAGAAGGATTATCAAAATCATACGGTGCAAACATTGGCTCCGTCCTTTTAAAAACGTATGGTGATACTATTGAAAACAAAGCGAAAGCAAAAGCCGCCGCCGCATCCGATGCACGGATGGGAGGATCCGAACTTCCGGTAACGATTGTCTCAGGTAGTGGAAACCAAGGTATTAGTGCTTCAATTCCGGTCATCGAATACGGAAAACATCTCAACGTAAGTCAAGATACATTATATCGAGCAATAATCCTATCAAACTTAATCACCGTTCACCAAAAAAGCGGTGTAGGTTGCTTATCAGCCTATTGCGGAGCTGTCTTTAGCGGAGCCGCTAGCGGTGCTGGAATCGCTTTTCTACACGGTGGTGATTACGAAGCAATTACACACACGATCGTGAACGCGCTAGCGATTGTCTCGGGGATGATCTGTGATGGCGCAAAACCGTCTTGTGCGGCTAAAATAGCGACTGCGGTAGACGCAGGTATCTTAGGATATCACATGCATCTCGCAGGTGAAGAGTTTTTAGCAGGCGATGGAATACTCGCTAAGGGTGTTGAAAGTACGTTAAAAAACGTTGCGCGATTAGTACGTGAAGGGATGAAAGTTACGAATCAAGAAATTGTTAGAATTATGACTGAAAACGAGTCTTAATTATAAGTTAGGTGAGAACATGAGTATACTCGAAGTTAAAGATTTATCATTTACATATGGCGAATCAATGCTTTACGATAAAGCATCGATGCGCCTTTTTGAAGGAGAACACGCTGTCTTAGTAGGGCCGAATGGCTCGGGTAAAAGTACTTTATTAAAACTCCTAGATTATCGGTTAGCGCCTGATACCGGAAAAATAGAATGGTTACCCACCATTAGAGTAGGGTATTTAGATCAATATGCTCAGATCGATGGCAACAGCGATGTTAAAACGTATTTATATGAAGTGTTTTATGATTTATTTGAAAAAGAATCGCGTATGGAATGGTTGTATGAAGAAGCGGCACTCGCTGAGTCACATAAGCAAAATAAGCTATTAGTTCAAGCCGCGAACTTACAAGAGCAATTACTCGATAGTGATTTTTATACGATAAAATCACTTGTCTCAAAAATTATTCAAGGCTTAGGCTTAGAAATGTCAGTCTTGAATCAAAAAATAAAAACCTTATCCGGTGGCATGCGTGCGAAAATTATACTAAGCAAGCTCCTATTAGAAGAAGCCGATGTTTTATTGCTCGATGAACCAACCAACTTTCTAGATATTAGTCATATTGAATGGTTAAGCAAATTTCTAACAGACTATCATAAAAGTTTTATCGTCGTATCCCACCAAGAAGATTTTTTAGAAAGCATTGCGAATACGGTTTTAGCACTTGAGAATGGACAAATAACAAGATATAAAGGAAACTACAATCATTATCTTAAAGAACGAGAACTTCGCTATGAGCAACAGAAAAAAGCGTATTCTTCGCAAACGAAATTCATCAAAAGAACCGAAGAGTTTATCCAAAAAAATATCGTCCGTGCATCAACGACCAAACGGGCTCAAAGCCGTCGAAAAATGCTCGCTAAACTCGAGAGAGTTCAGCGACCTAGACAAGAGCGAACCTATCAGTTTTTCTTTCCTATGGGTCGTAGTACTGGGAAAGATGTGATTAAGATGGAAAAACTTGAAGTCGGATACAGCGAATCCTTAATTGAACCTTTAGATTTTACGATTATGAAAGGTGAAAAAGTGGTTATTACTGGCGAAAATGGGATTGGTAAGTCAACCCTCGTTAAAACCATCTTAGATATCATTCCAGAAATAGCCGGTAATTACGAATGGATTGATACAGCCCAAATCGCGTACTTCGAACAAGATTCAACACTAGAACACAACTTAACCCCATTTGAAATAATCCATAATGCTTATCCCCATTTTGTAAGAAAAGAGATTATGGATTTACTCGGAAATCACGGTGTTGATTACGATATGGCACGACGTAAAATCGGCTCTTTATCCGGAGGCGAAAAAACAAAAGTAAGACTTGCGTTACTTCGACATCAAAAAGCGAATGTCTTAATATTAGATGAACCGACAAACCATTTGGATGTTGCTGCAAAAGAAGCCCTTAAAGAAGCATTGATTGATTTTCCAGGGACAATTATTTTGGTATCACATGAATCTTTATTTTATGAAGCGATTTGTGATTATGAAATTGCTTTGTACAGCCAGTAAAAGAAAAACGCTTACATTGAAAAAAATACGGTTTTAAATTAAAGTTTCTAATTATTAAAAATGAAATAATCACTTGAATTTTATTAAATAGTTATATATAATAAACATAAGTTAATAGCCGAAGAGTGAAGAGAAATAGTAGTTTTCCGAAACGACACTATTTTTCTTTTCTTTTTTTTAAGAAGTAAACAGACTTAAAAATGTGCTATAATTATATCGATATTAAAAGGAATGAAGCTATGTTAAAACACCTAAACAAAGTCAATCCAAACATGAAAATAAAAAGCGTTTTCAGTAACGATTTTTCTCAGTATGGACATATTATTGATGCGTTTGACTTTGCTGATTTAATAACTGAAATCAAAAAAACCGATGTTCCTTCTTCTGGGAATTACTATATTGCGAATGATGAAACGTGTTACAACACAGTTTCAAATGACGTTTTAAACGCTTTGTTTGGTGAAATGCCTGTTCAAGTGGGATACGTGAATGGGAATAATTCAAAGTTAAATGCTTTAGAATATCATAAAGCATCAGAAGTGAATATCGCAGTAACGGATCTCGTGTTGCTTTTAGGACGCGTACAAGATATTCGTCATAACAGTTATGATTCTAATCGTGTTGAAGCTTTTTATATTCCTCAAGGAACAGTGATTGAAGTCTATGGAACGACACTTCATTTTGCCCCTTGTAAAGTAAATGATTCAGGGTTTAAATGCGCTGTATTATTACCAA
The DNA here is from genome assembly GCA_007116245.1 of Candidatus Izemoplasma sp. Classification (GTDB taxonomy): domain Bacteria; phylum Bacillota_I; class Bacilli_A; order Izemoplasmatales; family Izemoplasmataceae; genus CSBR16-104. The sequence goes on along the minus strand of SKIW01000070.1, from coordinate 2,193 downwards.
AAGGAACGAATGTATCTAATATAAGCAAAACTTACCCATCTCAAGAATCTAAATTACTATTTAAAACAAATAAATGGTTACTAGCGCACCAAGAACATAAAGCGCTTATTGAACAAGGTGCTCATGTTGGCATCAATGGTGAAAACATTGAAATTTACTACAAATGATTGAGGTGCAAAATGTTTCAGTTTAATGAATCCAAGGAAGGGCTCGAAGTGTACTACGATAACCATTTGATTTTTAATCATCGCTATGATGAACCCTGTTTTTATGTAGGGAAGGGAGAAGAATCAATATCGGCATACCGAGGTAATTACGCTATCGAGGATTACATAAGTATACGAATGCCTTTAAAGCACTACGAAATCAAGAATGAAGATACCGTTCTTTTTTCAGACTATGATTATCAACTCAGTGTAAGGTTTGACATTGAAAACGAACGTTTGGTAACGTATTTCGAAACGAATAAACCGGTAAATCGGTTTTGGATGAGACTATATGCAAACCGTATGGAAAAAGTTTATGGTTGTGGTATTCAAGCATCGTATTTCAACTTAAGAGGAAAAAACTTTCCGTTATGGACATCCGAACCCGGTGTTGGACGTGATAAAGGGTCACTAACAACGTTTTATGCCGACTTATATGATAAAGCTGGTGGCGACTATTATAATACCTACTATCCTGAAACAACGTTCATGTCAACACGTAAATACTGGGTACATGTGGATTCATTTGCTTACGCTGATTTTAATTTTAAACACCCTAAGTTTCATGAGCTTCATTTTTGGGATCTTCCTAAAAAAATGGTGTTAGAGTTTCAAGATGATTATTTAAGCTTAATCGAGCGTTTAACAGACTTTACTGGCCGTCCACCTAAGTTACCAGACTTTGTTCATGATGGGATTATACTCGGTGTACAAGGTGGTACTAAACAAGTATTAGAGTATTTATCAAAAGCAGAAGAACAAAACATCAAAGTAAATGGATTATGGATTCAAGACTGGGCGGGGTACCGTTTTACATCGTTTGGTAAAAGATTGTATTGGAACTGGGTTTGGAACTCAAATGTTTATCCTAACTTGCGTGAAACAATCGATTCCATGAAACAAAAAAATGTGCGTTTTTTAACTTATATTTGTCCGTTTTTATTACAAAATGAAACATTGTTTAATGAAGCGAAAGCGTTAGATTATTTAGTCTTAAATCAACAAGGAACAACATACATTGAAGACTTTGGAGAGTTTTTCTGTGGTCTCGTTGATTTAACAAATCCGGACGCGTTTAATTGGTATAAAGGGATTATTAAGAAAAACCTTATCGATTTAGGCGTTGGCGGTTGGATGGCCGACTTTGGTGAATATTTACCAGTAGACGCTGTATTGCATAATGGTGTAGACGCGAAGTTAATGCATAACCAATGGCCGGTTTTATGGGCTAAATGTAATTATGAAGCTGTAAAAGAAAGCGGTAAACTGGGTGAGATTGTCTATTTCATGCGTGCTGGTGGCCATGGTTCACAACGCTATGCAACCTCGTTATGGGCTGGAGATCAAAGTGTTAACTGGGAGCTGCATGACGGAATACCCTCGGTAATCCCGGCTAGTTTATCTGCAGGCATTACTGGGAATCCTTATATCCATAGTGATATTGGAGGATACACAAGTTTACATGGCAACGTACGTACTAAAGAACTTTTTGAGCGTTGGTGTGAGATGAGTGTATTCAGTGCTTATATGCGTACCCATGAAGGCAATCGGCCAAGCGAAAACTTTCAGTTTTACAATTCAAAAGATACGCTTCAATTAATGGCTAGAATGTCTGAGTTACGTGTGGCATTGAAACCGTATATTAAGGATATAGTAAATCAAGCAAGTGAACTAGGTTATCCTCTACAACGTCCGCTATTTTTACATTATCCAGAAGACGATGCAGTATATGACTTACAATATGAATATATGTTTGGTAATGAGATTTTTATTAAACCTGTCGTTAAACCGAATGTGCAAGAACAGACAGTGTATTTACCTGAGGATGAGTGGGTTCATCTCTTTACAGGAAAAACCTATAACGGTGGAACAGTCACAGTTCCAGCACCGATTGGATACCCACCTGTCTTTTACCGTAAACAGTCTAAGTATACTGAACTGTTTCAAGATATAACTGAAAAATTTGCGTTGCATTAAAAGGGGTTTT
>SKIW01000092.1 GCA_007116245.1 Candidatus Izemoplasma sp. | reverse complement strand
TCAATGCCTAGATTAGGTGCATAAAGTAAGACATTAAACGTAAGAAAAAGCAGTAAAAACATGATTATTAGATATTTAATAATCGTTATGAGTAGATGTTTCCATTGATATTTGATTTGTAAAAAAGTTAATCCTAGAAGTAACCCTGAAATACTAAGAGAACTCATTCTTAATGATAAAGCACGAGGATAGAAGATAAGAATTAGGATGAACACTAAGCTTGGAGAGAATAAAAGCATGCTTTTTTTATCCATATAATAACGCCTCAATAAATACGATAAAGATAGTCGCCATAAAGGTTGTCGCATTTGCTACAAATCCGTAAATTACGGCCCGTTTAATACTTTTTTCTTTTAGTTTTATAGCATAAACGACAATTTCAAAGGTGAAAACAAATATCTCACCAATAATAAAAATCGCGATCGCTCCAAATATCGATGCATAATAATACGCGATTAAAATGCCTAAAGTTAAAAGCGTTTGTGAAATAAGATTGACAATCCCGACCAACTTAAAACTACCTGCCTTACGGTACATAAACAGCGCCAATATTCCCAGTTCAATGCCTATGGTTAAGATGACACGAAGAAAAAAACTCGATATCGCTTCTCTAATGGGTAATTCCTCATTTATGACACCGACACCAAACTGATCTTGTGTTGTATCAACACCCGTTAAGTCAAACGTAAACGATGCTTGAAACATTTGTCGCTCGATACGTTCAGATACGATAAGAACATCATCTTCTGTCACAATCGCGACTTTAAATACACGTGGTGCACTAAAATATGTCATACGATAACGATGTTCTCCGGTTTGACGATAATTACACGGAGGACCATAATAAAACGAGCATGCCGCAAACCCATCCTCGTCTTGGAAATATACAAGTCGTTCAGGATACGTTTCTTTATAGTAGTCATACTCAACGTAATTCTCCCAATCCTCTAGTGGGTTTTCGGTAACATCACCACGATAGGGTACCAAAAGTTCAAATGAGTATTCTCCTTCAATCCCTATAATGGTCACTTCCGCAGTTGCTTTGGGTCCGATATCTGCGGATACTGTTTGAACATTAAAGGCAAGAAAGGAAAAAAAGAAAAACAGGAAAACAAACATCTTCTTCATTCTTTCACCCCTTCTAACACCTTTATTTTACCATTTAATTAAGCGGTTTTTTCGGTATCTTACACTTGATTAAATGCATTTAAAATAAAAAGACTACTTTTTCAAGTAATCTTTCCCTTTATAGATTTCTGGCTCGTGACTCATTAAATTAGGATAATCCTGCTGGCGTAAGACTTCATACAATAAAATGGCAACCGTATTACTAAGATTTAAACTCCGTACTTTATCTGTCATTGGCAGTCTCATGCAACGATTTAAATGCTGTTTTAAAAGTTCTTTTGGCATCCCTGAAGACTCGCTCCCAAAAATAAGGTATATTTCTTCATTCGATGATGAAAAATCAAATTGATCAGGACTTTTTTCACCGTATCGGGTTAAAAAATAATAAAGACCCTCATTCTTACTTAAAAAATCTTCGAAGGACTCATAAACATAATACTCTAAATGCTCTAAGTAATTCGCTGCACTTCGTTTTAGATGCTTAGTATCTAGTGAAAACCCTAAAGGTTTAATTAAATGTAATTTCGCGTTAGTCGCAACGCATGTTCGCATAATGTTCCCTGTGTTTTGAGGAATCTCTGGTGCGTATAAAACAATATGATTCATAGTCTTTCCTCCCATGATTTAAGCAATGCTTTGACACTTTCTTCGAACCACGGTACGTGCTTATAGTTCTCATATACCTTCTTACAAAGAGGTAAGGCACTGTCTACGCGTTGATTGTAAAGCAATGCTATAGCGTTTCGTTTTAATACGAGACCCCCACGAAAGCTAAAGGCGTATTGATGATATTTTTGCTCGATTTTTTTATTGGATGTTTCAAGCAGATTAATTAAATCTAACTGGCTTGCTTCATCTGCTTTAAACTCAGGTCGATCATGAAATATTCTTCCGATATTTTTAGGACACACTTTTTGACAAATATCACAACCAAAAATCATCGTTTTCAACGGTTTAAAATCTTTCATGTCTAAAACTTCTTTTGCTTGGGTTACATAGGATGTACAAAGTCTTTTATTAAACCCATTATCTAGCGCATCTGTTGGACAGGCATCAATACATAAATGGCAGTCTCCACAAGTATCCTCTAAATAATTTTCTTTAGTTAGCTCTTCATCTATTAACAAGACACCTAAATAAACATACGTACCGTGTTTAGGATGAATTAAAAACTGGTTTTTACCTAAATAACCTAACCCACTCAAATACGCTGCATAACGTTCATCAACCGGACCGGTATCCGCGTACCCTTTAGCTTTGATATCATGGTCTTCAAAACGCTTAATTAAATCCTTAAAAAGGGACTCGAAGACTAAATGATAGTCTATCCCATAACTATATCGAGAGACAAGTCCATAGCCTTTGCCTTTAAATTTTTCTGGTTGATGCGGATAAGCAATACACAGCGTTATCATCGTTTTATATGGTTTCAGCACATCAAAATCCTCATTTAAGTGAGGAAAATCTTTCTTTCGTTGGTTAATATAATATTTTATATCTAACGTTTGATAATCATCGAGTAAGCGATGTCTCAAAAGGGTTTCAAGCATCGCAACTCACTCCAAACTGAAACCGATACATGTGAACCCATTCACCCTCATCTATAAAACGACGGTGTAATATGCCTCCACAACCTTCGATTGTTTTTAATGACGCAATATTATCAACATCACATGATACGTATACTGTGTCAATGTTTAATACTTCTTGGCAGTAAATCAAAGCCTCTTTCAACGCTTTTTTAGCATACCCTTTACAACGTTCTATAGGTCTTATCATATAGCCGATATGACCTCCAACTTTACGCAAGGTGTCATTTAAGGTGTGACGAATATTAATCAATCCGATTAAACGTTCATCATCATAAATTAAAAAGGTTGTGGCTGGAACATATCCTGGGTCAAGTTGTAACCCTTCATGATGGCGTAAAACTTTGTCTAACCACACATTAAAATCGAGTTCTTCAAGACGTGACGTTCCATGAAACGCAGTGTTATGCTGCCTTCCTTCTTGAATAAACTCGAGACAATCGTTTCGATGATTGTGTGTCGGTAATACAAATCGAATCATGTTCTTCTCCTATTTGAAAATGGTGGGTGCCTAAAGCACCTCACCATTTTATCATGTCAGCTTGATCACTCAAGCTGATAGATGCAGTTGCAACAAAATGTATTGCATCCTTACTCTATTTGCATTATAGCATAAAACTAAAAGGTAGGTAAAGACTTCTTAATCGAAAAAATCTTAATTAAGTGCTTGA
>SKIW01000075.1 GCA_007116245.1 Candidatus Izemoplasma sp. | reverse complement strand
TTTAATATCCCATAAAAATCACGTTCTCTTTTTAATAGGGAGGGTGTTAAGTTTCTACCGTAGTAATCATATTTTAGTTCATCACGGTATGTTGGTGAAACGGTGGTAATTTTAGTCGCGTTGTATATGCCAAGTTCTAAGAAATTAATTTTATCGCTTGTAAACACAAAATCTTTTATCCCAAGTTTCTTAATAATCGAAGCTTCCATAATCCCTTGGTAATCGATATTATGTAACGTTAATAAGGTTTGGTGCGGTAAGCCTTGATCACGGAGAATGAGTGGTAATAATCCTGTATGCCAGTCATGCATATGAATAATATCGAACTCACCTAAATCCTCAACGATGCTAGCAACAGCAAGACTGAAAAACGCGAAGCGGTCACCGTCATCTTTATAGCCATAAATAGTCTCTCTTTCAAAATATTTAAAGTGCTCTACAAAATAAACATCGACTTGTTTATATACAGAACTATAGACTCGTATTTTGTGCGGTTCTCCGTTGTAGTTAATCACTTTTGAAAACATTTTTTTATAAATTGATTCATAGTTTTTCTTAACACTTTGATACAAGGGAATAATCAATGATACTTTAAGCCCACTTTTAACAAGATTTCGTGTTAAACCATTTACAACATCCGCGAGACCGCCTGTTTTAATAAACGGGTAACACTCACTGGCAATGTGTAAAACAGAAAAATCGTTATGGTTCGTGACGATTTGTTCTTTTTGTGTGACGAAAGGATCGCGTGATGAGCCTTCTAAATACGTATCTTTCTTAATTATCGTACCTTTATCTAGTATCGTGTAATTAATGTGTGCATCGTTTTCAATGACCGCATTACTCATAACAATACTGTTTTCAACAGTCGCGCCTTTTTTAATAATTACATCACGACCAATCACACTGTTTATCACCGTTCCGTTAATGATAGAGCCACTTGCAATCATACTGTTTTCTATGTTGGCATGTGATTCATAAAAAGCCGGTGGTGCGGTTTTTTCTTTGGAAAGAATAGGGCGTTCTTCTTTAAACACATGGCGACCAAAATCAAACCGTAACATATCGATATTCGCACGGTAAAAATCATAAATCGTGTTAATCGTACGACAGTAGTTTGTATGATAATAACGGTTCACTTTAGTCCCTGGTGCATCATTTACAATATCATTTAACGTTTTATACGGAATTAAATCGTATTCAATAATATAGTTTAATAGGATTTGCTTACTTAAAACAAACGTTTTTAAACGTCGCTTTTCAAGCATTATTTCGGTAATATCCGCTTTTGATTCAATGTGTTTTTCTAAAACATCGTTAAAATCGATATTCCACACAATGTTCGCTTGTGTTAATAGAACATACTCCTGTGTACTCCGCTTGAAATACTCAATATGTTCATTCATTCTTTGAAATGTAATCATATCATCTGTAGGAATACCAAAATACTTGGGCGGTAACACGAAAAGACCATCTTTTCGGCGATCTAAATCCCACCGCTTTCCACTTCCTACATGATCTTGTAAGGAGCGGTAGTTACCGTATGGAAAGATCGCAACGTTTGTGATATTTGCATGTTTTACATTTGAGAGTGCAAAATCGATTAGACGGTATTTTCCTGCAAAGGGTAGTGCGCCAGGCATGCGGTGAAAGGTAAGTTTATCGAGTTGTCCTTTAGTTGTTGCATCAATAACGGCAAACATTTCAATCATGTTGACCACCGCCTAATGCCCATAAAACGTCGTTATCTATAACGGTTACCTCATCAAAGATAAGCTCTGTGTTTGGCAGTACAAAGGTGTTTTCTAATAGTATACAGTTTTTCAGTTTAGCTCCTTCACCGATTTTCGTATGTGATAAAATAAGCGATTGGTCGATATTTGCATCATGATTGATTAAGACATTGCTCGAAATAATGCTTTCATTCACATGCCCCATAATCAAGGAACCATCACTTATAAGACTATTTCTTACTTTTGCTTTCGCTGCAATATGATGCGGTGGTAAATCTTGTGATTTTGTAAACAGCGGTAAGGTTTTATAATCATGAATTTTTAAGTACTCTGGGTGGTGTATCAAATCCATGTTAGCTTCATACAAGCTTTCGATTGTGCCGACATCTCTAAAGTAATGATCAAATGGATAGCTTTTAATCATGCGTCCTTCTTTCAAAGCTTTAGGGATAATGTTTTTTCCGAAGTCAATATCCTCACTTAGCGCATCCTTTAAGACTTCTTCTAAGCATTTTGTTTTAAAAACGTAAATCCCCATCGAAGCGTATTCACCTTTAGGTTGATCCGGTTTTTCTTCAAAGTTTATCACACGGTTTTCTTCATCTAAGGTTAAAACACCATATCGTGACAAGTTGTCATGTGGTTTAAACGCAGCGATAGTGATATCGGCTAAACTCTTCTCATGCGCATCGATCATCGGTTGATAATTCATTTTATATACGTGGTCTCCTGACAAGATTAATACATAGTCAGGGTTATACTCTTTAATAAAGCGAAGGTGTTGCAAAATAGCATGTGCTGTCCCTTTTTGCCAGTTATCACCTTCATAACTCGTGTACGGTGTTAAAAAATGAATTCCCCCATCAGAACTATCAAGGTCCCAGGTTGCACCTCGTTGGATGTATTGCATTAGTTCATGAGGCTCGTACTGGGTAACGATGCCTACGGTATTTATTCGTGAGTTCGTAAGGTTGCTTAAGACAAAATCAATGAGTTTATACTTCCCCCCAAAAGACACCGCTGGTTTAGCGGTGAACTTTGTGATGGGTCCTAATCGTGTGCCTCTACCACCGACTAAAACCATGGCTATAACACGTTTTTTCATGTTTACTCACTCCACTTCAATACGATAACTGATAAAGGCGAAATAAGCACTTCGATACTTTGATCAAAAGTATGTGAATGAACATCTTGGGTGTATACCGGTAAGCCGTTGTATTGATTAGAACCCCCGTATATATCTTTATCGCTGTTGATGATTTCTTTATATTGTCCTTTAGCTGGAACGCCAATACGGTATGCATGGTATACCATCGGTGTTAAGTTTAAAATAACAACGACATGTTCTTTTAAGTCTTTGGCATAGCGTATGTAGCTTAATATGCTTTGATCCGCATTGTATTGGTCAATCCATTTAAAGCCACTGCGGTTATGATCGAGTTCATGTAAGGCTTTTTCGTGTTGTACAATCCTATTGAAGTCTCTATTATACCGCTTTGCGGCATCATGCATGGGATAATTGAGTAGATGCCAATCGAGTTCAGTAAAGTCTTTCCATTCATGCATTTGTCCGAACTCTTGCCCCATAAAGAGTAAGTTTTTTCCTGGGTGAGTATAAAAATAGCCCATTAAAGCGCGATAATTCGCAAATTTTTGCCAGTAATCGCC
>SKIW01000023.1 GCA_007116245.1 Candidatus Izemoplasma sp. | reverse complement strand
GCTGTGATAAATGCTGCAAGCATTGCCGCAATGTTTATAACTACCGAGGCCGCCGTGATTGAAGAAAAAACAAAAAAAGATGATGAGGAACAAATCAACCCTAATCTCTACTAATCAAAAATACTCAATCCATGATAAGATGTTAGTATACCGCTAACATCTTTTTTTGGAGGTCATTATGGAGTTTACTAAAGTCATCACTAAACGACGATCACGCTACGATTTAACCAACCAAAGCACGTTATCACCTGAACAATTAAAAAAACGCTTGAAAGAAGCCTTATTACATACACCCTCTGCCTACAACGCACAGGGGAGTCGGATTATCTTAGCGCTTAATGAACACCATGACAAGATTTGGGATAGCGTATTAGAAACCTTACAAACCCGCTTAGATGAGAACCGTTTTGCAAAAACAAAACTTAAAATAGAGGGCTTTAAAGCTGCGTATGGAACCATCTTATTTTTTAATGACACAGATGTTATTCAAACCTATCAAGATAAATACCCAAAATACGCTAGTAAAACCGAAACGTGGTCTCATCAATCTCACGGCATGCTTCAATATGTCGTATGGACCACACTAGCCGATGCCAATATGGGAGCGTCATTACAACATTACAACCCCATAATTGATGACGCGATTCAAAAAGTCTTTAAACATCCTAAGTCTTGGAAACTCACTGCCCAAATGCCTTTTGGCATCTGTCATAACGCGCCAAAAGAAAAACACTTTGAACCGCTTGATCAACGTTTCAAAGTGTTTGAGTAATTATTGACTATTACGAATATGAATCACAGTTTTTTGCTTTTTAATTTCAAACTCGTTCATACTTTCAAAGAACGTGATAGGACGCACATTTTGACCATAGTTTCGCGGATGAAATCCGGGAAACTTTTTTTGTAATAGCTGTGCAACGACAGACCAATACGCATACCCATCATCTTCAATATTATCTTCAATGATTTGTTTTAGCTCTTGTTTAATTTTCTTTAAAGGTGTAATACTCGTCTCTGCTTTACCATTTGATACAACTTTCTTTTTAACCGTACTCTTTGTTGGTTTAACTTCGGGTTTTTGAGATTCATACATCTTATCTAAATAAGAAAACGTCTCACAGGAGTTAACTAACGCAATCGGCGTCTTACTTTCTCCCATCCCAAAAACAAACATATTATCTTCTCTTAAACGCGTGACGAGTTTCGTAAAGTCTGAATCGCTAGAAACGATACAGAAGCTATCTACTTTCCCCGAATAGAGAATATCCATTGCATCAATGATCAGCGTAAAATCCGAGACATTTTTTCCTGATGATGTGTAAGCGTACTGTTGAATCGGTGTAAGCCCAAATTCATTTACTTTATTTTTCCATGATCCGAGTTGGTCGGTTGTCCAGTCTCCATACACACGTCGATAATTTATTTTACCGTGCTTATTGGCTTCATCGACAATTAACTCAATATAGTTCGGTGAGATATTTTCAGCATCGATAAGAAGCGCAATGTTTTTACCGGTTATTTCCATTGGTTTTTTCCTTTCTTAATTCTGTATATTTTTTTGCATTACCATAAGCCTTATCAATAGGATACTTCTTCGCATTTTTAAGCATCTTTGCCTTAATAATCCTGTCCAAATCAAAGCCATAATGGTCATTTAACAATAAAGCGTAAATGATAACATCCGCAAGCTCATCTTTTACACCTTCAATACTTACCGGAACATCATCCCACTGAAAATGCTCTAACAGCTCCGCTGATTCAATCGCAATCGATTTAGCGAGATTCTCCGGCGTGTGATATTGTTCCCAGTTGCGTTCCTTACGAAACGCCTTTAATGCTTCCATAATTTCTTTCATACTGTCATCCTTACGTCAAAAAACGCTGATTTTTTGAGATTTTTGGTGCGTATACAATGTTCTCTAAAGGAATATCGTAATACTTATAAACATAATACACATCGATAAAATGACTATGAATAGTAGCATGTTTTTCCATACTGCCATCCGGTAGAAAGGAAATCTCCACATGACCAATTTTATTGATGTCAACATGATCGGTTGTCAACTTAAGCGTGGTTTTGTTTTCTTTAGCAAAAGCCATCAATTCTTCTTGCAAAGACGCTTCCTCGTCAAAAACATCATGCAAGAGTTCTAAACTGACATCTTCATCATACAAGAAAACATCTTTGAGCGTTTCTTTAAGCATTTCAACACTTTCAGTCTCAAATTTATAACCTAGTTGATAAGAAAAACGTTCTTTCATTTGAGCATTTTCAAACACCAGTAAACTAAACGCATGTTCAAACGGATCAATCCCATGAATACTTGAAAGATCGTAAAACTCATAACGATCAAGTTCATATACAGCACTTTCATCCATATTTAAAATCAACTTAACAACCAGTAATACATCGAGTAACTTAACACTCCGCTTTTGTTGTAGATGGTCGTAATCCGTTAATTTTAAGCCTAATAAATCGTTCGCTTCAAAATCGATAATGCGTGACAACTCAAGTGTGAAATCAGAAGGTCTAAACAATAATTGATGACTCGAAGGATAGCCTTTTGTCGTTTTAAAAAACGGGTTCGCGCCGCGGTCAAATAAATAATATATATACGAAGCATACTTCGCATGTCGCAACGCTTCATGAAAAAACGTTAACCCAAATTCATTAAACGCATTTAAATCAATCTTTCGTGTCACTAAAAAATCAATCGTTTTCCGAAAGAGATTTTCATCATCGATTTTTAAGACATTAATGAGATCATCACTATCAAAGTGTTGTGATAAATCATCGATCGGCTCAATGTATTCTAACATATTTTGGTGATAAGAGATAATTTCATAAATGACATCTTCGCTTTTCAAGAAACGCTTAAACGCTTTTTGGCGAATCAAATAAGCAAATACATCCTCATTATCAAGTGCAATTTTTAACAACTCTTTACGCTCTTTAGAATCTAAACCATACGCATCATAAAACTGCTTAAAATAATCTAAATCCTTGGTTTGAATCATGTACTCATACATCATCAAAAACTGATTCACACTAAACGGTATCTTATCAAGGGCTTCAATTAAAAGCTCTTCTCTTTCAAAAATAATTAAAACCATCGGTAAAGTTAAACGAAACGGATTAAAATAATCCGAATAATCATAGGTATTAATTAAATAATCAAACACACGAGCACTATTGTACGCCGCACAAATTTCAATGGGATCAATCATTAAATCTTTATCCGTATAGGACTCAAAAATTTGTACAAAACTTTCTAAATCATCATCAATAATACTTTTTGCATAGGGCGTAATCTCAATCATCTCTTCAGATAAAAAGAAATCCTTATATTGATTTATCATAAACTTACCTCGCTTTACTCGATGTTCTTAGGTGAATTTTCATCATCAACATCTTGAAAATAGGACTCTAATGCGTGATGCAAGGCTTGTGTTTGTGGTGCGTCCTTCATCAATGTTGAAAAATTAACACTTTCACCGCGCGCATAATCATCAAAAATAACCATAGTATCACGTTGATATTGTACAGAACAATCGAGCTTAATAATCATCGCTTTAAGCCATGTCTTAACTAAAATCTTTAATAACATAGCGCTATAATATAACACAATAAAAGGCAGTAAAGCCAACGTCACGATTAAATTCAATACACCGATTCCATGCATTTTCCATTTTCCTGCGAAATTACGCGCTTGAATCAGCTTAATTTGCACATAGATAAACACCTTAAAAATCGGTGATAATAAACGCTCGATACAGTAAAGCGTCAATGTTATGATCCAAAGCCCTGTAAAAATCGGTAAAACAATAACCAAAAGCAAACTTTTAATCACAATTTCCGATGAACGATAATCTTTAAAATTTAATAAAAAACGAAAACTTTTCAACCCGTCTTTAAGCGTTCTTAACATCTTAACACCACCTTTTAACGTGTTTATTATTGTAGCACAGTTCAGATAAAAAAAACAGCCTCAGCACGAAATAAAAAGCCTTCTTTCGAAGACTTTTAACATCTAAAATAGGATTCTTAACCGTGCTTCTGACACTTTTCACAAACCCCTCTATAAATTAGTTGGGTACCGTATACATGATAATTAGCCGCAGTTGATTTATCGAGTTTTGGCGGTTTAACATCTAAATCAAAAATCGTGTCACAACGCTCACACTTAAAATGCGCATGTGGGTCGGTAATAAGATCATAATGCTTCTGCTGGTTCATCAAAAGAGGTTGAACTAAATGCTTATCGATAAACAAATCCAGCGTATTATATACCGTCGTCTTAGATAGCGTAGGTAAGGAAGTTTGCAATGCCTGAAAAATCTCATCAACCGTAGGATGATTAAGATTTTCTTTTAAATAATCGAAAATCATAACACGTGTAAATGAAGGTTTAATATCGTGTTGTCTTAATAGTTCACTGGTGTTTTCCATTGTATCACCTATATTAATTATAAAATTGTAATGATTACAGTTTTATAATAACATCATTTAGCATTTTGTCAAGAAATAGTACATATAAAAACGCTAAAACAAAGATTCATTGTATAATATAACTATATGAAAGGACGTGATTTTATGGATATTAAAAAAGGCAATCAAAGCTTCTATATTGGTGAAACCGAAGCGACCGCTATCGGCCGCATCACCTACGCAATCGAAAATGACAAAGTCATTATCGCGAACCACACATATGTTTCACCAGAACACCGTGGTCAAAACCTCGCAAAAAAACTGCTTGATCGTCTCGTTGAGTACGCACGGGAAGAAAACATTAAAATTCGTCCGCAATGTTCTTACGTTGTCCGTGCCTTCGAACGTTACGATGAATACCAAGATATTATTGCTTAACCCAACAAAAAGCCTTCCGTATCGGTTACATAGATGAGGTGATAGTATGCGTAAACTATTAACGTTTCTTCTTATCGTATTTAGTTTAATCTTTTTAAGTGCTTGTCAAGCGATCGATGATTATTTCGATAGCTTTTTTGAGGATTCACCACCATCACAAGACGAAGATGATCCTTCAGCGATTTCTCCGATTGTTGATCCACCTGATTCAACCGATCCTGTGATTGAAGAGGACTTACTTTCTTTAACAAAAATGATTGAAACACGCGATGTATTGCGAGAAGCAAACCTCTATATCGAAACCGATCAATTCCGCACCATTTTTGGAAACCGTTTATCTAAATCAGGCACAACCCAAGGTTCAGGATTTATATTTTACCAAGAAGGTTCAAACTACTATGTTCTTACGAACTACCATATTCTTGTTTCTGAAGGCCTCACACGTGGACAGACAAGCCGAATAGAAACATTGTCTAACGAGGATTACACCGCTTCTCTCATCGCTTATGATGCGAGTGTGGACTTAGCCGTGCTACGCTTTACTACCAATACCTATAAAGGCCACATTTTCGATTTAAACGCAAGACAATCACCGCCTCTTAACCACGAGTTTATTTTAGCCACAGGGAACCCGCAAAGCGTTAGACATATGGTAACTTACGGGATATTTATAAGCATGTATACAATTTCAAGTGTCGATTTCGATGTCATATACCATAGTGCGATTTTACATCCCGGTAGTAGCGGTGGCGCACTTACCGATATTAACGGCCATATTTTAGGCATCAACACTTGGAGTGCGAGTGGATCCGATGTCGATAACTTTGCCATACCGCTTTCAATTATTATCGATTTTCTAGAAAAAAACGGCTTAGCTTACTAACGCTAAGTCGTTTTTATTTTAAACTAATAATGGTTTTTACCGCAATCGTACCCGTATTTAAAACAAGTAGACCTTGACTGAGATCCGCCGTTAAAATCACACCACTTAAACACCGCTTTCTCCCCGCTGAAAAATACCCAACTGTGACCGGTTCTTGCCTTGCGTAAGCTTCTTCAAAACGGTACTGCATCTCTTCATACTGGTCTTCTGATAAACTCGGTTGCGTTTGCGCATACTGATTTTCAAGAAGCTTTAAAATATCTTTTCCTTGTTCTGTTAAAGATTGAAAAGGCAACCACTTTAACATCCTCCGATCATGATAGACTTTATCCATGATGACCCCCTATCAACGTCGATCGCTCAAGCGCTGTACCAGAATCTAAATACGAAATTAACCGAGCGACACTCGATTTTCCATAGTGCTTCCGAATCACATCGATACTCTCCCAAAGCTGTTGGCGTTTTTCTTTACGAATCACATCGCTAAAGAAGGAAGCTTGCCAGGCAGCGCGATACGGCGTAAGCTTAGTCGCGCGAATAAAAACCTGTCGAATAGGATAACCCTCATAAAAACGATGAAACAGCCGTAATATCGCATCGAGTAACTCCTCTGAATCACAAGTCGGCACCTCAAACGTTGTTTGACGTGAAAAACCGCCTTCATAACCTTTGCTGTAGCGTATCCCTAAAGAAAGCGTACTCGCTTCTTTTCGCACGAATCGCAAACGTTCCGCAACTTCATCGGTCATCTCTAAAAGGACCGTAAAAATATCTTCACCGTTGTAATCTCTAAATAACGTTTGACCTAACCCCACACTTTTCATCGGAATATGGTAATAATGCTTTTCTCGAATAATCGATTGATCAATCCCATGGGCGTGAAAATAAAGTTCTTCCCCGATAACCCCAAATAATTTCTTCAATTGATCACGTGAACTATGCGCTAAATCATAAACCGAATAAATGTTTAAATAATTCAACCGTTTTTCCATTCTTTCTCCAATGCCCCACATCTTACTTAACGGTTGAATCGGCCATAACTTTTCTGAAACATCGTCATAACGCATTACCGCAATACCAGAAGATGCTGTTTTACTATATAAATCTAACGCTAATTTACTTAACAAAAGATTATCACCAACCCCACACGTCGCAGGAATTTTAGTGACATCTAAAACACGTTGTAAAATCCGCTTAGCCAACGTTTCAGCATCGCATTTATAATACTTCAAATACGAAGTCACATCTAAAAACGCTTCATCGATGCTATAAATATGTAAATCCTCTGGCGCAATAAACGAAAGATACACTTCAATCACTTTTTGAGAATATGCAAGATACGCTTTCATCCTAGGCTTCGCCACAATCAAATCTTGAATATCTTCAGGCAACTCATGAAGCCGAAAACGACTCTTAAGTCCCCGCGCTTTTAAAAACGGCGTAACCGCCAGGACAATACTCCCATTACCACGACTTTTATCCGCCACAATTAAAGGCGTTTCAAAGGGATCAAGACCACGTAAAGCACATTCAACAGACGCAAAAAAGCTTTTTAAATCAATACATAAAACATCGCGCGATTGTTTATACTGATCCATTTCATCCCTCCTCAAATTAATGGTACATTTATTGTAGCATAAGAAAAATGAAAGAAACATGCTTGACATTAACTAAGAAATTTGAAATCAAAGAGCCGTCCACATGAACGGCTCTTTATAATTTTTATAATGTTTTTTTAAAGATTTTAGCGATAAAGACTAAAATACTGCATCGAACGAGGATCCTCACAATCAATACCCGAATTAAACGAACGATTTCCAAACAAAACATTAAAATCAAGAGATTGACCATTTTTAATATATGATTCAGTCGCAGCTAAATACTTTAACGCATCCTCATACGCATCCAAATAAAGATCATCAACACTTTTTTGAGACGGTTCATTCGTTATTGGATGACGCCAACTACGGTGTTCTCGATTTAAAAAGTCGTACGCTTCGACATCACCATATAACGACATATCTTCATAAAACAAATCTTGAGAAGTACTTCGTTTATCGATTAAACGATAAATCCATTTCTTAAACCCAAAGCGATCTTTCATAAATAACTTAATAACCCTTCTCATGCCTTTAACCCCACGTAAAAAGAGTTTACCTCCATTCGCCACGTTCAAGGTTTCAAACACGACATGCTCATAAAGATTTTCTAAGTCTTTTTTCGCAGAAACTTTGGGAACTCCGTTAATCCATGCATAGCGATGCGCTTTCTTACGGTGATCCTCTTCTACTAAGATTTTATCGATGCTTCGCTCAAACTTTAAATGTAACCCGCGCATCGCTTGTGTAGAAGAATCTTCAGAATCAAACACACCGACATGATGATAAACATAAGGGTGAATATTCGTGTCGAGCGCAAAATGTAACAGAAAGCCTTGATAATACGCATACAACGCATCAGAATAGTGGTCTTTCACATAATTCGTCATCCGGGTTAATAACCGATTAATGTTCGTATCATGCAAGCGATCTCCAATTTCCCGTGCCGGTTTAAAATCTTCAGAAAACACGACATAATAAAACGGATCAGGCCCTTGTGATCCTAGTAAAAAAAGCGCCGTGTGTTCAGTTATCTTACGCGCCTTCATAACCTCTTTAGCAAGACGTTCATGCATATAAATATCCGCCATTTTAACGACCCCTTAACTCCGTCAATTTCGCTTCAAAATAATCCGGTAAAGGACTCTTAAACTCTAAATATTCTTTACTCTTTGGATGATTAAACCCAAGCCGTTCCGCATGAAGGAACTGACCATATTCAATATCCGTCTTTTTACGTCCATATTTAGGATCACCGTAAACCGGAAAACCAATATATTTCAAATGAACGCGAATTTGATGCGTTCTACCACTTTCTAAACGACACCGTATCAGCGTTTGTTCTGGAAAACGTTCAATAACCTCAAAATGCGTAATACTCGGCTTACCACCTTGAACAACACTCATATTTTTACGCTGTTTAGGATCTCTCCCAATCGGTGCATCAATCTTGCCTTTTTGATGAGGAACAACCCCTTCTACAAGCGCAATATATTCGCGTTTTGCTTTATGTTCTTTTAACGCTTTCTGTAAGTATAACAAAGCATCTTTATCCTTAGCAACCACCATTAATCCACTCGTATCTTTATCTAAACGATGGACAATACCAGGACGTAAACGGTCCCCAATATCTTTTAAATCATCAACTTCCGCAAGTAAACCATGCACTAAAGTCACGGCATTGCTCGTTGAAGAAGGATGAACAATCAGCCCACTCGGTTTATCAATCACAAGCAAAACATCATCTTGATAAACAATATTTAAATCAAGGTTAACCGCTTCAAGCTCAAGCGGTTTTGCGTCGGGGACATCCACAATAATAACATCCTTTACTTTGACCTTATAACTCGACTTACTACTCACACCATTCACCGTCACATACGCTTCATCAATCCATTGTTTGATTTGCGTACGTGTCCAGTCTTTATTACGCTCAACCAACATTATATCAAGGCGTTTACCATGTTCTTCTTCGGTGACATTAAAGCGTGTCTTCATGAACCTCACCCACACTTTCATTCTTACGCTTTGGTTCAAGCAAGAATATATCAATCGCAAAGGCAATCATGCCAATCGTCAACGCCATATCTGCCACATTAAAGACCGGAAAGTTATATCCGAAGATATAGGTATCAATAAAATCGACAACCGCGTTATCATGACGAAATAGCCGATCGATAAAATTCCCTAACGTACCACCGATTAACAAGGTTATCCCTAAAGAATAAAAAAACATCTTCTTATAATCAATATCTTTTGCCAAATAAATAAATACCCCAAGCGCAATGATCGTGATAATAATAAAAAAGACCAGTTGTCCTTCAAATGATCCCCAAGCAGCGCCCGTGTTACGGTGATGCGTAAGCTTAAGAAAACTCGGAATAATCGTAAAACTCTCTCCCGCGCGTGTTGTGTAGTTATAATATATTCGCGTATCGACTAGATACTTCGTAAACTGATCAAGCGCCACTAATCCAATAACACTCCCAATCAGTATTTTAAATTTATTCGGCATAAAAAACATCCTATCTATAATATATTTGGGGTAATCGTAAAGATTAAAACTAATCCGATAAAAAACCAAATTGCCGCTTCAACGGTTCCCATAATTAATACCGTCTTCTTAAACTCAAATGGAACTGTTTCCTTTGAATCCTTTAAACTAGCTAAATAAAAGTAAACCGCTAAAAACATCCAAAGGCTCACAAATAAATTCATCACAATAAGTATCGGATAAATAAAACTAATATAAATCAGCAACGCATTAATCAATCCAGCTATAAACGGAAAAATAATAAACGTACTAATCACAAAACCAATCAATAACGCTTGCAAATGCGATTTAAGAGGATAACCCTTTAATACTATTTTCCATAGATTAAACATTACTCATCCTCCCTTAACGCCAATAAGTAGTTTACAGCATCTTCCCAGCGCTGAATCCCCACAATCACTAAATCCAACTCAAGTTCTTCTTTTACCCGCATCGCCGTCATATAATTATCACTACTCGAATCACTTAAATGTGGGACAAAAAAGATATCTACTTGATTACGCTGTGCGGTAATCACTTTTTGTCTAATTCCACCAACCGATACCGCTTGTCCTGTAGCGCTTAAACCACCGGTCCCAGAAATAACTAAGTTTTCTGCAAGCGGAACCGCCGTTAAAACATCATACATATATAGAAACTGAATTAAACCGCCGCTCGGTCCACCAATTAACGAAAAAGCGACCTCAAAATCAAGCGCTTTGTCAATGATTTCATAATACGTGTCCAATTGAATTAAAAAAACACATCCAAGCGTCGTTTCTTGTTTCTTAATATAAATCTCTTCAAGTTCATTCGTTGCTTCCTTCTCAACTAAAAACAACGCTTCTTCACCACAAGGTACATCGTTAATCGCGGCGATAATATCAGTACGTCCATTGACTTCTAAAACCGTATCACGAATCGCAATTTCAGCGCCAGAATCACTGCGCTGACTAATCGTATTATAATAACGCACCACTTGCAGTTTTTCTTCATACGTAATCGCAATATCCAAATAATTATAAAGCGCAATGACCGCTTGATTCCAAGCGTTATCCGCGCTTAAACTTCCCGCTTCAAAATCCACTCTAGAATCTACGCGTGGGGCTTGTCTAGGAATCACACGCAAATCATTTTCCTCATCGAATTGAATTAAAAACACTTGAAACAACGTCGGACGTGAAAAAGACATAATATATATCGAAAAATACGCGCTTTCCGTCGGATACTCTTCCTCAAAACGAATCGAGTTTTCAACACTCGATAACCCACCCGGTGTTGTTACTGTAAAATCAGCGCGCACCGTCATCATTAAAACGACAAAGGTATAAGGAATCATTAAAACGAATAAGTACTTACGGTACTTTTTCCAAGCCTTACTGATCATCTAAAGTCACTCGCAATGGCTGAATCTGACGGGTACTCACACCGGCATCTTTCAGCATCCGCATACTCGCTTGAACACTCGCTTTGTCCTGATACTTATTTTCACGATAAACAATTTCCTTTATCCCACTTTGAATAATCAACTTCGCACATTCATGACAAGGAAATAGCGTAACAAAAAGCGTCGCTCCATCAAGTTCTACCGTACTATTTAAAATCGCATTAGGCTCTGCATGAACCACATACGGGTATTTAGTATCGACAAACTCACCTTCTTTACCCCAAGGATAAACATCATCATCAAGTCCGATAGGAAAGCCATTATACCCAATCCCAACAATCCGTTTCTTCTGATTGACAATGCAGGCCCCCACTTGTGTCACAGGATCCTTACTGCGCATGGCACTCAATTGCGCAACGCCCATAAAATAATCATCCCAGCTAATATAATCAAGACGTTTCATAAACTCACCTACTCTACGTTTTTATAACTTTGTAAATTAACGTGACAATACCCGTTTTTATTTTTATCTAAATAATCTTGATGATACGCTTCCGCAGGATAAAACGTCGCTTGCTTTAAAACGTGAACGTGAAGCGGCTTTTTATACTGCTTTTGTACATCAGTTAAATAATCTTTAATCATCGCTTCCTCATGCACATCAAAATTATAAATCCCTGATCGATATTGCACCCCAATATCCGGTCCTTGGCGATTCATTAAAGTAGGATCAATAATATTAAACAAATGATCAAGCACCTTTTTTAGCGAGATTTCTTGATTATCATACACAATCTCAACGGCTTCCGCATGTCCAGAACCCCGACACACTTCTTCATACGTTGGATACGCTTTTTTGCCATCAATATAGCCAACTGTAGTATCTTTAACACCGGAAAGTTGTTTGAAATACGCTTCAACACCCCAAAAACAACCACCCGCTAAGACAATCGATTTCATTGCTTAACCTCCTCTAAAATTTTTCTAACAATATATGAAGCCGCAACTAATCCCGCCATAGGTGGGACAAAAGGACTAGATGAAACCACTGTATCATGTGCTGTTTTAACCGGAACTTCTTCAGAAAAAACACAAGGCACACGCTTGTAAATCCCCCTTTTTCTTAAATGCAGTCGCATGGCTTTCGCAACAGGATCATACGTTGTATCCGCTAAATTAATGAT
>SKIW01000045.1 GCA_007116245.1 Candidatus Izemoplasma sp. | reverse complement strand
TACGGGTCACCATAGCATCTAATGTCGTGTTTGAACACGGCTTTTTTTTATGCTTAAAAGGACTTCACTAAAGCATACTCCTCGATAAGCGATAGGCCTTATGCTAGACTGAAGGTAAACAAGGAGGTATCGATGTGGAGCCTAACCAAATTGTTCAAATCATGATCTTTACTACTATTGTAGCGGGAATTAGCACGGTAATTGGATTATTGCTTAGAAAGATACATCGCTTACTCGTATTTCTAATTCCGGCTTTTTTCTTATCATTCGGTCTTTATTACTTAACGGAGATTTACTTTGGAGATCCTGGGTGGGGTGGTATTGTGATGGTGTTTCTTATGATAATTTCACTTAATATAGCAGTGATATCGACAATTGTGGGAATCATTTTATTTATTCGAAGCGCCCCACCGAAATAAATAATAAGTATCATATTCATGTCTTCGAAAAGTCTTTAAGGTATGATACAATATTTTTGGATGCCATACCTAGAGGATTACTATGAAAAAAACGATTGAAGTTACCGACATTGTATTAACACTTAATTATCAGTTTGAACGGTTTTTTACATCTCAGATTGATGCCTATCAAACATCTAAAAAACCTGATTATAGCATTTCTTGTGAGATTGTAGATAGTTTGACAATGCCTAATGATACACCGGCTAAAACAACTGCAACACAAAGGTTGTTTAAAAACGCACAAGGGCAAACCCTTTACGCTTTTTACCATGGGAAACTAGCGCATCGTATCCATTTAAGCGTAGATAAAAAGCATTATACTATTTCGCTTTCTAAACAGGCATACGATAATTTAGATGAAGTCGAATACGTACTAACAGGCATGGTTTTTTTCGATTTAGCATACCGTCATGAGGTTATTGCACTTCACGCATCAGCAGTCGTATATAACGATACCGTTACGCTATTATCTGCACCTTCTGGTACAGGGAAGACAACCTTGGCTAAACGTGTTCTTAAGAAGTATCAAGATGCATTTATATTAAATGATGATAAACCATTACTATATAAAAAAGACACTCATATATATATCACTGGATCACCCTGGTCAGGATCAGAAGGGATTAATCAAAACAAGCAGTATCCCTTAAATCGGATTATCTTTTTAAAACAAGGAATGACGAATAAAATTGATGAGATGCATACAACAGAAAAAGTCATTGAGCTTATGCGAAATCTTTATCGTCCTAAAACGATTAATCAACTAGATATTGTGGAACCTTTATTAGATTATTTATTAAAGAACATAGATATTGTTAGATATTATTGTCTTAATGATGATACAGCTATTGATTCTATAAAGATGTATTTTTAAAGCTCTTAACAGAGCTTTTTTCTTTTATAAGTAGAAATGAAAGTCGATAGCGTATAATATAAGTATATTTTATTAAGGAGGTAAGCTTTGAAAACAAATGCTAAGCTTGCAGTTCATCAAAAACCATCAACTTTGCAGCAACTCATTAAAACTTGGATTGGTATGGGTGCTGTTTTAGGATTTGGATTTTTGTACATCTTTAGTCTACCGGAGATACAAGTGAATAGACTAGAAGTTGAACTTGGAACATTATATTACGAGATATATGTTCAAGACGAGAATAATCGTTTTAATGAAGAAAGTATAAAACTTATGATTATATCTGACACTGAGTTTATAGAGATTGATTTAGTAAGAGGACAAAATCAAGGAGATGTAAATGTATTGCCGGATACACACTATGAAATTACGTTAGTCGGGAGTGTTGGGTTTGGTGTAAAAACATGGGAAACCTACACGATAGAAAATAACCATATATTATTAGGTGAAGGGGAGTAAATATGCCTAAAAAAATTGTTAAAGAAGTCAAACGAAAAAACAAATTAAAGCGGCGTAAAAAATCAAATTTATTGGCATTTTTACTTGTTGCGATATTAGTGCCTGTCGGTATTTTAGCGGACATCTTTTTAGAAGATACGGTCGTTGGAGAAATGATTGGAGACACCATCGGTCGGTTTTTTAATTTAGCATCGTTCTTTGAAGAACATCATGTAACATTATTAGAAACACTCACAATTATTGTCTTTATTTGGGTTTTATCTAAAATCCTTAATATCCTCTTTATTTTATTTTTTAAACATACCAAACGGAGTGAGACAATAGGTATTATTATTAATGGTATGCTTAAATATGTATTAGTCATTATCGCGATTTTCTTAATCCTCGGTGCATGGGGTGTTGAAGCACCGACACTGCTTGCTGGGGCAGGAATTTTAGGGTTAGCAATAAGCTTCGGGGCACAAAGTGTTATTGAGGATTTATTAAGCGGGATTTTTATTATCTCAGAGAAACAGTTTTCAATAGGGGATGTGATTGAGATCGATGGGTTTAGAGGAACGGTTATTGAGATGAGTATACGTACAACGAAGTTTGAAAGCATTACAGGTGATACAAAGATTATGAATAATTCTGATATTCGAGGTGCGATTAATTTATCGAGCAATTTATCCCCATCGATATGTGATATCGCCATAGGATATGATCAAGATATTAAGAAAGTAGAGAAAATTATTCAAAATAATCTTCATCATATCCGTGAGAGTATTCCTGCGATTATTGAAGGTCCTTTCTATTTTGGAGTCCAAGAACTCGCGAACTCTGCGGTTATTTTACGTGTTGTTGGGCGTACTTACGAATCACATAAACTACAAACCACGAGAGATTTGAACCGTGAGATGAAGCTGTTGTTTGATAAACATAACATCACGATTCCCTTTACACAAATCGTGGTGCATAATGAAAAAACCGTTGCAAAACCTAAAACCGTTAAGAAACCTGTAGCAACAAAGAAAAAAGCCTAATAAAATAGGCTATTGGTTTATAAATGCTATAATAGGGTTATTAAAAAGCAACGAGGTGGAGTACAGTGCAAGAAGAGTTTAAAAATACAATACACTCAATAAAAGGGTTTCGAACTAGTGTACAGTTTATTTTAGGAATCTTTATTTTAGTACTCGGTGTGAACATGATGATTCGAAGTCACTTTGGTCCCGCACCATGGGACACTTTTACATACCATTTACATGTCTTGTTAAATATTACATTAGGTATGAGTGCGTTTATTATACAGGTGTTTTTAATCATGATAATTATTTTTTTAAGACGATCGTACAAGTACTTATATATATTCGCGTCTATTATTACCATATCTATTGCTTTTGATTTTTGGGATATTCTAATTTTTAGGACATATTATCCAGATAACACCGCGTTAAGAATAGGGTTTTACTTAGGAGGCATGGTGTTATTAAGCTTTGGATTAGCACTCGTCGTTCTTACACGGTCTAAAGCGACTGTAATTGATGAACTGATGTTGTTATTAATGGATTATTTTAAAACAAAAAATGTATTTTTAACCCGTATTACGGTTGAAAGCTTAGGTATGATTTTAGGTTTAATAACCGCGTTCATAGCCGGATTAGGATTTGGACTTATCAATCAAGGCACAGTGTTTGTAACACTGGTATTACCGTTTCTTTTAAGTTTACAAATGCGTTGGATGACACCTATTTTTGAAGTTAAACGTAAGTCGAAAAAATCATTAGATTTAGTGGATGTATTATAAAAAAAAGCCAATGGCTTTTTTTATTAAGATTTGATTTTATCGTAAAATATCGCACGTGTTTGAATATAATAAGGTTGAACATATAGTACAAACAAAATACCAAATGTAAAAGCACTTAAGATAAACCAACCGATAAACGATAAATCAATGATAAAAAGTTCGAGTTTGTGTCCATTCATGATTTCTCGGCTTTTAGTAATGGCATTATTGCGTGTTGCATCATCGGTATTTTCATCCGCTAGAATAAACGGCACCATCGCGTAGGAGTAATTTTTAATAAGTCCTGGAATAATAAATAAAAATGTCCATAAAATAAGAAAAATGATTCTTAAGACCATTACTAAAACGTTAGTAAGATAGTGTTTTGTAGAAAATCCATCAAATAATACTTTTAGATCGGTTTGGTCTTCATAATGAAGTTTCATAAAAAGTTTAGATTCACCAATAAAAATCGGTAGTGCGAATATAGCTAAAAGACCAATTGAAGCTGTGCTTACAGCACTAAATAAGGCGAGGACAATTAGAACACCTAATACTGCGACACTATACTGTAGTGTAAATCGTTCTTTTGCTAGAGCTTTCATTTCTCTACGTTGCATAAAACCCTCCTATAGAATATCATAAACTCATTATATCAGTTAACGCTTTCCTTGTACATTGCGGAAGGATACATTATAATAAATTATCATTAAGGGGGTGATTAATATGTGTGGACGGTTTACATTAACCATTGATCAAGAACAACTAAATGCATATTTAAACGAGATATTTGATTCGCCTATTTTACAAGATTTTGATCATTATCCGAGATATAACATTGCACCCGGTCAAAACGTTATTAGCGTGATTTATGATGGTGAAAAATATCGGGTCGGTTATTTGAAATGGGGTTTTGTAGCAGGAAAAAAATCTCCACAGGCAAAACCCTTTACGGTAATCAATATTCGACAGGAATCGCTGATAAGTAAACCGATGTTTAAATCTGCATTTAAAAAACAACGCTGTTTAATTATTGCCGATGGGTTTTATGAGTGGAGTAATGAAAACAACCAAAAACAAGCTTATCATATAGTTAAACATAAAAGAGAAATTTTTGCTATGGCAGGGCTATGGGATAGCTACATTGATGAAACGCATGAAAAGCAATTTACATGTGGTATTATTACAACACCGGCTGAAGCTAAGTTAAAAAAAGTTCACACTCGCATGCCGCTAACAATCGATAAAAAATATCTTAAGAAATGGTTAAGCCTATCATCAATGAATGAAGAAATTGTGGAAGATTTTGTATATCAATCGTATAAAGACTTTGAACTAAACCCGGTATCAAACTATGTAAATAAAGTCGAGAACGATGATATAAAATGCATTAAAAATGGAGGCTCAACATGAAAGTGAAAGAATACTATATACCAAAAACGAATATATATACTGGCGATTACAATCATATCGAAACGAGCATTACTCAGTATCATTACAACGAAAAGGATGTAAAAGTCACGAATGATCTTAAACCTTTAGAAAACTATAAGCATTATATTAGTGTCGTGGGTTTATCTGATATCAAGAAAATTGAAAAGATTAAAGACTATTATAGTATAGAGGATACAATCTTAGAAGATATTTTTAATGTTAAACAACGAACACGACTAGAGTATCGTGAGAACTATGTATTTGGCGTTTTACATGTTCAGTACATTTATGAAGAAAATGAGTATCAAGACTATATGAGTTTATTGATGTTTGAGGATACCGTTATCACGTTTCATGAAAAATCCCCTGTTTATTTAGAAGCTCTACCAGAATTGCTAAACAAATATAAAGAACTTAAAACGAGTTCAATTGATTTTTTGTTATATCAGATTATGGATATTGTTACGGATCATCAGTTGTCGATGTATGAATGGTTAGAGATGATGAGCACGCAATTTGAAGAAGAAATACTTGAATCAAAAGAAGTTGACCAAGAGAGGTTTTACTTGATTCGTAAAAAGCTTTTGCAGCTTAAAGCTTCAGTATCACCAATGCTAGAAGAACTCACGACATTTTTAAACCGTAAAAACAATTTTGTAAAACTAGAAAACGAGATATATTACGATGATTTAAAAGATCATTTACAGCGATTAGATACATACTTAAATCAGTCTAGAGAACAGATGAGGCATTTATTGGACCTCCATATTAACAATCAATCCAATAAAATGAATCGAATTATGACAACTTTAACGTTATTTTCAGCTATCTTTATTCCGTTATCGTTTTTAACCGGATTTTTTGGGATGAACTTTGTTCATTTTGATATTTTAGAGTATGAACATTCTTTAGCCATATTTATAGGTCTATGTTTTTTATTAGCGGGATTTATGTTCTTATTATTTAAGAAGATGAAATGGTTTTAAGTAATTAACACGGTATTTGTTTAATATATAAAATTGGAGTATGATTAAGTATAAACGATGAGGATGTGATTTTATGGGACTACTAATTCATGATTTATCGAAAGATTTTCATAAAGTTGCAGAGGAAGTGTATGAAAAGCACTTTGAAGTTGATAAAAGACTTGAATCAGAGTATAGCGACTACCGTAAGCAAAAAATGTATGAGGATACTTTACATAATCTCAGTTTTTTGGAAGTGGCTATAAGATTAGAGGAAAAAGCGATTTTCAAAAACTATATCGATTGGCTGATACAATTAATGTTTAACTTGATGGATGATGTATCAACTAAAAAGATTAAAGAACAAATGACAACGCACTTTAGGTTAATTGAGGAAAGTCTTAAAAATCATTCGGATGCTAAAATATATTCTCTGGTTCAAGACTATATAAAAACCGCGATAGAACAAATAAGAACCGCGAGTTCTGAAGAAAAATCTTCGGCAGATAAACATAGTCCTTATAGTATACACTGTAAAAATTATATAACGCTACTTCTAAATAGAAATGTCTCTTCAGCGGTTGACTATATTAAAGGATTACCTAAAATGTCACTATCTTTAATGGAAGTCTATGTCGATGTTTTACAACCGGTTATGTATGAGATTGGGAACATGTGGTATCGAGGAGAGATTAGTGCCGATCAAGAGCACTATATGACATCGATTACGCAAACGGTTTTATCCCAGTTCTATGATATCATTTTCAGTACCGAGAAAAACGGATTAACATTAATTGCTTTTAGTGTAGGAAAAGAACTTCACGAAATGGGTGCACGAATGATTTCAGATCTTTTTGAGTATGAAGGATGGAACAGTATATATTTAGGATCTGCAATCACCAAAGAGACGATATTAAAGAACATTAAAAAATATCAACCGGATTTAGTGGTGTTGTCTGTAACGATGCCACAACATTTAGTGGAATGTAAGCGGATTGTAGATGCTTTAAATGAAAAACACGCGCATATTAAAATTGCGGTTGGGGGACAAGCGTTTAATTCGACTGACGAACTGTGGAATAAATGGGATATAAGCATATATGCTAAAGATGCTAGGGGGCTTATAAAATGGGCAAATCAGACATTTTAGTACCGAACACAAATTACTTTTTAGTGCTAATAAATAGTGAAGGTGTTATTAAGAAACCACTATTTACCCAGCTTAATCACGCGAAAAAATTACCGCATTCACTAAAATCCTGGTTAGATAATGAAAATATTGAGCGTTTTGATAACGCTTTAAGTGCAAGCGAACAAGAAGGGGTTATTGAAAAGTTGAGAATTTTAGATAGTGAGTATACCATTATCTATTGTTTAGCAGGTAATTTTATATTATTATATGGAATCAATCAAACTTTAAGCGAACAATCAATCAACATTATTTACCCTTATTTAAGGTATGTTTCTGAAGAACTTATTTATCATCGAAATACGAGTAAGCAGTTTGAATCAAACTTCTATTTCGAAAATATTCAAAAACTGAATAGTGATCTATTAAATAAATCTCGTGAAGCAACTAAATTAAACCATGAGCTTGCGCGTTTAAATAAAATTCTTAATAGTCGTCTAGTTAAAGACCCTTTAACAGGGTTGGTTAGTCGTTACCAATACCATGATGAAATAATGCATATGATTCACAATCACCAAAGTAAAAAAGGTATTTTTTGCTTCATTGATTTAGATGATTTTAAAGAAATTAACGATAATTATGGGCACCATGTTGGAGATCAGATTCTTGTTGAATTTTCAAGAAGATTAAAGCATGTTAATCTTGAAAATGCGATTAAAATGCGGATATCTGGTGATGAGTTTGGTATTTTTATAGCAGGGTTAGACGATGTGAGTACTCAGGATTTAGACGAGTTAACGAAAACATTAAAAGCAGTCGATAAACCCTATAAAATAGATAATAAAGAAGTGACTCTTACAATGTCAACGGGTTATGCTGTTTACAATGAAGACACGGACGATATTTATAAACTTATCGAATATGCTGATTTTGCAATGTATCAAGCTAAACGTAATAAGAAAGGTACAGCGATGAAGTTTGATAAATCGAAGTACGATAAACGCCATAAATAACAAGCTTTTTTATAAGGTTGTTATTTTTTTATTAAGGTATTGTGTAATGAATAGTACTGTGTTATAATTGATACGAGGTGATGTTATGAATGCTCAGTTCAAACGTGGAATTATAGAGCTTTGCGTTTTATCAATACTGGTTGAAAAAGACTTGTATGGATATCGTATTATACATGAACTTTCTGAGTTCATCGATGTTAGTGAAAATACGATATATCCAATACTTAGGCGCTTAACAAAAGAATCATACTTCGAAACGTATGTTCAGGAGTCTAATGAAGGTGCACCTAGAAAATACTATCGAATGACTGAAGAAGGGTTTGTGTATTATTTAAAACTCCGCGAAGAGTGGGATGCTTTTATCGGTGGTGTGTACCGAATTATTAACCAAGGAGGAAAGAAAAATGAAGACATTTTTAAACGATTTAAGAAACGCTTTGAAGAATAAAAACATATCGGCTATTGAAATAGAGGATATAATTAAAGATCATGAGGATATGATTGAAGAAGCTAAATCAGAAGGGTTAAGTGAAGAAGAAATACTCACAAAGCTTGGAAAGCCTGAAGAGATTGCCGAAGGATTAGCGGATTTCGAGGAAAAAGACACTTCGACTGAGACACAAAAAACACAACATATTCTAAAAGAGTTTGAAGTTCAATCGACTAGTATTGATGTTAGTGTGAGTATGTCTACTGAAACCACTGAATATAAACTAGTAGATAGCAAATCAATACGCGTTTTATGTAGAAGTAATAAGGAGCCATCAGGC
The DNA here is from genome assembly GCA_007116245.1 of Candidatus Izemoplasma sp. Taxonomy (GTDB): domain Bacteria; phylum Bacillota_I; class Bacilli_A; order Izemoplasmatales; family Izemoplasmataceae; genus CSBR16-104. Next base: position 3,676 of record SKIW01000045.1, on the reverse strand, counting down.
TACGAAGTTAGTTTTAAAAATGATACATTAAAGGTTGAAGCGCCAAAATTAACACAGTTTTTAAGTTTTCTAAGCAGGGGTAAAGGGATTGAGTTTATTATTGAAATACCCAAAAGCTTAGCGATAAATCATTTTAAACATTCAACTTTGAGTGGCGATGTCCATCTCGATGGATTTAACATAAAACATTTAGAAATGAACACAGTCAGTGGTGACATTAAAGTATCAAAATTGGAAATCACAGAAGCTCAATGGTATACCGTTAGTGGGGATATAACGCTGGATAAAAGCCGCTTAAGTTCCTTAAAGAGCTCTCAAGTTAGTGGTGATTTGTTTGTGTTATCATCAGCGATTGAAGAGTATATTGATTTAGATACGGTTAGTGGTGATATGTATCTTGAAGATAGCAAAGCGGATTCCTGTAAGGTGAACAGTGTGAGTGGTGATGTCCGGGGGAAAGAATTTTACCCAAACAAGATTTCGTTATCCTCAATAAGTGGGAACATAAATATTAAGAACCAAGAGAAACGTCATATTGAAATTATTTCTCGAAGTACACTTTCAGGTTCAATCCATATTCATACATAATAAAAAGGCGCTTAAAGCGCCTTTTCTATAACTTCTATAGCATCGCCAGGTTGAATGGTGCCCCCTTTTAAAACTTTTGTAAAAATGCCTTCTCTAGGCATTACACAATCGCCAACTTTATGAAAAATCTCACAACCATGATGGCATTTCTTACCAATTTGTGTTACTTCATGTAACGTATCACCTATTTTTATATGTGTACCGATGGGTAACGTATATAAAATAATGCCTTCAGTGGTAATATTTTCAGCGAAAATGCCTGGTTTAAGATGCTTTAAGTCACCTAGTTTTGCTAGCTTATCAAAGCTTTCTAATCCGAGCAAGCTTACTTGACGATGCCATTTTCCTGCATGGGCATCGTTTTTTAGCCCGAAATCTTCAATAAATATGCCCTTTTCGATGGGTGTTTTGATAACGCCTTTTTTTTCACTTAAATTTACCGCGATTACTTTAGCCATTGTCATTCTCCTTTACGTTAGGGTGAGTAAATAAACCGCTTTTTCCACCTGACTTTTCAAGCAGATAAACGTTGTCTATTTGCATTGTTTTATCAATACTCTTACACATATCGTAAATCGTTAATGCTGCAATATTTACAGCGGTTAAGGCTTCCATTTCGACACCGGTTTTACCTTCTGTGATCACGGTCGATTGCAAAGTTAAAGTCGATGTTTTAAAATCATGTTTCATCGTTAAATCAATATGCGTTAATTGTAGTGGATGGCACATGGGAATAAGATGGTGTGTCCATTTAGCCCCCTGGATTCCAGCAACTTGTGCAACACTTAAGACATCACCTTTGTTTATATCCCCTTCAATGATACGCGTTAAGGTATTCTTTTGCATTGTGATGACCGCTTGTGCTTTCGCAATCCGTTTAGTGATGTTTTTTTCTGAAACATCTACCATATTAGCGCGGCCCTCTTTATTAATATGTGTGAGTGTCATGTTAACCTCCTATTTTATTCATTGAGCGATCAATGGGTTTCGTATTTTTATGTAACGAATGACGACTTGATTTTTGATGAATAGCTTGTTTAAATGTGTTGTATAGTTCTATTGAGTCTAGCTGTCGTATATTTATTTCTTCGTTCGTATGTAAGCAAGGTTTTAAGTTGCCATCAGCGGTTAGTCTTAAACGATTGCATTGATCACAAAAATGATGACTTATGGGATTAATAAAACCAATTTTACCTTTGTGACTAGGCATGGTGTAGTATTCTGCAATACGGTATTTCTTCTCGAATTGAAGTTCAGGATATTTAAGAAGGACATCGTCTTTTGAAATAAAATGCTGTTTATAGTTATAATCGAGCTGTCCAATTGGCATCAGTTCGATAAAGCGAACATGGAGATTATAACGATCAGCAAGTTTAATAAAATCGGGAATTTCATGGTCATTAATGCCTTTTAGTAGCACGGCATTAAGTTTTATAGGTTGCATATTCTCTTCTATAAGTTCTGTAATAATTGCATGATAATCAATCGCATGAGTTGATCTCGTTATGTTTTTATACGTTGTTTCATTTAATGTATCAAGACTCATGTTAACGCGTTTAACACCCGCGTCTTTTAAACGTTTAACATTGCCTTTTAATAATAAGCCGTTCGTTGTTAAAACGACCTCTTCAACGCCGTCTATAGTAGAGATATTTTTAATTAATGTATAAATACCTTTACGGACTAAAGGCTCGCCTCCGGTAATTCGGATTTTTTTTAATCCGAGTTTTACAGCGGCTTTTACAGCAGAGATAATTTCTTCATCACGGAGGATATCATCATGCTCTTTTTTATCGATGCCATCTTCAGGCATACAATAAAAACATCTTAGGTTACAACGATCCGTCACGCTGATTCTTAAATAATCAATGTCTCTTTGAAAGCGATCTTTCATATTATCAGTCCTTATCAGTAAGGATTTCTCCAATGCCATTTATGGTGTAGCCACCGATTGACTGTAGACGGAGATGAAACTCAGTGCTTTTGAGTACCTTAATGAAATGCTTTATTTTAGGTGTATCTAGGTGCGTTTTATGAACAATAAAATCATAGTGTTCAACACCAACTTTGATAAAAGGTAATTGATAAAGATTAGCGACACTTTGAATACCTAAGCCGGTATCATAGTTCCCGTTTTTAACCGCGGATGCGACCATCGTATGCGTTGGAAGTTCATAATGATAACCTTCAATAGTAGTAGAAGCTATTTTTTCTTGTTTTAGAATATAGTCGAAAAAAAGTCTTGTGCCACTCCCGCGTTGACGGTTAACGAAACGTAGATTTTTAGTTTCTAAATCATGAATTGATCGAATGTTTTTAGGATTATTTGGTTTTGTATAAAGCCCTTGAACACGACCAACTCCACGTATTAAAACATAATTATTATCTAAATACTTACTTAGTATGTAATGATTATAGTTTCCGTTATCATCAATTAGATGGATCGGTGCGAGATGACATTCATTTGATTTTATAGCCATCACACCACCAAAGCTTCCAACATGGGTACTTGATAATTTATAACCAGAATCTCTAAAGAAAGCATCGATTTCATCTAGTAATATATCGTGTGAACCGATAACCGTTAGTGTTTGATCAATATCATCAAGCGCTCTTAATAACCAAACATCACCAACCTCATTGGCTTCGAAACCCTCTTTATCCTTAGGAACGATAAAGAGGCCATCGGCTTGAACTATGCTTGTCGTAATCCCGGCACCGCGATTTAAAGGGGTAGCGGTTAAGGTTTTCCCAACCTTGTTTAACTTTACACGGACAAATTCGGTACTATCAAGTGATGTGTAAAGACGCTTTGTGAGGGTAGCCTTAACGAGGGTTGGTTCAATTAAGTGTTGGTGCATGGCGTACTGAATTAAGGGTTTCACAAATAGCTCAAATGCCATAAATGTCGATACTGGATAACCAGGCATACCGATAACAGGAGTCCTCTTAATTACACCAATTAATGTTGGTTTACCTGGTTTGATTGCGACACCATGGACATAAACAGAACCATGTTTTTCAACGATAGTTTTTACAAAATCTTTTGTTCCAGCGCTGCTACCAGCACCGACTAACACGAGATCAT
>SKIW01000025.1 GCA_007116245.1 Candidatus Izemoplasma sp. | reverse complement strand
TTATATGATGAAGACAAATAACTCATTAACATTGTTAGAGTAATCTATGCTAAGAGAGATTATATGAAGGATATATTATAAATTGCACCTAAGATTGTTACAAAGAGCCGTATCATAAATAGGTGCAACTGTTGTTATAAATGGCATAACAAAGGCGTTATGAGGTTTTGTAGTTTTTATCAAGTTTGATCTGTTTTCCACTCAGAATATAGTTCACAAGATGTTGTTGTTATTTGGTTTTGGCTTTAGTTCATTTGTTATTGCTCACTCTGTTCTAGTAGTCAAGGTTAATGAAGATATTGATAATTCACATCAATATCAGAAATCTCTAAAAGAAGGAATATCAAACATTAGACTTATGGTCTTTTTGGTGACAATGGGTTTCTTAACCGCTTTCACGTTAGAGTTCAATTTAAAAGCAAGCATCTAAAATACTATTGAAACCTTGTTATACACATCTTTTATACTTTCAGTTATGGTGGTTCACGATATTTTTTCAGGTGTTTTGGTAACTTTAAGAGAAACCTAATAATAGATTTATATTTGATGAGTTTGATTTGATAGTTCCTATTATTGATTTCCATATCAAGAAGCAACCTCTTCTTTACAATGAAGCTAAAGATAATTAAGCATTGGATCTTAGTATCATTTTTTTCAAAAAAGGTATTATGTTAAGCGCCTATTGAGCATGAAATTTTAAGAAAACTTAAAATGAGATTATTTTACATGCTGTATTGTCTGTTGGCTTTAATGTATAATAGGAGATAATTCTTAAAGATGAAAGGTTGAGAGAGCATGCAAAAATATCAAAATATCTTTAAAATGACATTCAAAACCTATTTTTCATTTGAAAATCATAAACTTTTCTCAAAATGGTTTATGGTGTTGGTAAATGTCTTATTACTACCTGTTCATTTAGGGTTTTTATTTTTTTCGATTCTCTTTGAGATTATGTATCTTTTTATTGTCGTCTTCAGAGTACCAGCAGAATTTATAAAAACAGTCATTAAAGAAGAAAACGACATTTCTGCAGCAGCTCAGTTTATCGTTTATTTAGTAGCTTATCCAACTAAATTTGCTTTTGATTTACTAACCGCTTGGCAACTCATAATGTTGTCAATTGTCTATTGGTTTTTACAAGTTTTTGGTCTAGTTGGTTCTCTAAATGGCATCCAATTTCAACCCTTTTTAATGTATGCTGAAGAGAATCACTCGCATCCAAAAACTTGGATAATTTTATCTGAAACACAAGAACTTTTCGTCACTATCGGTATTGCTTTAATAATTGCTTTCTTCTTTAGTATATCTTTCATTAGAAGCAACCTTCCTAAAAACGAACTTTATGATCAAGTTTCTGAAATTATTGCGTTTACCATCGAAGAAGAAGACATCCTAATCGGCTATCAAATCGAAGAAGTTTTATACATTGAGGACCTTAACAAGTTCGTGTATATTATTAGACACAGTAATGTCAATCGCTACTTTGAAGCATCAAGTCGTAGTGATGTAACGAGAATATTCCAAGAAGATTACGATAATTATTCTGATAATTATGAAGCGAGTTCTTTTAACTTAGCTGAGATTAATCGGCGTATTGATAGATAGCGGTTTACTGAAATGAGCTAAATGACGTGTCTCCCAAAAACTAGTCCGACCTCAATATAGAGAAAAAGGTATGTTCAAAACTCTCATTTTAATCGGTCTAAATACGGGGTATGAGAGCAAATATGTTATAGCCTAACGTCTAATATCACAATTTCTTTCGTTACAAAGAGCCGTATCATAAATAGGTGCAATAATCGTTCTAAATAGCATAAAAAAGGCGTTTTAATGACCTTCATAATTGATGGTTTAGAGAGTTTTTTTCTATTCTAAGTGTTCTTTTTGTAGGTGATAATCATAGTATTTTCCACTATCTTTTAATAAATTTCTATCCTTCTTAGAGACTAAATAGCAAATAGCCGATTTTAACCAAAAGCAAGTTACTTTAAAGTCATAGTAATATTTAGGTTTGTGCTCACAGCCAATCCAATAGCATTATTGAAATATCATAAATAGTGTGATAAGGTGAAATCAAGCAAAACGTTCTCGAATCTAATGTAAACTCGATGATGAGTGAGGAGGGATAATATTGCATTTGTTCGATACGTTATCATACGATTTTTGTTCTTGATTATAAGTGTTTTTTTTACCTTAACGCTAGTTTTTATCGCCACAAGAGTTGCACATTTAAATATTTGGTCACGGGATCTAAGATTCCCACATTCATTTGGATATGTATTTAATGAGTATATTCAATATCTTACAAATATTATAACCAAATGGGATTGGGGAACTTGGAAATACCCTGATAATAGACCCGTGATGGAGGTGCTAGCTGAAAGAGCACCGATTACAATTAAACTAAATCTTATTGCCTTTGCGTTTTATTTTAGTTTTGGTATATCACTCGGCATCATTTCTGCCATAAAAGTAGGGAGTTGGTTTGACAAAGTATCAAACGGTTTTTTTATAGTGGTTGGATCGATTCCTAGTTTCATATGGATTTTTGTCTTAATTTTAGTTTTCGGATATATGATTCCTATACTACCACCTCAACCACCTTCAGTACAAACACCACTGTATTGGCAACTTTTAGGTTGGGTAATGCCGGTCCTTGCTTTATCGCTTGCGCCTATCGCTAAATTTGCCACAATGATGCGCAATGAGCTAGTCGATAATCTTAATAATGAGCATTTGCTTTTGCTGCGTACAAAAGGTTTAACAAGACGTCAAGCCATTACGCGTCATTTGATTAGAGAGTCGTTTATACCTGTAATGCCAGAGATTGCACCAACGTTTGTGTTTGTAGTAGTAGGATCCTTTTTTGTTGAGCAAATTTATAATATGAGTGGTGCATCATGGTTATTTTTAAGATCGATGTTTGCGCCAGGATATGGTTCTTGGTACATTACAATCCACACCCCCATGACAGTTTTAATTTCAGTTTTTTATGCTACATTTACACTGGTATTCTTGTTTTTCGTTGATTTGATGTATGCAATAGTAGACCCAAGAGTTAGTGTAATCAAACCTAAGCGATAGTTTAAACTAAATCGAAAACGTATAGACTTATATTTATAAAACATCAAACATACTCAGAGGGGTTCACTTGTTGTGAACCTTTTTTATACACTTGTTAACAAGTTACAATTATGGTATAATTATACCAAAATAAGTTTAAGGAGTGTTTTTATGCCTAAAATAATTCCAATAAATGAGTTAAAAAATACAGCGAACATTTCCAAGATTGTACAGGAAAGTGATGAACCGGTTTTTATTACAAAAAATGGTTATGGATCTATGGTTTTGATGAGCGTTGAAGTCTATGAAAGAGAAATTGCTAAAAACCAAATTGTGAAGATGATTAATGATTCTTTGAAAGATATAGACAAGGATGATTTAAAAACTG
>SKIW01000076.1 GCA_007116245.1 Candidatus Izemoplasma sp. | reverse complement strand
CCTAGTGAAGGATCAAAATCAACGATAACGATATCTCCCTGATTTACCATACTTCTCTGCCTTTAGAGTCATCAAATATAATTTCGCCTTTATAAGTTTCTTTATAATCTAAAAATAATTCTTCTAGTGATTTAGGATCAAAAGAATTTACTTTTGATAATATAATTTCTTTTCCTTCAACCTTAACTGTAAATTCTTCGCTTTCTTTGATATCAAGCATTTTTAAAATAGCAGCTGGTATAATGACACCTTTACTATTTCCTATCTTCTTTAATTTTGTGTTCATAAAATCACCATCCTTCATAAATAGTATATACATTTGTTATAACATTGTCGATTGTTTTATATCATTATATTTAAATAAAATTTTAAGCATACAAAAATAACACCCGTTAAACAGGTGTTAAACACATATGGAGGTCCCGACCGGATTCGAACCGGTGATCACGGAGTTGCAGTCCATTGCCTTAGCCACTTGGCTACGGGACCAAAAAATAATGCGATATTATCTTATCACATTATTGGGGATTGTCAATAGGTTCAGTGGCATCTTCTTCTGGTTTAAGACGTTTCTCAAAATACGCTAAAACACGCTTTTGAACAACCATCATAATAAGCGATAAAGGTAATGCTACTAAAATAAGAATTAACACTAACATTAACGTATTAACCGTCGAGAACTGGTGAATAATAAATGTCGTAACAAAGAACCGTATCCCTCTTGAAAAGAAGACTGCAGTGATATATTGCTTAAAGCCCATTTTAGCGATTGCCGCTGTAAATATAATGATAAAGAATGGAAGTGGTGTCATCGCGAAGATAAATATCGCCCAAGCACCATAAGTATCAAACAATCTTTCAGCACGACGTTGTTGTTCTTTTTTTAAGAGTCTTCCATAAAAACGATTATCACCTTTAGCTAAGAAAAAGTAAACAATAATCGCACCAACAACATTAGCCAGTGTTGCATTCCCAGCAACACGCCACCATGGTTTTCCCGCAGTGGTAACGAGCGTAACAAAGAAGAATTCTACACCAGCGATCGGGGTGATCGTTTCAAAAATAGAATACATAAAAAGACCGTACTCACCAAATTCTTGCCAAAAGATTCGGAAAGCATCATACATACGGCCTATGACTTCTAATATATTACTGATGAGATATAAGTTTGCTCCTAGCATTTTAGCACCCCTATCACAAACGAAAAAAACGCCCCGTTGTGCTTAAAATATTATATCACATCTATAATATATAAACAATTTAAAACCGTTAAGTTTGTGTCAATTTACAGCTTAATAAAAGTGGACTCGAATGAACGAATCCACTGAATATATACTAATTTATTTTAACATCGATGTCATTAAACTCAAAATGCTCTTTCTCATAAACTAAAACTATGTGCCATGCAGCCATATCAGAAGTTCCTATTTCCGGAGTAATCCGATCGAATTCTATATGCAACGTATCGTCATGCACCTCAAACGACTTAAACGCATGTCTGTTTGAACCACTCGGTTCTTCTACGACCAGAACAATAAGATGATAGTTATCAAATAACGTTTCATCGACGTTTTCTTCAAAGAACCCTAATATATCTCGATTATAATAATCCTCACTAGACATCTTACTTAAATATGCTTCTAAATCACTAAAACTTTCAATCACTTCGCTCGCTGAAAAATACTGAAGTTCTGACCAGCTTGTTCTAAAATAATAGACACTCCCTTGATCAAACTCATCAACTTGATTTGATGGAGCTTCAGTATTGCATGCTATTAAAGCACTTATAAACAGTGGTAACAAAATACTAATCATTAACTTTTTCATGTCAACACCTCTTCTCCTATATACTATTTTAACAAACTAAATCGTATTTTTATTGGAGAAATTAAAAAAACGTCGTCAAGACGTTCAAATAAAATGGTCGGGAAGACAGGATTTGAACCTGCGACCTCCTGGTCCCAAACCAGGCGCTCTACCAAGCTAAGCTACTTCCCGTGATGGCGCGCCCAAGAGGAGTCGAACCCCTAACCTTTTGATCCGTAGTCAAACGCTCTATCCAATTGAGCTATGGGCGCATGTTTTAAACAGCAAAGCAATTATACCATATCAAAACTTTGATTTCAATAGCTTTTTTGCCGTATTTAATCTTAACAAAATTCATTGATTAAGGCAAGCGATATTAATCAAAAATATCAGAAAAACACTCTCTCTACCTACACTTATATAGTCGTTTATGATAAAATAATAAAGGACTACACTCAGGAGGATTTATATGGAATATATTTTAGGACTTTTAAGCTTTATATTAATACCACCTTTTGCTTACATTGTTTACCGTTATGGTAGATCTATTCACAAAAACGAAGAACGTTACTACATAGTAACAGCCATATTCGCACTACTTTTAAGTATTGCTGCTATCTTTGCACAAATTTTTAACCGTGATTTAGCGGCTGAAAGCCCACTAATTTACGCACTCTTCTTCCAAGGTCATACCGCTTTTGCGCTTTATGTTCTCGTCATGTTTGCAGGGGCTTTTAAGCATAAGTCTAAACCAAAAACCACATTGATGATGGTTCGTAGAGAAATGGCAGTCATTGGATTTATATTGCTAGTGCCTCATGTTGTTTTACTAATCATTACCGCATTAACAAACTATAATCCAACAGGAACTATCGCGTTTTTAATTATGATTCCACTCTTTATAACGTCATTTAAACACTTTAGAAAGAAAATGAAACCGCTAGAATGGAAAAAACTACATAAATGGGCTTACGCAGTATACGCTATTATCTATTTACATGTCGCATCGATTACCGTTATATTTAATTTACTATTTTCAGAAACGACCACTGAACGAATCTTTGGATTTATTCGATTTGCACTCTACACCATTATTTTTGGAATATATACATACCTGAAATTTAAAAACTATATACTCGTTAATAAAACAGAACCAAATAACTAAAAAAAAAGCTCGCGCTTTTTTTTTTACTTATACAACGTTCTAACAATATTAGGAAATCGTTTTGCCCAATCTGTTTCTGTATGTTTCCCTCCAGAAATCACTTGGAATTCTAACCGTTGATTGGGAAGTTTTTCCTTTAACGCCTCAAAGACATCGAGGTTACTCATCACATAATCTTCTTCATCTCCACCAGCAACCTCAGCGTCACCGGTATCCATATAGACTTTTTTTAACATATCGATATTAGCTTTCGCAATCTCATTTATAAACGCCTCTTTAGATACAAAATAACTTCCCGATAACGATGCGATTAATCCGAATATATTTGGATATACTAATCCCGCATATAAAGAGATAACCCCACCCATAGAAGCCCCCATTATAGCCGTAACATCCGCAGCTTTTTTCGTTCTAAATCGTTCATCGATTTCCGGTTTAAGCTCGTTGACTAAATAATCGATGTATTGTTTACCTTTTCCACCGATATCCGTTAAATCAAATTCTTCTAATGCGGCTTGATCAAATGAATATGGACCATACTCATTCAAACGCTCATCCCCATCAGCACTCGAAAGTGCTACGACGATTAAATCAGGTAAATCCTGATGATCTTCAAACGCTTCTTTTACTTCCCATGTTTTACCTACAAACGCATCACTTTCAAAAAATACGTTTTGTCCATCGTGCATATACAAAACTGGATAGTGACTAGATGTCTTATCATAATCATCCGGTAAACCGATATAAAGTTTCGCTTCACGATTTAATGCGGCAATAAATCGTTCTTCCTTAATAACTCTCATAATAAATCCCTCGCTTTGATATGATTATATCAAATACGAGGGATTTTATCTATACTATGCAGCTGGTGTTGTAACTGGTTCTTTATACTCAGCTGGGTGTGGAAGGACTAAGTTTAAAATAATACCTGCAGTTGCTGCTAAACTCATACCTTCTAAACTCACTGCGGCATTAATAGGAATCAATGCTCCACCAAGTCCGATAACCAACATCGTAGCAACAATAATTAAGTTACGAATGTTCGATAAATCTACTTTTGCACGTACCAATACTTTAACACCGTTTGATGCAATCAATCCGTAAAGTATAATGGTCATACCACCGATTACCGCCCAAGGAATACTGCTAATAAACGCTTGCATGTAGCCAAGGAAACCAAGTAAAATCGCGATGATTGCAGCGAGCCCAGTAACATATACACTCGCAACTCTAGTCATGGCTACAACACCGGTATTCTCTCCGTATGTTGTATTTGCAGGACCACCAATCATCCCTGAAACAAATGTAGCAATACCATCCCCTAGTAACGTTTTATCTAAACCTGGATCTTTAATAAAATCTCTATTTGTAACTTCACCAAGTACAGTATGATCCCCAATATGCTCTGCAATCGTTACAAAAGCAATTGGTAAGAACATTAATGCAGCGCTGAAGTCTAATCTATACGTACCAATAAATTCAAAACCTGGCCCTTGAATGAACGATTGTCCACTAAAAACTTCTTGTAGATTAACGAGTCCAAAAATGACCGAAGCAATATACCCGACTAAGATCGCCACAATAAATGGCACAATTCTGAAGAATCCTTTACCTAATAAACTTACAAGCACCACCGTGCTAAATGCAATGAATGCGACTAAAGGAACTCTCCAACCACTTTCTCCATCAAGGCCAGCACTTCCAATTGCAACACCCGCTAAGCTTAAACCGATAATGATTATAACAGGACCAATAACCACTGGAGGTAATAACTTCTTAATCCATTCACTCCCTGTATAACGAATTACAAAGGAAACAATAACATACACAATCCCTACTAACATTAAACCAACATATGCACTTCCAAAACCATTCGTTGCCCCAGCGACACTAATCGCTGCGATATATGCAAAGCTGCTTCCTAAATAAACAGGTACCTTTCCTTTTGTACACGCGATGTAAATCAATGTCCCAACACCGCTTGCTACGAGTGCGACACCAACAGATAACCCTGTAAGAATCGGTACTAAAATCGTTGCCCCAAACATGGCGAAGACATGCTGAAAGCTTAACATAATCCATTTCCAAACATTTTCCGGTCTTTCCCGAATGTCAATAATCATTTTGTTTTCCATTTTCTTTCTCCTTATCTTTTTTTATAAAAAAAATTTCTAAGTCGAAAGACATAGAAAAGGAAATTTAGACATATTGATTGCCGCAGCAACATGTTTTCCTTACTAGTCTCTCTGGACTACCTTAAAGGTTTTCTATAAGCATATTAGCATAGAACGATTCCATAGTCAACCTAAACTTAAAATGCTATTTTATTGTTTTTATAATTAGTGCATTTTAGTTGAAAGTTTATACTTGAGATGTGACAATATAGATGAAGATTAAAAGGGAGGAATTAATATTATGAAACACGAATTACCTAAACTTAATTACAGTTACGATGCACTTGAACCTTACATTGATCAAATGACCATGGAAATTCATCACACTAAACATCACCAAGCTTACATAACTAAATACGTCGATGCAATCAATCAGTATCCAGAGCTTGCAGAAAAGGACGTCGAAGATGTTTTAAGAGACTTCGACAATGTACCAAAAGATATTCAAACCGCTGTTAGAAATAACGGTGGTGGCTATTACAACCACAGACTATTTTGGGAAATTTTAGCTCCTAATGCAAAAGAGAAGCCTGTAGGTGCTTTAATGAAGGCTATCGACAAAGATTTAGGCGGCTTTGAAAAATTCCAAGAAGCCTTTAACAACGCTGCTGCAACACGCTTTGGTAGCGGCTGGGCTTGGTTAGTCGTCACAAGCAATGGAACATTAAAAGTAACCTCTACTCCGAATCAAGATGTACCGTTCAATGAGGGCACACCTATCCTTGGTTTAGATGTTTGGGAACACGCTTATTACTTAAAATACCAAAACAAGCGTCCTGACTACATTAGTGCATTTTGGAATGTTGTCAATTGGGATCAAGTAGAAAAAAATTATCAAAACGCACTATAATTATTAAAATACCTCGTTAAATCGAGGTATTTTTTTTATGATAGTGTATAATAGGTATAAATCAAAAAAACGAGGAGATTAATGATGAATGACCTTTTAACAATTCGTTTGGCAACCATCGATGACACCCCATTAATCTTATACTTCATCAAATCTTTAGCTGCCTATGAAAAAATGGAACATCGCTTGAAAGTTACTGAAGAAAGACTAAAAGATTCCCTCTTCAATAAGAAGCACGCTGAAGTATTATTAGCTTTTGAACATGAAAAACCCGTTGGGTTTGCTGTTTTCTTTCATACCTTTTCAACGTTTTACGGTGATGCAAATCTTTACTTAGAAGATTTATTTATCGAAGAATCCTTTCGTGGAAAAGGTTACGGAAAATCACTCTTAAAAGCCCTATCAAAAATCGCCTTGCAGCGTCAATGCGAACATTTAAAATGGTCATGTTTAGATTGGAACACACCTTCCATTGATTTTTATAAATCACTCGGTGCTAAACAAGTAAACGAATGGTTATATTTTAGTTTAGATCATGATGGTTTAATTTCATTAATTAACAAAAAATAACGTCTTTAACTATAACACAATTTAACACTATATTAAGGAGGAGTTATATGAAAAAAATAGCTACAGAACGAGCGCCTAAAGCGGTTGGGGCTTACAGTCAGGGAATCTTAGTTAACGATACACTTTACGTTTCAGGTCAAATCCCTTTTGTCCCTGAAACAATGGAGGTTGTTGGTAGCGACTTAAAAAGTCAAACAAAACAATCCCTCGAAAATCTATTAGCGATTGTTGAAGCGGCTGGACTAAAGAAAACCAATATCGTACGTTGTGGTGTATTCATGACAAACCTAGCTGAGTTCGCTATTATGAATGAAGTTTATGAAGAGTTTTTTGGCGATCATAAGCCTGCACGTGCCGCTGTTGAAGTACGTGGATTACCTAAAAATGTTCAAATTGAAATTGATGGCATTGCTGTTAAAGAATAAAAAAAACGCTCTCGCGTTTTTTTTATGATTTTTTTCTCTCGATTAAGTAATAAACAGGTAATCCAAGCAATATAATACCCGTACCAATCAACGAAGGCACAATCGCTTCAATAAATGTTGCTACTAATAATCCTATCGTAATTAATATCGTTATCACCGGGAGATAAGGATAACCCCAAACTTTATAAGGTCGATTAAGCTCAGGTTCTTTTTTACGGAAGATAAAAATACTTGCAAAAATTAAAGTATTAAAAAACAAAGCTCCAAATGCAACTAAAGAGATTAATGTATCTAACCCATTATCAAAAAAGAAGTCTACAAACGTGAGTAAAATCGCCATAATCCCTGAACCGATAATCGCATAATAAGGTGTTTTATACTTTGGATGAACGATATTAAACTTATTAAAAAGCAAGCCATCTTTACTCATTGCATAATAAACACGTGGGAATGTCATAATCGTACCGTTTAAAGCGCCAAATACGGATATGAGCATTGTAAACATAATCAAGTACATCCCAAAACTACCGAGAATCGTTGCCGCTGCGCTGATTCCTAAAAAGATTTCCCCATTGGCGATTAATCCTTGGATATCTGCGAGTGATAAGACTCTAAAAATTGACATATTGTATAACGTATATAACACCGTAACAGATGCTACCGTAATAATAAGGGATAATGGTAGATTAATACCCGGTTTTTTTATCTCTCCAGCAACATTGTTTAAATTAGTCCATCCTTCATATGCCCAAAATGTTGCTATGACCGCAAATCCAATCATTGATAAGACTGAAAAAATCGATACATTCCCTAAATTAAGAGATAAATCAATACTTTGGGTTCCTAACACAAACCCGAGAATTAATACAGTAAAAATCGGAATCGCTTTTGCTATTAAAAGCACTTTTAAAACAAATGCACTTACTTTTATCCCAAAGTAATTCAATACGGATAATCCAATAATCATTGAAATCGCGATGATGGCGATTACACTATCCGGCAAGAAAAATCCAAACATAAACCAAAATATGTTGCTTAAGATTACAGGAAATACAGTTGCAAGTACCGCTATACTTGCACTGCTAATAATAATGAAATTCGTAAATCCACTCATAAAAGCTAACGGTTTCCCGTAAGCTTTTTTTAAGTAAATATAATACCCACCTGCTTCTGGCATAGAGGCACCAAGTTCAGCATATATTAGTCCATAAAGCAATGTGATAACCCCACCAATAATCCATATGAGTAATGAAAGCCCGACAGAAAAATCTGTTCTAAGTAAAACAAACGATCCAATAAAAAAGATTCCCGATCCTACCATAATACCTGTTAGGATTGAAATCCCTCCAAATAAACCAATTTCTCTTTTTAACTCATTCTTTCTATCCATCTACGTTCTCCTTACGTTAAATAATAATAGATTATATCATACCCTCACTTCTACAACGACTTGTTTGCACAAAAAAAACCAAGTTGACTTGGTTTTTTATACTTATTTTCATTATTACTCAAGCTCTTCTGTATAAGCTAAAGAAGATGGATTTTTTTGAGACAATCTATCTTTATATAGTAAAGCAACACTTATCGGCAACAATACAAATAACATTAACCCCACAAAAATAGAATACGTGTTACCCTCTGATTCAAACCAATCTATAAAAAAGGGTGTACTCATTAAATACGACATTAAGTTATTCGCAAAATGAATTAATATCGGCACCCAGATCGATCCAGTCCAAAGCAGGCTTAAACCTAATATGAGTCCTAAGACTGCCGCGTATGAGCTTTGAATAACGTCCATATGGTACACTCCAAACAATAAGGCTTGAACAATAATGACAACAGCCATCGAATAGTGCTTACCTAAAAAATATGTAACAACACCCCGGAACATAACTTCTTCAATAAATGGTGCCGCAAACACGATGGCTAAAACAAGAGGTAAAACATGTGCTCTATCGAGTTGCCCCATAGAATCCATAAACCGTTCAAATGCATTCGGCATCGCTTCCGCTAATAACCCTACAATAAGTCCACTTAAAAAGATTAAAGATGCACCAATAATCAAGGATAATATACCTTGCTTTAAAGAGATACGACGAAATCTAGAAATGATTAAAAGATCTTTCTTTTGACCCTTAAATAATAAATAATAAATTATAAACGTTAAAACAGCCCCTACGACAACACCCCAAAGTACTTGATTTATAAAGAATTCACTGAATATATCCTCATCAAACGTTCCTCGCATTGTTTGTATTGCAGTATAAAGTGATGTGCTTATAATCACATACCCAGACATAATTACATAATGAACTATAATATAGGCGATAATTTTAGTAAATACATTAACATGTTTCATCATGGCAAATAACTCCTTTATGTAATTTAACTAACTTTAAAGAATACCCAATAACTTGTGCTAACGCTATTAAAAGCGGTATAAACGTCACACCCATAAACAATCTAGCGATTAAAATCCAGGTATCACTTGTAACACGACCTAACCAAAAATACGCAAAAAGAATCGGTATCAATGCCATAAATAGTGTTTTAACCGCATCAATACGTAAATAATGAAACTTAGATATTCGATAACGCAGATCAACAGTTTTGGGTTTTGTTCCTTTTATACCTGATAGTAAATAAAGATCTTTTATTTGTAAAACTTTTTTCCAACCATGCTCTTGAAGCTCAGTTAAAAAAGCATCGCTAGGGTGTTCTTGATATGCTATGCGATAACAAATTTCTTCTGGTTCCTTTTGAATGAACGTGTATTGAACAGGGTTTTTAAAATCCTTTAAAAACCAGCCATTACGCGCCATTTTACTTAATCTTCGCAACTCCCAACATTCTATTAACGGAAGAAGGTTGATCAACGAAATCATCGTTTTCTCTTTTCTCATTTGTTCCCTCGCAATGTACATCTTTAGTTAAAATTATACATGAATAATTACAATAGTAAAACGTAAAGTGATTTTTTTCTAAGCCTTGTAATTTTACTTATCTTCCAGTAAAGTATTAATTAAGGAGGGGTTTAAATGATACGAAAGCCTAATAAACAAGACGCTAATAGAATTTACGAAATTGCAAAAGAGAATACTCTCGATGCAAAAAAGAAACATAGAGGAGGGTTTTTAGTCTCAAACTATCCACTCGAAACATATCAAAACTATATTGAAACCCTTGAGCACTTCTACGTTTTAGACATAGAAAACAAAATAGTCGGATTTTTACTCGCTTTTAAAGAAGAAAATCTAGATTTATCATTAACTGTAAACCGTTTTATAAAAAACCGTGCTAAATCAGAATACCTTATTCTTAAGCAAATATGTATTGCCATAAACGATCAACGTAAAGGATATGCTACTTTATTATACCAACATTTTATGGATACCATTGATATTGATATATTTTTAGCTGTTGTGTTAAAGCCATACAACGAACCTTCAATGAAGTTTCATGAAAAGTTAGGATTTAATCTCGTCTGGGAGCTTATCGCAGAAGATAGTAAACCTCGCGGTATTTTTTATTGGAACAACCCTGTCTCAACACGCTATTTTAATAAGGACTTATTAGTTAAACAATACGCTTTGGCTAGTGAACTATATCGCCACGAAGATAGTTTAAACTGGACAAAACTTAACTATCTTTTTTATGTCTCTGCGAGTTTAATTGCTGGGATTGTTATCGCTTCAAACCTACCCACAGAAAACGCTATTAAATACGCATTAATTATTACCTCTTCAATCGGTATTATTACTTCAATATTATTTATTTTCGCTATTTTTAGTGGTGTTAACTATATGCAAATAAGGAAGAAAGCCTACATGAAAATCGAACGGTTACTCGAAAATATGGGTGGTGCTTCATTGATCAATGTTTTAGGTGAAAAGAAAAAGGTATTTTTAAAAGCCCCCACTGAGTATGTTCTTAAAGGCTTACCCATAATTATAACCGTTATGTGGGTTATCTTATTACTGGTAGGTACATTTTATATGTAGGTTATAGGTAAATATCCTTAGTATCTTTGCAAGTTAGCAACCTATAATTGCTTGATACTCAAAACAATTGTAAAGCCTTTGCATTCTAACGATAGACTAACTATAATTGTGACATAGTGTAATTAGGGATGTGAAGACATGTTAACGTTAAAAGGTATAACAAAAAAATATGAGATTGGCGATTTTAAACAAACCGCTTTAGATGGCATTGATTTAGAGTTTAGAAAACAGGAGTTTGTCTGTATTTTAGGACCATCAGGCTCAGGAAAAACCACATTATTAAACATGATTGGTGGTCTAGATCGCTATGATCAAGGTGATCTACTTATCAATGGAAAATCAACAAAACACTTTAAAGACCAAGAATGGGATAGTTATCGAAATCATGCGATTGGTTTCGTCTTTCAAAACTATAATCTCATTAACCATATTTCTGTACTAAGCAATGTTGAAATCGGCTTAACACTAAGTGGTATCGATAGTACAGAACGTAAAGAAAGAGCGATTGAAGTTCTTGATCGTGTCGGTTTAAAAGACCATATAAATAAAAAACCTAATCAGTTATCTGGAGGACAGATGCAACGTGTTGCCATTGCGCGTGCACTTGCTAATAATCCTGATATTATCCTCGCAGATGAGCCAACAGGGGCAATCGATAGCGCTACGAGTAAGCAAATTATGGAACTCATTCAAGAAATTGCTAAAGACAAACTCGTCATTATGGTAACGCATGACGACCGTATCGCTAAACAGTACGCTAATCGCATTGTCTCTTTACAAGATGGAAAAGTGACTAATGATACGAATCCATATACAAACAATTTAGCCGCTTCTACTAAGCTGTTATTTAAAAAAACGTCAATGGCTTTTTCACAAGCTATCAAACTGTCATTTAATAATTTAAAAACAAAAAAATTTAGAACATTAATCACCGCTTTTGCTGGAAGTATAGGAATCATAGGTGTTGCACTTGTTTTATCACTCGCAAATGGTTTAAATCGAGAAATAGATCGATTAGAACGCACTACACTTGCAGAGTTTCCCATTCAAATCGATCCTTTTCCGATTGATATTGATGCCGCGAGAGGGGGCCCACCTGGTTTAAGAGACGATGAATCTGATTGGGAGCGTTTCCCTGATACGTTTAAAATATTTCCATTTGAAAGAAGCGTTTCTTCCACACAACATATCAATACTATTACCGATGATTATATTGATTACTTACACACTATGGATGGTGATTTATACCATGAAATCACCATTTCTAGAAGTGTTCAAATGAATGTTCTTTTCCAAATTGACCCACAAACTGTAATTCGATTAAATACGGGTAACGTAAGGTTTGAACCCAGTTTAAACAGCAATGAATTTTTTAATGATAACTACGATATCCTCGAAGGCACCGCTCCACAAAATAAAAACGAGCTCATCTTACTCGTCGATGAATACAATCGTCTTGATGTACGCATACTCAGTGCATTAGGTTTAAGTGATGATGTTGATTCCTATGATTTTGAAACCTTTATAGGCCAAAGCTTTAAAGTCGTTTTATTGGATGACAACTACACATTTAATCCGGATACCGAACGATTCAATCAAGTCAGTGATCTACCTG
>SKIW01000063.1 GCA_007116245.1 Candidatus Izemoplasma sp. | reverse complement strand
GAAGCATTTTGGTTAGTGAGTGGTTCTTTGATTATTGTTGGGGTTGCTTTAACATATGGGGCTACGTGGTGGATTAATCAAAAAGTGGTTTATCCTTTGGTTATAAAAGATACAAATAAAGAAAATAAATGATATTTCTAATTGTAATCACACAATTATTTGATAAAATTAATATTGGTTAGTATCGTATATTATCAGAAATAGGGTCTGATTGTCTCTACCCCAATTACCGTAAATATTGGGACTATGGTACACTAATAGACTGGAAGATGAGAGAATTCTCCCTTTTTTGTTTTTTGCGTGCTAACTACAAAAAAAGAGGAGGATTTTTTTTAATGGAAAAGGTAAAACAGTTTTTTAAACTCGAAGAACGCAATACGACTATCCGCACGGAAATTTTGGCTGGGGTTACAACGTTCTTAGCGATGGCGTATATTTTGCCAGTAAACTCTGCCATGCTTAACCTAGCAGGCGTACCCTTTGGTGGTGTATTCTTTGCGACTGCTGTTGCATCCATGGTTGCATGTCTTATTATGGGCTTAGTGGCGAACTATCCGGTAGCGCTAGCACCAGGTATGGGAATCAATGCGTTTTTTACATTCAACGTTGTTCTTTATGGTTTCCCAGGTGTTGAATGGCGTGGAGCTTTAGCGGCGGTTCTTATTTCGGGTATTTTATTCCTGATAATCTCAGTTACAGGAATCCGCAGACAAGTCATTAATGCTGTACCACAAGGACTTAAGTATGCGGTTGGTGCAGGGATTGGTTTCTTTATTACGTTTATCGGTTTAAAAAACATGGGACTTGTTGTTGGCAGTCCTGCGACATTAGTTGAACTTGGAGATGTTAGTCATCCAGCGGTATTATTAGGTATTTTTGGATTGATTTTAGTTGTTATTTTATATTCAATGGGTAACAAGTTTGCATTGATTATCGCGATTGCTGCTACAGCGGTAGTAGGTCTGATATTAGGCGCTATAGGCGTTTCTACAATGCCTGCGTTTAGCACTGATTTCTCAGTTGGATTTATGGGTGAAGTTGGAGAGACTCTCTTTGCACCATTTAGAGGCGGGTTTAGTGAACTCTTCAGTCATCCTTCTGCATGGTTTATTATTTTCATCTTCTTATTTGTCGATTTCTTTGATACGGCTGGTACGTTGATGGCAGTTGGAAACCAAGCGGGACTTATTAATGAAGATAGTGAACTTGTTGGTGGCGATAGAGCGTTACTTGCAGACGCGATTGGTACTATTGGTGGTTCTTTATTAGGAACAAGTACTATAACGAGTTATATTGAGTCATCTACAGGAATCGAGCAAGGTGGTCGTACTGGATTAACGGCAGTAACTGTTGCCTTCTTATTCTTAATTTCGTTATTAATTTATCCTCTATTAAGTGTTGTTACAGGTGTTTATGATCCGATTACTGATGCGGTTTATTCACCGGTTACTGCAATGGCACTTGTTATGGTTGGGGCATTAATGGTTACACAGCTTAAGAATATTGAATGGGATGATAAAGCAATTTTAGTCCCTGCCTTCTTAACGATTGTCTTTATGATTTTTGCTTTCTCAATTGCAGAAGGGATTGCAGTAGGATTTATTTTCTATCCGATTATCATGATTGCGACTAAGCGTGCTAAAGAAGTTAATCCGATTATGTATATCTTAATGTTTGTCTTTATTCTCTTCTTCGCACTGCAAATAATTATGTAGTAGTTTAGGCTGTCATTTGACAGCCTTTTTTTATGCTCAGAAGGGATGTAAACGCTTTATTATATAGTTTACTTTATAGTGTAAATTAGGTACAATAGTAAGTAACTTGAGGTGATGATAGTATGAAGCTGTTATTTGATTTCGTGAAGGTGGAACGCACTTTACGCCGTATGGCACATGAGTTATTAGAACGCAACCAGGATTATGGCAATATTGTGTTATTAGGCATTAAACGTAATGGGGTTCCTATTGCGAAATTTTTGCGTAACAACATTCTTGAGTTTGAAGGAATTCATATTCCTGTATATGAACTTGATATTTCTGGATACCGGGATGACCGCAAAGAGGAACAAAAAACACGGTTAGATAGCGATTTAACAGGGAAAAATGTGATTTTAGTCGATGACGTCTTATATACTGGGCGTACGATTCGTGCAGCGATGGATGCGGTCGTTGATCATGGAAGACCCGCTTTAATTCAAGTCGCGGTTTTAATTGATCGAGGACATCGTGAATTACCAATACGAGCGGACTATGTTGGGAAGAATATTCCGACACGATTTGAAGAGAGTATTGTTGTTGATATTGTGAATCAAAAAGGCGTATATTTAACCACTAATTAGGAGGAAACCATGGAGAGTATTAAAAAGCATGATGCAGAATTATTTAAGTCGATGAATCTTGAAAAAGAACGTCAGGAAGCGCATTTAGAGTTAATCGCAAGTGAGAATTTTGTGAGTGAAGCGGTGCTTGAAGCACAAGGAAGTATTTTAACAAATAAGTATGCTGAAGGATATCCTAACAAACGGTATTATGGTGGTTGTGAGTTTGTAGATCAGGTTGAAGATTTAGCGAGAGAGCGATTGAAAAAATTGTTTAATGTTAAGTATGTCAACGTACAAGCGCATTCTGGTTCAACAGCAAATATGGGAGCTTATAGAGCTGTCGTCAATCATGGTGATAAGATTTTAGGGATGAGTTTAGATCATGGCGGCCATTTGACCCATGGTCATCCTTTAAATTTTAGCGGTGAAGACTATGAGTTTCATAGTTATGGTGTTGATTCTAAAACCGAACGTATTGATTATGATGACGTTTTAAAGATTGCACAAAAAGTAAAACCGGCGTTAATTGTGGCTGGAGCGAGTGCGTATTCTAGGGAAATAGATTTTAAGAAGTTCCGTGAGATTGCCGATCAAGTCGGCGCTAAGTTAATGGTTGATATGGCGCATATTGCAGGTTTGATTGCTGCGGGTATTCATAATAATCCATGCGAATTTGCCGATATTGTAACGTCAACGACGCATAAAACGTTACGCGGACCACGCGGGGGAATTATTTTAACGAATAACTTAGAAATATATAAGAAGTTAAACCGTGTTGTTTTCCCTGGTATTCAAGGGGGTCCGTTAATGCATATTATTGCGGCAAAAGCAACGGCGTTTAAAGAAGCGTCAAGTTTAGAATTTAAAGCGTATATGCATCAGGTTGTGTATAATGCTCAAGCGTTAGCTAAATCTTTAGTTGATTTAGGGTTCCATGTTGTGAGTGGAGGCACGGATAATCATTTAATGCTTGTTGAGGTTAAGTCTTTAACGGGTCTTACAGGAAAAGAAGCGGAAGAGTTATTAGAAAGTGTACATATTACTTGTAATAAAAATACGGTGCCTAACGATCCGGAAAAACCGTTTATAACTAGTGGTATTCGACTTGGTACTGCTGCGTTAACAACACGGGGGTTTAAAGAAGAGGATATGCGCTTAATCGGGCAATTAATCTATGATACTTTGATGAATCCAGGCAATGATTTTGTCTTAAATGAGATTAAGGATCGCATTAAAATACTTACGGATAAATATCCACTATACCATTAAAACGTTTACATCTTGATGTCTTTAAATAGAGTGATATAATAGTGACAACAAGCAGATACAAAATATAAGACTCGTGGGATGAATGCTTGCATTTAACCACGAGTTTTATTATAGGGAGGGCCTATGACAAAACAAGAGATTTTATCATCAGCAATAGATAACGATGTCAAATACATTCGTTTATGTTTTACCGATATTCACGGGGTTATTAAGAACGTTGAAATACCTGTACGAGGGTTAGAGGATGCGTTAGATAATAAAGTGATGTTCGATGGTTCTAGTATTGATGGTTTTGTGCGGATTCAAGAAGCGGATATGTATCTATATCCTGATTTAAATAGTTGGTTAATTTTACCATGGGAAAACACGAAATACGGGAATGTTGCGCGTTTGATTTGTGATGTATATTTACCAACAGGAGAACCTTTTCAAGGGGATCCGCGTTATATATTAAAACGCACACTTAAAAAGATGAGAAGCATGGGATTCCAACATTTTAATATCGGTGTTGAACCTGAGTTCTTCTTATTTAGACTTGATGAAAAGGGTGAAGTCACTTTAAATTCGAATGATTTAGGAGGATATTTCGATCTCGCACCTGTCGATGGCGCTGAAGATTGCCGTAGAGATATCGTTTTAGAGTTAGAGAAACTCGGATTTATTATGGAGGCATCACATCATGAAGTTGCTCCTGGGCAACACGAGATTAATTTTGAGTTTAATGATGCTTTAGAGGCATGTGATAATTTACAAACATTTAAGTTAGTTGTAAAGAATATTGCTAAACGTCATGGATTACATGCAACGTTTATGCCCAAACCGATTGCAAATATTAACGGCTCAGGAATGCATACAAATTGTTCTTTAAGTTATCCTGATGGGAAGAATGCGTTTTTTGATGAAACAAGACCTTTACAGTTAAGTCAAACTGCGTTACATTGGATCGCTGGTATAATGCGTCATGCTAGAGGGTTTACGGCGATTACGAACCCTGTAGTAAACTCGTATAAGCGTTTAGTTCCCGGGTATGAAGCGCCATGTTATATATCTTGGAGTGATGCAAATCGTTCAGCAATGATTCGTATTCCTGCGAAAAGAGGAAGACAAACACGAACGGAGATTAGAAGTGTTGATCCAGCGGCCAATCCGTATTTAGCGATGAGTGTTATTTTAGCGAGTGGGTTAAATGGGATTGAAGAGAAGTTGAACAGTGTTGAACCGGTATATATTAATTTATATGAGTTGTCACGTAGCGAACGTGAGATGTTAGGGATTAAGAATTTACCTGAAAATCTTAAGGATGCTTTAAAAGCGATGCGTGAGGATGAGTTGATAAAAGAAACTTTGGGTGAACATGTTTATACAAAATTTGTAGAAGCGAAGTATAATGAGTGGGATCGTTTCCGTATGGCGGTTACTGAGTGGGAAATTGAGACATACTTAAAAGTGTTATAGAAAGAAAAATAGTCCGAATTTTCGGACTATTTTTAATGTTTGGATTCGTTTATTAAAGCGCGAATATCGGATTCATTGAAACGATACTTAGTCGTACAGAAGTGGCAAATTGTTTCTATCGATTTATCTTCTTTTAGAATCGTTTTTAGTTGTTTTT
The DNA here is from genome assembly GCA_007116245.1 of Candidatus Izemoplasma sp. Taxonomy (GTDB): domain Bacteria; phylum Bacillota_I; class Bacilli_A; order Izemoplasmatales; family Izemoplasmataceae; genus CSBR16-104. The sequence continues at coordinate 7,539 of SKIW01000063.1, read as the reverse complement.
TTCCAAGTGAGATTAAACCGCGTTCAAATTTTTCTCTGTGGCAGTCACAGGCATAATTAAGGTTTAAAGTGTGAAGTATTTGATAATCATCTTTCGCGATGAGTTCAACGATCTCTTCTGGTGTTTTTTGGTGCTCTAAGAGGCTGGTCATTGGAGGTAACTCCTTTAATCGCTGTTCGATGAGTTCGATTGTTTCTTCGGAACAACCAGGCATTCTTTGTAAGATAAATCCACCTGCGTATAGGATACTGTTATCGTCGTTGACTTTAACGCCTAAGGATACTGCTGAAGGGATTTGTTCGCTTGCTGTAAAGTAGTACGCAAAGTCTTCTGCTATCTCGCCGGTTTGTATCGGAGAGGTACTTGTGAAGATATCGCGAACTTTAAGATCTTTTGTAACATGAATAAAGCCTTGACCTATCGCTTGTGAGACATTGAGTTTTCCGGTATTGTACTGTAAGAATACATGTGGGTTTCCTACATATCCACGCACTTCACCTTTTGTGTTTGTCGTGGTGACAATGCCTTCGATAGGACCATTGCTTTCGATACGGATGGTTAGTTCTTGATCGTTTTTATACATTGAGCCCATAATGATACTCGCAGTTAAAACACGGCCTAAAGCGGCTGCGCTTGTAGGCCATAAATCATGTATTTTTTGAGCGTGATTAACAAGGTTTTTCGTTGTAGCGACGTATAATCTTACGGTACCGTTAAACGCATAAGCTTTAACTAAATAATCTTTCATTTATATCACCGCGCTTATTATAGCATAGTTTGTTTTTAATACAAAATGATTGAAAAAGAATTTAAACTGTGGGAAAATAGGGAAGATTTAGGAGTGAGAGATATGTTTAAAATCGGTGATGTAACGATTAAGAATAAAGTTGTAGTTGCACCACTCGCGGGGATTTCAAATCGTGCTTTTAGGGTGATTGCCGCGTCGTTTGGTGCGGGGTTAATCTATACTGAAATGATTAGTGATAATGGGATCGTTCATGGGAATCAACGCACGCTTAATATGTTAAAGATTCAAGAGGATGAAGGGGATGTCTCATTACAGCTTTTTGGTGCTGAGGCGCAAAGTCTTGTGTATGCTACAAAGTATGTGAATGAGCATACGAAAGCGCAAGTTATCGATTTTAATTTGGGTTGTCCTGTTCCTAAAGTGGTTAAGAATAACGGTGGGGCTTCTTTAATGAAGGACGAAGAGAAGGTCTTTGAGTTAGTGTCTAGAATGGTTGAAGTTTCAACGCTACCAATTACCGCTAAGATACGTTCTGGATGGAATCAAGATAACTTAAATGCGGTTAGTTTAGCACGTGTTTTAGAGAAAGCAGGTGTTAGTGCTATTGCGATTCATCCTCGTACACGTGTTCAAATGTATAAAGGGAATGCGGATTGGAAGATGATTAAAGCGGTTAAAGAGGCTGTGAGTATTCCTGTAATTGGAAATGGCGATATTAAAACCCCTGAAGACGCGAAGAAAATGTTGGAAGAGACGGGGTGTGATGCGGTGATGATCGGTCGTGGATTATTAGGAAATCCATGGTTAATTAAACAGACTATTGAGTACTTAGATAACGGGGTATATAATGATTTTGTAACTTATGATGAGCGCTTAGATATGGTATTACGACACGCGAGACTACTTAATGAAGATAAAGGTGAGCATGTGGCGATGCTTGAGATGCGATCACATACTGCATGGTATATAAAAGGCTTACCGAATGCGACGTATGTAAAACAAGAGGTAGCTCAAGTTCTTAAGTTAGACGATTTAGTTAAGATAATCGAAGCGTACCGCAAGGCATTAAAAAAGGTGTGACATTTTCACACCTTTTTTTATATTTCGTAGTCTTTAAGTTGATGTCTTAATACATTCGAGACTTTTGCTTTAATTTGGGTACCATCTTCGTGGTATGTTTGATTGATAATCTCGGTATGCTCAATTAACGTGTTGACAAGATCGCCTTGGCTAAAAGGTATTTTGTACGTTACAATCTTATCGTCTTTCGTTAAGAGGGTTCTAATTTGTGAAATTAGCAAATCGATGTTTATGTCTTCAGTTAAGGAGATTTTGACAGCGGGTGTGAACCCATGAGGAACAAAGTTGTCAGTTAAATCGATTTTATTAAACACATATAAGGTTTCGATATCGCTTGCACCAAGTTCATCAAGCACTTTTTGTGTGGTAGTAATTTGATCGAAGTAGTATGGGTTTGAGAAATCGACTACGTGTAATAATAAATCAGCTTCTTTAATCTCTTCTAACGTTGACTTAAAGGCTTCAATTAAGTCATGGGGTAAGTTTGATACAAAGCCGATTGTATCTGTGAGTAAGAAAGGCTTTGTATTAGGAATCTCGATCCTTCTTGAGGTCGTTTCAAGTGTCGCGAACAGCTGATCTTTAACAAAGACATCTTTCGTGTTTCCATCTGCATTCATTGAATGTTTAATCAGGGTGTTCATTAGGGTACTTTTACCGGCATTAGTATAACCGACAATGGCGACGGTTTTGATCAGTGATTTTTGACGGTACCTACGGTTTGATTGTCTTACAGTCACAACGCTTTTAAGCGATTTTTCTAAAGTGTTTAGTTCGTTTTCGATTTTTCGACGATCCATCTCGATTTTTTTCTCACCAGGGCCTCTTGATCCGATGCCCCCTTGTTGTTTTTCGAATGAGGCGTGCAATGAGGTAAGTCGTGGAAGTAAGTATTTAAGTTGTGCAACTTCGACTTGAAGCATGGCTTCTTTTGTTTTTGCTCGTTTTGCAAAGATATCTAAAATAAGAAGCGTTCGGTCGACGACAGGGACTCCGATTACGTCTTCGAGGTTGCGAACTTGACTTCCTGTTAGCTCATCGTTAAAAATGATAAGGTCAAGATGGTGTTCATTAACGAGTGTTTTAAGCTCTTGAACCTTACCTGTCCCAATTTTAAATTGTGGAGAAGCTTGTTTTGCATCTTGCGTTATGCTATCGAAGACTTCAATGTTTAAGGTTTCTACAAGGGCTTTTAGTTCTTGCATGTAGATGTTGATTTTGTTTGCTTTGTAGTAATCTAAGCCTACTAATAGGGCTTTTTTCATTGTATCACCTCGTGTATATTATAGCATGATATGCGGCACAATAGAAAGAAAGAAGCGCGAATCGCGCTTCTTTTAGAGTCCGCATTTTAATTGTGCGTTACAATTTGTACAAGTATGACATCCACCGAGGTTTTCAACGGTGCCTTCTAAGCAGATTGGACAGATATCGCCAGCTTCAACACCGATGTTTCTATCTTGACGGTCACTGCGCAATCCTTTAGTTTTTGATACTTTAGGTTCTTTTTTCTCTTCTTCAAGTTCGACACCGAGTTCTTGAATGTCAACTTGTTTTGGTTTTGATGGTTTATCTTTATCATCCTTCGTTAAACTAAGGACTTGAGCATCTCTAGAACCATCTACATACACTGTGCCACCTTTTGCTCCGCCACGGTAAAGACGTTGATATACTTGTTCGACTTCTTCAACAGAATAGCCTTTTGGAGCATTTACGGTTTTTGAAATCGAGGAGTCAACCCAGTTTTGGATAGCGCATTGTACATCGACATGTTCTTCTGGACTTAAGTCCATTGCGCTAACAAATGTGTCTGGCAAGGTGTTTTTAGTAAATCCAGGGTAAACTTTTAAGTAGTTTTCTACAATCGGTGCATTTACTTCAATAAACTTACCTAATCGGCCACTTCTGAAGTAACTGAATGCGAAGTAAGGCTCTAGTCCAGTTGAAACGCCGACCATGGTTCCTGTAGACCCAGTGGGTGCGATGGTAAGTAAGTGTGAATTACGAATACCGTATTTTTTAACGCCTTCACGAAGATAGTCCGGCATTTTTTGCATGTAGCCGCTATTTAAGAAGGTAGTACGATATTCATCTTTTAAGAATGGGAAGGATCCTTTTTCTTTCGCGAGTTCGATACTTGTTTCGTAGGTTTTAACGGCTAAGAATTTAAAGATTTTATCGATAAATTTAAGACCATCTTTAGCACCGTAACGACGGTTACACCAAATTAAGAGATCGTGTAATCCCATAACACCAAGTCCGATACGACGTTCTCCTAAGGCTTGATGACGGTTTTCTTCGAGGAAGTAATGGGTTTTATCAATGACATTATCTTGTAGTCTTACAGCGGTTTTAATTGTGTTTTCGAACTTCTTCCAGTCAACATCTTTTGTTTCTAAGTCGACCATGTTTGCAAGGTTGATAGCCGCAAGGTTACATACCGAATATGGGGCAAGGGGTTGTTCACCACAAGGATTTGTAGAAACAACTTTTTGGCCATATCCTTTGGCATTTGTCATTTCATTTGCATTATCGATAAAGAATAATCCTGGTTCTGCAGAGTAGGTTGCACAAATATTTATTAGGTTCCATAACTCTTTAGCGCGGATTTTTTTATAGGTTTTAACAGGAAGTCCCATATCAGCCCATTCACGAACATCGCCAACTTCTTGCCATTTTTCATCATAGATTTGTTTTTGTTCTTGGTTATAGTTATCGATATCCGGGAAGCGTAATTGGTAAAGTTCATCATTTTCAACGGCGTCCATGAACTCTTTTGTAATCGCGACGGAGATATTAGATCCCGAAAGAAACTCTGGGTTATTAACTTCGTAGTGACCGCCTTTATTTAAGCGTTCAAAAGCTTGATCAACAATACGTTTAGAGAAAACTTCAGGATTGACTTTAGATTGTTCTAAAATGTATTCATTAATTTCGACTTCTTGATCACTTAAGGGGATGAATTTTAATTTATTTCTAGCCGCTTTTACAATGCTAGGTTCTTTAATCGTATCGATTAAGAACTGTAGAATCGTCGGGTTTTGCATTTTAGAGATAATAAATTCGACAATATCAGGATGCCAATCAGCAAGCATAATCATTTGAGCGCCACGTCTTGACCCGCCTTGTTCAACGAGATGAGTTAACTCAGAAAGGTCGTGAAGCCAACTAACAGCACCACTAGATTTACCGTTAACACCTTTAGCTAAAGCGTTTTTAGGACGTAGTGTTGAACCGTTTGTACCAACACCACCACCACGACTCATAATTTCCATAACTTGTTTTCTATGATCGCTAATTCCACCACGGGAATCGTGAATATGAGGCATAACAAAACAATTGAAATACGTGACTTGAGTGTTTGATCCGGCACCAAAAAGAATGCGCCCTGCAGGTACGAGATTTAGTTCGGAGACTTCTTTATAGAATGCTTCTCGCATTTCTTTAGACTCATCTTCACCTAAATGTTCTGCTAAACGTTTTGCAATTTGCTCGTAGTAAAGTTCTAACGGTTTATCGATTTGGCGTTTTAAACGCTTAATATGACCGTTTTTATCTGCGTCCTCTGTGGTTGCTAAATACTCATCCTCTACTTTTATCGTAACGGTGTCTTCGTCGATTGAGACAACATTTCCAATCCCACGGGCGGGGAATTTAGGGTCGTCTCTTACTATTGTAATGACTAAGTCACCTTTTTTTAATGTTTTTAGAGATAAATCTTTTTGAGTGTACCTATCGAGCATAACTAGCCGAGAGACACTTGTAAAACTCTTGACCATGTTATCGGTAATCTCAAATAGGTGTGTAAAATGTTCTCGGATATCTTGATTTAAACTGTCCTTCATTGATTGAGGATATTCTTTCATACAATTCACCTTCCTAAAAAAAAGTGCTATTTATAATTATAGTTGATTTTTGGTACTAATTTAAGGCTTGACTTTTAAATTTTGATATGAATTGTCTATATAATGCGATTTTTTAGTTTAGATATTTTTTTTAGTCAATATTTTATTATTTTGCGATACAGTAAAAACGGACATTATATGATATAATTTATCATGAAATTGGATTTTTCTTTAATCAAATACATACATTTTTTTAGGAGGATTAGTAAATGCATGCAATCGATATCATGATTATCAATATTTATTTACTTGCGATTTTTGCAACATCGATTAAACAGAAGACATCAATGAATATTTATCGATTGCTTAAATTGTTTGTGGTTATCTTTTTTGTGATGCTAATCCTTATGATTATTGTGTATCCAAATGACCAGTTTAACGTTTATTTGACGCTACTAAAAATCGCACCACTGTTTATTTTATTCGTCATTATCGTTCAAACTGAAGTGAGACTTGTGGCCAAGTTTTTAGGCATTCGTTGGGGCTTGTTACAAGCGAATACGATTGAAGAAGATATGAAAATCGAGTTGGTTAAAAGTGTAGATTATTTATCGAATCGGAAAATTGGCGCGTTAATTACACTTGAAAGAGCGGTTACAATGGATGAGTTTATTTCAACAGGGTTTCCGATTAAAGCACCGATTAATGCAGAGTTGTTGTCAACGATCTTTATGCCTAATACACCGTTACATGATGGTGCGGTGATTATAAAAGGAAATCATATTGTTAGTGCAGGGTGTTATTTTCCACCGAGTGAAAATAATGATATCCCGAAGTATTTAGGTTCTCGTCATCGTGCAGGAATTGGGATAAGTGAAATTACCGATGCTTTAACGATTATCGTAAGTGAGGAAACAGGTTTTATTTCGATTGCGGTGGATGGTCATTTAGATCAAGATATTAGTAAAGAATCGTTAATTTTATATCTAGAAAAATACTTACAACATTAAAAGCCGAAAGGCTTTTTTTAACCCTTTTAAACGGTTTTGTCTATGGTATAATAAGGTTATGAAAATGAGGTGACACGATGAAAAAGTTTGATGTCATAATTATAGGAAATGGTGTTTCCGCTATTACGTGTGCTTCTTATTTATCAAAAAGAATGCGTAGTGTCGCACTTTTTTTAGTTGATAAAGGAACTAAAGTAGAAAAATATTCGCGAGTCTTAAAGGATTCCGAAGGTCACCAGTATCATTTTACGGTTCCGTATCATGAATTTGGGGGATTAGAAAAAGAAGAGCTTTTATCGTTTTATTTAAATAGATTAGGTATTAAAGAGAAATTTAAAGTTATACCCAATCAGGAGACGGTTGTTGTAAAACGGAGTCAAAGGATACTATCTAGACCGAATGATTTTAAAGGTTTTCGTTTATATCTTGTTAGGCATTATCCTAAATCTAGAGATGACATTCATCGCTTTTTTAGGGATTTACAGAAGCATTATGAAAATTTTAAAGAGCAGAAACAAAACTTTTTAAGAGGTGAACCGTATACGATTACCTCATTACAAGCTGCTTGGGGAACTAAAAACCTTAAGACGGTTTTAACATCGTATTTCAATCAACCAGATTTAATGCGTGAGTTTGGGTTTATGCAACATAGTATCGGGTTAGATTTTGAAGATATTAATGCCTATTTTTATTTTATTCGCTGGTTTAATGTCTTTATGGAAAAATCGTATTATATCCAAAATACGTACGATGAATTAAATAAGTTATTATTGCCTAAAAATGAGAACTTAACGCTAATTCAAACCGCAGAGTTTAAAGCGATTGAAGTTGAAAACGATGAGGTTAAACGTTTAGT
>SKIW01000042.1 GCA_007116245.1 Candidatus Izemoplasma sp. | reverse complement strand
TGTTCGGTAATCATGTCGTGAAGTTTTAATATACTATCCATGGTGAGATATTGGTAAGGGCGTTTTTTTACGAGTGCTTCATTGAAGTAACTATTGACTCTTTTATAGGCATAATCCTTTTGTTTTTCTGGCTCTACAATTTCAACTTTAGTAGGAAGGTCAACAAAATCTTTAAAGTAATGTGCTGTTTCTTCTTTCGTTAAGATTAATATCTCTTTAAATGGAAAGAGTGTATGTAATTGGGACAGTGTTTTATGTAAAATTTCACTGTTTTCTTCCATGAACTTAGGATCGAGACTGACGAAGGGTTCATTGGTGAAAACGGTGTTTATAATAATCGGAAAGTCACTTGTATAAAGTAACGATTCTAAACGGTGTACACCTTGAAAATAACGTATGATTAACGCTTCGGTTGTGAGTTTTGATATTGAAGGATGAACCGTGTTTTTATGATCGTTTTCAATAACCGCATGAAAACTTAAATCGTTATCTTTATCACGATTTTTAAGGACTTTTTGAACTTTACCACTTACAGGACTATAGACAATCGCTTGTGCGGTTGTCATTAAGGGTTGTCCAATTGAGACATCGCTGTTTTCATCGATGAGAATCTCAAGTTTGTTTTGAGTATACAGGGGAACGATAACCCGTTTGGGTTGCATGAAGGTTTTGTTTTGTGAAATCATAAAACCACGCCTTTCATCGTATGTAGTAATATTATAGCATACTATAATCGCTTATTTACAAAGCCGTTTACAAATTAAAAAATCGTGCTATAATACTTTGAGTAAGGATGTGAAATTATGAAAAAGTTGATGGTACTTTTATTATTAACCGTTGGGTTTATTTTAGTTGGCTGTGAAACTGAACCTAATGTTGAGCGTTATAACCGGAATTTTATCGGTGTTTTTGATTCGATTATTAGTGTCAGTGTTTGGTATGCTGAGGATGATATTAATATTGATGAAATTTTTAATGATATTGATGAGATGCTTTGGAATATTCATAAAATGTCGACGAAGTATGACCTTTATGATGGGGTAGTTAATATTAAGACTATTAATGAGAATCCTGGTATTGCGCATCCTGTGGATGAACATTTAATTACGATGTTAGAGATGAGTATTGAAGCGTATAATGATCCTTTGATGAATGGCAGCTTTAATGTGGCTTTAGGTAGTGTATTGAATATTTGGAGTCAGTATCGCAATAATTGTTTAGATAATGAGGTTTGTGAGATTCCTAGTACTACTGAACTGCATGCAGCGGCTGAGTTTATTAATCCAAACGATATTGTGATTGATAATGACGCTAATACCGTGTTAATTCCTGAAGGGATGCAACTGGATTTAGGGGGCGTTGCTAAAGGCTATGGTGCTGAGTTAGTTGGTGTGTATTTAAGAAATACAAACGCAGTGGCGTTTATGGTAAATGCTGGGTCTTCTAATATTGAGTTCTTTGGGGATAACCCTAATCCGAATCGTGATTATTGGACGATTGGTTTGAAAAATCCGGATAATCCAAACGCGACGTATGCAACGATTGCGGTTGAAGCGGGATGGAACATTGTGACAAGCGGAGATTATGAGCGTTTTTATGTTGTGGATGGTGTAGAATATCATCATATTATCAATCCTGAAACATTGTTTCCAAGCTGGCATATTCGTGCTGTGACTGTGGTGAGTAAAAATCCTGCACTAGGCGATATTTATTCTACTGCGGCGTTTGTTTTACCGCTTGAAGATGCTATAGCTTTTATTAATAGTTTAGAGGATGTTGAAGCGATTTGGTTTGATGAAGATGACGTGATTCATTATAGTGAAAACTTTGAGGCTCAATTTTTGTATAATAGAGATTAAAAAAAACTCGAATCGTTGGATTCGAGTTTTATAATGCCGCTTGATCGATTACGGGAGTTAAGTAAGTGAGAAGTTTCTCTGTGAGCTTCCCTGTGAAAATCCCTGCTGGGATACTGATTAAAAGCATTAAGGGAAAGTAAACGAGTATTTCGATAAGTCCAAAGACGATGACCGCAACTAAAATCTGTCCGATGACATGTCCGATAGCGCCCATAATGCTTACGCTGATGATTGAGAATCCTTTGAGTTTTTTAAAGAGTATCATTAAGGTAAACGCGATGAGTCCTCCAACAAGACTTGTAAAAAAGGGTATACTAAAAAGCCCAATTGCGAGTTGTCCAACGATAATAATTCGAAACATCAGTAACGAAAAACTATCGCGCATGCCATATGTATATAAGACGAGTAACACCACGACGTTTGCAAGACCTAAACGTATGCCACCAGCCCCAATTATTGGACCGAGTACTAAGGCAAAGGGTTGTGTGAGAGCTTGCATTGTGGTGCGTTCGACGATATTTAAAACCACGCTCACTGCGAGTAATATCGCAAGCATGGTTAAGCGTCTTGTTTGCATAGTATCACCACATGATATTGTATCATTTTTTAGTTAATTTAGCTAACGATTTTTAAATAGAAAATACGCCGAAGCGTATTTTTATTTTTCGTCTTTTTTATTGAGAAGTTTGTATAATATGCTAAGTGGCCAGAAGAGAATACCGATACTTGGAAGAATAAACCATAATCCGAATTGTGTGATGTATTGGAGGTTTATAAATAAAAGCATACCGATAATAAAGAGACTGCTTAAGCTGGCAAAAAGTAGATCGTTACGGTAGTGTAAAATGGTTTTTTGACGTTTATACCGCTTCTTTTCTTTTAGTATTTGTTTTTGGTATAGTTCATCGAGTTCACCAAATTCGATAATCGTACGATGGACTGCATCATCTTCACTAATCCCTTGTTCGATGAGATCCTCTACTTTTTCCGTTAACATCTCTTCGAGTTGTTGCATGGTTTCGAGTGTTTCTGGGTCTTTCTTGTAATCTTTAAATAAGTCGTTTACAAATCGCTTAAGCTTTTTCATGGTCTTCCTCCAATAGTGTTGACATCACGTGTTTCAACTCTTGCCATTCCTTACGACGTTCTTTGTAGTACGCTTTACCAAGAGGTGTAATCGTATAGTAACGACGTTGACTACCTTTGGATTTGCTTCCGATGTAGGATTCTATAAGACCTTTTCGATCGAGGCGTTGAACCATCGCGTATAAGGTAGCCTCTTTTATCGTAAATTTTTCTTTACTGCGAACCGTTATTTCATTTGATATTTCATATGCATAGCGGTCTTTTTCGATAATCATTTTTAAGATAACAACTTCTAAATGACCACGGATTAAATCAGAACTTATCGCCATAAAAAACACCTCCACACGACCTTGCTCAATTCATTTTATCAAATTAAGCTGTGCGTGTAAAGGTGCGATTGTTTTAATACTTGCTTTTGAAATAATCTGTGAGGTTTTCTAAACTTTCAATAAGTACGTGATTTTCATCAAGATGTAAGTCTTCGATGACTGCATCAATCATTTCTTCATGAAATTGCTCGTGAACGCGGAGTACCTCTAATGCTTTTGCCGTTAATCGAATAAAGACTTTTCGACGATCACCATCGTTTGAAAAGCGTTCACAATATCCCTTAGTGACTAACCGATTTATTGCTGTGGTTAATGTGCCTACGGTAATTCTTAATCGGCGTGCGATTTTAGACATGGTGGGCTCGTTTTCTTTTTGTATGGCCTCTAGAACATGGACTTCATTCATGGAAAGCTTAACACCACGTTCTTTTAAGTTTTGTTGTTCGATGGATAAAATCTGATTGAACACTTCAACGAGAAGTTCGTTGATGACTGATTTTGGTGTTTTGGCCATCTTAATCCCCCTTAGGTGTTAAGTTATTTTTTAGCAATCCAACCGATAGCTAATGTTCCTGGGCCAGCATGTGCACCGACTACAGGTGTAAGTGGATGGATTTTTAAGTCTTTGATTTGCGGACGCGCTTCTAAAAGTTTTTGCTTAACTTCGTCGAGGACATCAAACGCGTTAGCATGGGCGATAAAAACTTCGTGGTTGTCTTGTGCGTGATCTTGAACATATTTTTCGATAATACGGTTAATGGCTTTTTTACGTGTACGGATTTTTTCAAGTGGCTCTAAGCGTCCTTCACGGGTTAAACCAAGCATTGGTTTAATATTTAAAAGCCCTCCTAAGAAACCGCTAGCGCCGCTTAAGCGACCATTGCGTACTAAGTATTTAAGGGTGTCTACAGAAACCAAGATACCATGGTTTTCACGGATAAACACGAGTTGATCGATAATTTCCGCAACACTTTTACCTTTTTTAATCATTTCAGCCGCTGTCAGTGCCATATAGGCTTCTGGATATGACACGGTCAATGAATCAAACACGGTGACTTTCACGCCTTCGATCATGTTTGCGGCCATTTTAGCGCCTTCATGGGTCCCACTAAGTTTTGAAGAAATCGTGATTGCTAGGATTTCATCATAGCCATCTGCTTTTAGTTTTTCATAGGTTTCTAATATAACACCCGTTGCTGTTTGAGCCGTTGATGGATGTAGCTCAGGTTTTTCAACTAACATTTTGTAAAACTCATCTGCTTTGATGTCGACGAAGTCTGTGTACTCGTCTTCACCGAATAATAATACCGAACGAATAACACGAATATCATAGTCGTGTTTAATATAGTCGATACCAGAGTTACCACATACAACAAGTCCAATTTTGCTCATAAAGACCTCCATTTTTTTATTTTGATATTCAAAATATCTTATTATCAAAGTTTATCAATAAAACGATAAAAAGTCAATACAGAACCTCCCTTTTTTGAAGGGAGGTTCGTTTTTTTATTGTTGTTTCGTTTGTAAGTACTCGTGCATGTGGTGAGCTGCATCTTTTCCGGCACCCATCGCGAGTATGACGGTCGCAGCGCCAGTGACGACATCGCCACCTGCAAAGACACCTGGTATTGACGTCATTTGGAATTCATCGGTAATGATGCCTCCCCAAGGTTGGGTTTCTAAACCTAAGGTGTTATCTTTAAGAATCGGATTCGGTTTTTGACCGATTGAGATGATGATATTATCGATATCGTACGTGCTGTATTCTCCCGTTGGTAAAGGACGTCTTCTTCCGCTTGAATCGGGCTCGCCAAGTTTCATATGTTCACAACGAACCTGTTTTACAATGCGGTTTTCTCCAATAATTTCAATTGGGTTAGTCAGTAATCTAAAATCGATTCCTTCTTCTTCAGCATGATGGATTTCTTCTAAGCGTGCTGGGAGTCCTTCACGGCCTCTACGGTATAGGATAAAGACGTTTTTAGCCCCGAGTCTTTTAGCGGTTCGCGCAGCATCCATAGCGACGTTTCCACCCCCGACGACGGCGATGTTATCGCCGAGTTTAATCGGGGTTTTGCTAAATTCCTTCGTGCGGGATTTCATTAAGTTCACTCTCGTTAAAAACTCGTTCGCGTAATACACGCCATTTAAGTTTTCACCTGGGACACCTAAGGCACTTGGTAATCCAGCACCACTTCCGATAAAGATGGATTGGTAGTTATCCTCGAATAATTGATCGATGGTTAAGCTTTTTCCAATTACGGCGTTTTTCACAAACTTAACACCGAGATCTTTTAAGTTATCAATTTCGTTAGTGACAATTTCTTTAGGTAAACGGAAATCGGGGATACCGTATTTTAGGACACCACCGTAATCATGTAACGCTTCAAAAATGGTGACGTCATAGCCTTTTTTGCGTAAGCTTGCAGCGTTTGCTAACCCTGCAGGTCCACTGCCTACAACCGCGACTTTAATCCCGTTTGATTCAGGTTTTCCAGTATTCGCAAGGCCTTTTTCCATACCGTAGTCACCCACAAAGCGTTCTAACGCGCCAATCGATACAGGTTCACTTTTAATACCGAGGATACACGCCCCTTCACATTGGCTTTCTTGCGGGCATACGCGTCCACAGATAGAGGGTAAGATATTATCTTCATAAATCGTATGGAATGATTCGTCTAACGCGTCTTCGAGTAGAAGTTTCATGAATTCAGGTATTTTTACGCGTACTGGGCATGCTAATACGCATTTAGGGTTTTTACAATCGATGCAACGCATCGCTTCTTGACGGGCTTCTTCTAATGAGTACCCGAGTGCGACTTCTAAAAAGTTATCGATGCGTTCTTGGGAATCTTGTTCGCGCATTTTAGTTCTAGGTGTTTTTATCATCGCTTTAACCTCATATAACAATCGTGTTCTTGATCTTTATAGTAGTTTTGACGTGACATGAGTTCATCAAAATCGACTTCTTCTCCAGGAAAATCGGGTCCGTCAATACAGGCGAAATAGGTGTCGCCTCCGATACTCACACGGCAGTTTCCACACATGCCTGTACCATCAATCATAATCGGGTTTAAACTTACATCGATTGTTTTTTCATGTTCTTTTGCCATAAGGGTTACGAATTTCATCATAATAACTGGACCGATTGCGATGACGTGATCGATGCTTTTGTCTTTTTCTAAAAGGGGTTTTAAAGCATCGGTTACGAGTCCTTTTTGACCGAGTGAACCGTCATCGGTTGTGATGATGATGTTTTCGCAAAATGGTGCGTATTGATCGCGTAAAATAATATAATCTTTATTTCGTCCACCAAGAATAAGCGTTACTTTAGTCCCTTGTTCTGCATAAGCCTTTAATTGTGGAAGCAACGGCGCACTACCCACGCCACCCGCAACACCGACTACGTGTTTTTTGTCACGGATGTGAGCCGCTTTTCCTAAAGGCCCGACAAAGTCTTCGACAAAGTCGCCTTCTTGTTTTTCACCTAGGAGTTGTGTTGAGTACCCTAGTTTTTGGTAAATAATATGGACTTGATCTCCATCCATCCCCGCTATCGTTAAAGGGATGCGTTCACCGTCTTTGTCAACGCGTACGATTACGAAGTGTCCCGGTTGTGCATTTTTTGCGACAAGCGGGGCTTCGATGTGCATTAAATCGACAGCTTCGTTCAGTACTTTTTTCTTTGTAATTTTGTACATTAAGTCACCTCTTTTTCAAAAATAAAAACGCTTTCTTTTCGACGCTCAACCTTATTATAACAAAAAAAACCGTGACTGCACGGTTTTTTTTATTCCTCAAAGGTTTTTTTACAGTAAGGGCACTGCTTATCGGTTTTATAAATCGGATTTGAACAATGTGGGCATGGTCGCATATTTAAGGCTTGATCCTCTGCATCGCGTTTAAATAAGGTGTACGTGTGATATAGTTGTAAAACGATAATCATACTTACAATTACGACGCCTGAAAGAATGGTTATAATCATGTTTTCAAGTGGGAGAACAACAAAGATAAATAAGATTAGAAACACTAACGTTATCAAGACTAAAGCGATGCTTTTAATATACGGTGATTTATGCATTGAGCACCAAAATCGTTTCGCCTTGGTTTTGCGTGTATTTTCGCCGTGCGATTCTATGGCTTCGAAGTTGATTAGGATCGCGAACCATAGCGCGTATCGCATCGCCATGATGGTGGCCGTGGATGACAATAATTTCTTTTGTCTCTTGTGGCGCTTCTTTGATAACTTTTTCGAGGTGTTTCTTAGCTTGAACGACAATCATGCCATGTAAATCCACTGTAATCATGGTTTATTCCTCCTCGATGGTTACGATTTTTAAAGGGTGTTTAGTGTAGCGTCTTCGGGTATGTTTTTCAAGGTGTTTTGCGATCACAGAATCAATGCGCTTAGGATTGTTTTTCATCCATTGAATCGTTTCTTGGTCGATCCCTTGTGTGAATGGACAGCTTTGTAAGCACGTGCCACAGTCGGTCCCGGTGTTTTTCCATAGTTGAAAACACGTTTGGTCGTTAAACTTGTAAAAACGTCGATGGTTGATGGTACGTGGTAGGTGTTTAATCGAACGTGAAGGACAGTTCATTAAACACAGTGAACAGCGTTTACAAAACGCTTCAAGACCGAAATCTATCGGCTCATCAGCTTCGAGTGGAAGATTTGTTAGTACAGCACCTAAACGGATACGATCACCGTAGATAGGATGCACGATGTGATTTGCCATGCCAATTTCGCCGAGTCCTGCATCGTATGCGAGTGGGACGAGGGGGGTTAAATAAAATGCTTCGCTTTGAAAGGTTGATTTATAGCCGAGTTGTTTGATGTATAGTGCGAGTCTTGAGCCGAGATAACCGATGTTTAAGTACACATTCTCGGTTTCTAAAAGTTCTTCGTGATGGGGGGCTCGGTTAATCATTTCGAGGTTCATTTTCATTATGTAAACAATCGCATATTGATAGTCTTTATCGGTTTCTTTACCGTAAAGAGGCCATCCGATATCTTCACTTTGTTTCCCATGATGGGTATAGAAATGGTCTTTTGAAAGTTTTACGATACCAACATCATCGGCCCCAAAATGTTTTGTGATTGCTTTAATGTTTTTAGAAAAGTTTTTAGGCAGTGCGATGGGGTCTCCTAAAGGGGTTTTATCGACGAGATGATGCAATGATTTCAGGATTGCTTTATTGTGTTTTGTAATCGGGAAAAAAAGCGACTTATACTGGTCACTCACGCGGAGTTTATCGGTGATATTCATGCCACGCATCGCGTCATCTTGGGCTTGAATATCAGGGTGCTTTTTATAGTATTCCTGGTATTCTTGTGTGCCTTTTTTTAAACGCATACGTGAAAATAACATGTTGCGTTCATCGTAGAAGGTTTTCATATTACCTCCGATTTATGATGGCTTGTGAGAAGTTATTTTTAGCGATGCATTCGATGTAATGAAGCAGTGGTTCAGCCATAACACTATAAAAGTCGGTTGTGTATCCACCGCAGTGTGGACTGACAATGATATTTTTGAATTGATCTATCGGGAATTTCGTGGGTGATTTACGGACTTTGTTTTGGGTAGGATACTGATACCATACGTCACTTGCAAAACCTTTTAGTGTTTGATTTCTTAAGGCGTTATAGAGTGCTTCTTCTTCGATAATCGGTCCTCGTCCAACATTGATGAGATATTTATCTTGCATGCGGCTGAGGATATTCGCATTAAAAACACCTTCTGTGTCTTCGGTAAGGGGCGCAGCGATAACGATTATCTCACTTTTGTCAACGAGTGTTTCTAGGTCTTTAACCGGGGTGGTGTTCGGATAATCTTTCCCGCGATCAATGACATAAAATTCTTTTGTGAACGGTGTTGTGAGTTCTTGAAAGATTCGTCCGATTCTGCCGTAGCCATAAATGCCGATTTTGCGGTTAAAAAGACTGACCCAAGGAATCCGCTCATCGCTGTTACGGTGACTCCAGTCTCCATGCATTAAACGGTTATGAAAATTAGCGACATTCCCTAATAAAGCAAGGAGGAGTTGTAATGCTTTTTCAGCAACGAACTTAGAGTGATCGGTTGTGTTATAGAGTGGTATCTGATGTTTTTTTATGAGTTCTAAATCAATTTGGTCTAAGCCTGTATATGGTACGATAACGGCTTTTAGGTCTTTATGGTAGTCTAATTCTTTAAAGCTTCCTGAGATAATCACTTCTGCTTGTGATTTTTCTTCAACGAACTCAATATCGATTGATGCATGGTTTTTAAGGTAGTCTTGGTAATAGGGTGTTTGTAGGTAAAGTTTCATAAAATCACCTTTTCTTTAGTACGATTATATTTTTATGGTTTGTGTAAAGTCGTTGTAGTTGAAACGTTTGTTCAATCTCTTGAAATGCGGATAACGTGTAAAAACAAACATGGGTTGCATCTCGACGATACCACCATTTTAAGAACGCTGTATCGTTCATCGTTTTAAACGAGGTCATAATGGCAAGGATGCCTTTTGGTTTAAGAAGATTCACGAGTTCGTTGATGGTTTGTTTAGGGGTAAAAAAGTGTTCAAAGACTTCTGTAGAGGTAATCAGGTCATACTGTTTATTAAGTGCGGTTTGGTCGTTTGCGTAAAACGGATCGTATAACGTTACGTTAAACCCTTTTTGTTTTAGTAAAATGCTTAGGACTGGACCAGGTCCAGATCCGAAATCTAGGCACTCACCTTGTTGAATAAAAGGGTCTATCGCGTCTGCGATAAACCGTTTAAACATGTTTACGTACCCTTCGTTTTCAAGTGTATTTTCATGGAAATCATACTGTTTTTTCTCTTCGGTATGAGTGATGTGAAAAGCGTGATCTTTAAAAGTGAATCCACATTTTTCACAAACATTGTAGGTAATATAACGATGCTGGTGTTTAATCTGTGTATCTTCGATTTGATATGTTGAAGAGGCACAAATTAAGCACTTAGACATTGAATTTTTTCCGTTCGTGGTTTAATTGGTCAATGACGACGGTTAAAAACAAATGTAAAAGTGGACGCTTTTCTGAAAGCACTGTGACTTCGTATGCTTCACCGAAATCAAAGGTATCTTTTCGTAGTGTCGCGAGTTCGTTCCCTTCTTCTATGATTGCGAAAGTGTGTTGATGAATGGCACCTTTAAGTTCTAGTGTTCTTTCATCCAGTGTTACCGTGTACTTTGGACGGAATATTCCAAAGCTGCGTTGAATTTTTGCGATTGATTCGCCTTTTTCGTTAAGGATGTCGTAAACACGATAAATCGATAGTGATGGCTGTTTTTTAGCGATATAAAGGATTTGTCCATTCATGTCTTTCATCGTTAGTAATCGCATGTTTAATAAAAACTTTCCTTTAATCTTAAAAAGTTCTCCTTGAGATTCATCGCGGATTTTAAAGCTGCGATATCGGGCAAAGTGTTTTGGTCTAATATAAAACTTCATAGTTGCACCTCCAAAGTGGTATAATACTATTATACTCGATTTTATGTATTTCTTAAATAGTTACACGCGTTTAATGGGGGATTTTAATGAAAGATCGTATCCATCAGTTAGTGTCATCAGACATTGTAAAGGACCGTAAGGTTGTTTTGTATTGGCTTCAGTCGACGCAACGTACGGCTTTTAATTATGGTTTAAGCCATGCGATTCACGTCGCGAACCGTTTAGGTTTACCTTTAAGGGTGTTATTTGTGCTTAATCCAGCGTATCCTGATGCGAATCAGCGGCATTATCAGTTTATGCTTGAAGGATTTGAGGAGTTAAGAGAAGATATTCTAAGGTTGAATGCTGAGTTTGTTGTGGCGTTTGGCGATGTTTTAACGTGTGTTAAAGATTATCTTATGGATGCGGCGTATGGTGTGATGGATTTTGGGTATTTAAGTCACCATAAAGTCTGGCGTGAAGCGTTAAGTGGCTTTGCTAAAGAAGCGGGAATTTCGCTTGATGCGGTGGAATCTGATGTGATTGTACCGCTTGAAAAAGGGGATCCGAAGTGTACGTATAGTGCGCGGACTTTACGTCCTAAGTTATTGCGGGTTGTTGAGGATTATTTAGGCGCGCCTAAGTTAGAAAGTGTGATTGAAAAGCCTTTAAATGTTTCGTCGAGTGTTCGGTTTGATGCACTGATGAAACGTTTAAATGGTGATGATAGTGTTACCTTAGTTAGTCAGTATTTTGTAGGTGGTAGAAAGGAAGCGTTAAGACGTTTAGATACGTTTATTAAACATGCGTTGAAAGATTACCTAAAAAGTCAAGATCCTAGTACCCTCTTAACAAGTCATTTAAGTCCTTATTTACATTTTGGTATGGTTGCGCCTCATGAGATTTATTTGGCGGTTGCTTCGTATATAGATACGTACCCTGAAGCGGTAGAAAGCTATTTAGAACAGCTTCTTGTTAGACGTGAGTTAGCGTTTAATTTTGTGTATTACTGCAAGGGATACGATCAGTTTGAGACGATGACTTATGATTGGGCTTATGACACGATGTTAAATCATCGTGATGATCCGCGTGAGTATATTTATTCAATCGAAGAACTATCCTCTTTTCAAACGCATGATGTCTATTTTAATGCCGCTATGAAAGAAATGGTTAAGACTGGGTATATGCATAATTATATGCGTATGTATTGGGGGAAGAAGATTATTGAGTGGTCTAAAGATTATAAAACTGCTTATGAGACGATTATTTATTTAAATAACAGATATTTTCTTGATGGGCGTGATCCTAATAGTTATGCGAGTGTCGCTTGGTTGTTTGGCAGGCATGATCGCGCTTGGCAAGAACGCGAGATTTTTGGTAAGTTACGCTATATGAATGAAAACGGGTTAAAACGTAAGTTTGAGATTGATAAGTATGTCGCGTATGTTAATGCAATTTAAAAGAGGCTTTGAAAGCCCCTTTTTTTTATAAGTCGTATTGTGTGTTGATTTCTGCGGGTGTTTTTTGAAGTAGTTTGGCAACGGGGATGACCCCTGAGAGGACATTGACGCTGTAGATGATGAGTATCCCTATCAGCATCGATGGAATGGTGACGTAGCCGATTCGGGTAAACTCACCGACGGCGTTTTGGGCACTGAAGATGATGTAGTTCATCAGTAAGAATCCTATAAGTGAACTGAATGTTGTAATGACGGCGCTTTCGATGATAAAGCGTTTTATGAGTACCCATTTTTTAATTCCGAGTGATCGGTAGACACCGAGTTCGTATATCCGGCTAATCATCGAAGAGCGGATAATAAAGTAAAAGCTTAACGCTGAGGCAAATATCGCGATGCCGGTAAAGATGAGATTGCCAATATTTAAGTTACGGGCAAAATATTCTTGGCGTGCGATGGTGTAGATGTGTTCAGCTTCAATGTTTTCGGCTTCAAAGTAATTTAGCGCTTGGTTAACATTGGTGACATAAACATAGTTTTCTAAAGGAAATCCGGCACGGAAACCGTATG
>SKIW01000052.1 GCA_007116245.1 Candidatus Izemoplasma sp. | reverse complement strand
GCCTGATGGTGTCTTAATGAGTGTATTGTGTAAAAGCAATACTGATCATTAATATACACTGGAATGTTGCGATACATATTATAGCGTTTTCGAATCGCATGAATTCGACCTTCATACGTTGCGTATTCGTTTAAGAGTAGTTCGTTAAGAAATTGTTTTAACCCTTTTTTATACCGTGTTTTTTCTCCTTTGATTGAGACGAGTATGCCATCTTCTACTTTCATAATATACTCCATTCCATTACCTCCCTTAACTTAAAAATACTAAAATGTAAATAATAAAGCGAGGCTGCTTTATTGAAAAAAATGCATAAAAAAAGTGGCGAATTAAATCACCACTTTTAGTTTTATCGGATACGTTCTTCAGTTTCCATATCAAAGAAATGGATTTTATTCATATCAAAGCCTAAGGTAATATCATCGCCGATATGAATATCGGTACGTGCATCGACTTTAGCGATGACATCGTGTTTCCCAACTTTAGCAAAGATATTTGTTTCTGAACCGAGAAGTTCAGCGACATCGACTTTAAATTTAACTTGTGCATTAGGATACGTTTGTAAAATGTTTTTATCATCATGAATGTCTTCTGGACGAATACCCATGATAACTTCTTTGTCTTTATAACCTTTTTTGGTTAGTAAATCAATTTTTGATTTTGGCACTTCAACTTTGACACCTTCTGATATAAAGTTGCCTGAAGCGTCGATTTTTCCGTAAATAAAGTTCATTGATGGAGTTCCAATAAAACCCCCTACGAAAACGTTATTTGGGTAATCGTAAATTTCTTTTGGTGCGCCAACTTGTTGGATGTAGCCATCTTTCATAACGACAATACGCGTAGCCATTGTCATCGCTTCAATTTGATCATGGGTAACGTAAATCGTTGTTGTTCCGATGCGTTCATGAAGTTTAATAATCTCAGCACGCATTTGCACACGGAGTTTCGCATCAAGGTTTGATAAAGGTTCATCCATTAAGAATACTTTAGCGTTACGAACGATCGCGCGACCTAACGCAACACGTTGTCTTTGTCCACCGGATAATGCTTTTGGTTTACGATCGAGGTATTCTGTAAGGCCTAAAATTTCTGCGGCGTTTTGAACTTTTTCACGAATTTCTTCTTTTGGCATTTTGCGTAGTTTAAGTCCGAATGCCATGTTATCGTACACGCTCATATGTGGATAGAGTGCATAAGATTGGAAAACCATCGCGATATCACGGTTTTTAGGTGCGACGTAGTTAACGAGTTTGTCGTCGATATAAAGTTCACCTGAAGTGATTTCTTCGAGTCCTGCGACCATACGGAGTGTCGTTGATTTACCGCATCCTGATGGACCGACAAAGACGATGAATTCTTTGTCTTTCACTTCAAGATTGAAATCAAACACCGCTTGTACATTGTTGTCATAAACTTTATCAATATTTTTAAATTTTAACGTAGCCATAAAATCTCTCCTTTTTTTCACTATTGTACCCATTATAGTAAAAAAACGTTTGATGTGCTATGGGCAGTATGCACAAAAAACGTTTAATGTCTAAAAAGCAGTGAAAAGATACTTAATCCTTTAAAGGTCTTTATATTAATACCAGTTTTATCAATCACTTTTTCGATACGGTAATGTAAGGTGTTTCGATGCATATATAAGTTTTTTGCGGCGATGCTTAGGTTCATGTTTGCATCGGCGATGGCGAGGGTTGTTTCGATAAGCGATTTTTCGAGATGTTTATTCAATGCTTTTTGTAATAAAGGCATCGTTTCAGGGAAGCGTTTGATTAAACTTAGTAAGACGTCTTCACCATCATAATACGTTTTTGGGAGCTTTTGTATGTAGTTTAAGATGAGTTCAACGTTTAACATATTATGTAAGCTGTCGAGCATAATGATAAATGTTACTGGGACTTCGAAATCACTGAGCATTAATGCGTATATCTCGTAGTAGTCTAGAGGTTCGTAAGGATCGATTTTAGCGGTGAGTTTAACAACGTTTTCATTCATGATTTCAAAGGTTTGTTCATTGTGCAACCCTTGAAGCAGTTGTTCAATCTCAGGGTCGAGTGTTTCTTGATAAACATAAAGTATAAGTGTTTCCATAAGCGCCCCCTTTCAGCGTTATTATACCATATATCAAAAAAAAGATGTCGCTAAAACGACATCTTTACTTTACTTAATCTCTAAATAACGCTTGGCAATGTTTTCTTTAGTAAATCCGAAATAGTTAAGAACATCCTCACCTTTTGCGCTGGCCCCGAACTGATCGATACCGTGTACGTGTTGGGCATAACGGTACCAAAGTCCTGTAGCACCGGCTTCGATGGCAAGACGTTTGGTTATTTCAGGTGGGAGTATGGCGTTTTTAATTTTTTCCGGTTGTTTATTAAAGAGTTCCATCGATGGCATTGAGACAACTCTTACCTTGATTTGATGTTCCGTTTCAAGATAATCTGAAGTCTCTACAGCAAGTTCTAATTCACTTCCTGTAGCGATTAATATTCCATCGATTTCTTTGTGGTCTTTAACGATGTATGCTCCTTGTTTAAAGGTCGCGTAATCTAGTGTATTGGTGATGCGTACATCTTGTCTGGTTAACGCGATTGCAACTGGCGTTCTTTTTGATTCAAGTGCATATCGCAAGGCGTGGTTAACCTCGTTAGCGTGTGCTGGACGTATGGTAACTAAATGTGGTGTCGAACGTAATACACTTAATTGTTCAATCGGTTGATGGGTTGGACCATCTTCACCGACTGCGACGGAGTCATGCGTAAAAATAAAGATTGAAGGAATTTCCATTAGCGCTGAAAGTCTAATGGATGGCTTCATGTAATCTGAAAAGATTAAGAACCCGCCAGCAAACGCTTTTAAGTGATGTAAAACCATCCCGTTTGTGATGGCAGCCATGGCATGTTCACGAACACCAAAGTTAATGTTTCTACCGGTTGGGTTGTCGTAAGTAAAGTTCCCGTTGATGCCTTTTACTTTTGTGCTCCCGCTTAAATCAGCGCTTCCGCCAACCATCTCAACTAAGTGTTCACTTAATTTAGGTAGAATTCTCCCCATTGAAACACGTGTTGCTTCTTTTGTATCAACATCAATGTCTTCGAGTAATGCGTCGAAATTGACATTAATTTCACGGTTGATAATATGTTCAAAACGCTCGAAATCGCGAGGATAAAGTTCATGGTATTCATCCATCATTTCGACCCATTCTACATGTTTACGGTCCCCTCTAGCAACGATTTTTTCAAAGAAGTCACGATAAATATCATCACTAATCTTAAACGGTTCTTCTTCATATCCAAAAGCCTTACGGATTTCTAATGTTTCTTCTTTTCCAAGAGGTGCACCATGGGTAGCGCTTGTGCCTTGTTTTTTTGACCCGAAACCAATGATGCTTTTAACTTCGATAAAACTTGGTTTATCCGTGTTTTTAGCATTGAGTATTGCTTTACGTAAAGCGCTGAGATCATTAGCATCTTCAACACGTTGGTAATCCCAGTTCATGCTTTCAAACTTCGTTTTTATATCATCGCTTGTCGCTTCGTGTGTCGGTCCATCGAGTTGAACATCGTTTGAATCAAATAAGACGATGAGTTTGTTTAGTTTTAAGTGTCCTGCTAGGCTAAATGCTTCTAGGGCTACGCCTTCTTGTAGATCGCCATCACCACAAAGTACGTAAGTGTAATGATCAACGATGTTTAAGTCTCCTTTATTAAAGGTATTGCGTAAGTAACTTTCGGCAATCGCCATTCCTACCGCATTACCAATACCTTGTCCTAATGGTCCTGTTGTTGAGTCGACACCTTCTGTATGACGGTATTCAGGATGTCCCGGTGTTATTGAACCAAGTTGACGAAAATTTTTGAGTTCCTTAAGACTAATTTCATATCCTGAAAGATGTAAGGTTGAGTAAAGAAGTGCTGAACCGTGACCTGCTGAGAGAATAAAGCGGTCGCGGTTAAACCAGGTAGGGCTGTTTGGGGTAATCTTAAGATGGTTAGTAAATAGTTCGTACATTACCGGTGCGGCACCTAAGACAATGCCAGGGTGCCCACTGTTTGCTTCGTTGACCATATCTACCCCTAAAAAACGGATAGCGTTAATCGATTTTTCCATTGTATCTCCCCTTTATATCTATTACGGCTTTTTAGCCGATGGATCCTTCCATTTCGAGCTTAATAAGTTGATTAAGTTCGACTGCGTACTCCATAGGTAGTTCTTTAGCGAAGGGCTCAATGAATCCCATAATGATCATTTCTACGGCTTGTTCTTCGCTTAAACCACGGCTCATTAAATAAAAGAGTTGTTCTTCGCTTACTTTGGAAACACTCGCTTCATGTTGTACAGTAGCGTGGTTGTTTTGGACAATATTGTAAGGTAGTGTATCCGAGGTGCTCTCACCATCTAAAATAATCGTGTCGCATTCGACATTAGATTTAGCACCGGTTGCGTTCTTGGTGTGTTTAATCATCCCGCGATAGTTTACTTTACCACCTTTAGCACTCATCGATTTAGAAATGATTGATGAGGTAGTGTCTTTTCCGATATGGATCATTTTCGCACCGGTATCTTGGTGCATTCCTTTACCTGCAAAGGCGATGGAAATGGTTGTCCCTTTGGCGCGATCGCCTTTTAATATACAAGCAGGATACTTCATATTAATACCACTACCGATATTTCCATCGATCCATTCCATATGTGCGTCTTCTTCAACAAGTGCGCGTTTTGTAACAAGGTTAACAATATTGTTAGCCCAGTTTTGAATCGTGGTGTAACGGCAGTATCCGCCTTTTTTAACAAAGATTTCAACGACGGCCGCATGAAGACTATCCGTTGTATAAACAGGGGCTGTACAGCCTTCTACGTAATGAAGGCTCGCGCCTTCATCCACAATAATAAGCGTTCTTTCAAACTGTCCCATTTGTTCTGAGTTTATGCGGAAGTAAGATTGTAAAGGTTTATCAACTTTGACGCCTTTAGGAACGTATATGAATGAACCGCCACTCCACACAGCACTGTTCAGGGCTGCGTATTTATTATCGTTGTAAGGAACGATTTTATTAAAGTACTCTGCAAAAAGTTCTGGATGGTCTCTTAATGCGGTATCGGTATCGGTAAAAATAACCCCTTGGTCTTCGAGTTCTTTAAGTGTTGAGTGGTAAACCACTTCACTTTCGAACTGTGCACCAACGCCTGCTAGAAATTTTTGTTCAGCTTCAGGAATACCGAGTTTGACGAAGGTATTTTTAATTTCTTCGGGTACATCGTCCCATGATTTTTCCATACGTTCTGATGGTTTTATGTAGTATGTAATATCGTCAAAGTTAATATGGTTTAATCCGGGTCCCCATGTAGGGTTAGGTTTTTCGGTAAAGGTTTCAAACGATTTTACGCGGAAATCGTTCATCCATTGTGGTTCTTTTTTAATGAGTGAGATTTCCTCTACGATGTCTTTTGTAAGGCCTTTTCCTGTATTTAAAACGGATTTCGTTTCTGTTTTAAATCCGTATTTATAATCACCGATAATATTTTGTATTGCTTTTTTGGTTGCTTCACTCATGTGATTCACTCCATTCTTTTATCGTATTTTCAAACGCTTTCCAAGCAATCGTAGCGCATTTAATTCGCGCTGGAAATTGCTTAACTCCTTGATACGCCATCGCGTCATCAAGATCAAGGTCCTCATCGAAAGGACGGTTCATAATCATGCTTAAGTAATTAAGTGTTAGTTTTTCAGCATGATCAATGTCTTTTCCAATCATGAGCGATGCGAGCACGCTTGCACTTGAGCAGCAAATACTGCATCCTGATCCGTCGTGACGGACGTCTTTAATCGTTTGGTTTTCAATGCGCGTTTGAATTGTGATATCGTCACCACAACTTGGGTTTTTTATGTGATGTGTAAAATAGTTTTTGTCGTCGGTTAACCCTTTGTGGCGGGGGTTTTTATAATGGTCCATGATAATTTGGCGATATAGGTTTTCTAATTGATGCATGTTTACCTCCTAAAATCCTACCGAGGTAAAGAAATCTCGGGCTTTTTTGACGGCATCAGTAAATGTTTTTACGTCTTCTTCGGTATTGTAAGCATAAAAGCTCGCTCGAAGGGTTGCAGGTACTTTTAGCCATTTTATAATTAGCTGTGCACAGTGATGACCGGCACGCATGGCGATATGGTCCTCATCAAAAAAGCTGACTGCATCATGAGGATGGACATCATCGAGATTAAAGTTTATAATACCGGTTTCGCTTGTCGGATTATATACGGTAACGCCGTCTAGTTTAAGTAACGCCTTAACCGCAAGTTCTTTTAGTTTCTGTTCGTGTGCGAGTATCGCTTCTGGCTTAAGTTTTTGTAAGTAGCGTACGGCTTCAGCAAGTCCAATCGCTTCAGCGATTGGGGGTGTTCCAGTTTCGAATTTATACGGTGTATCTTTCCACACTGCATCAAAAAGTTCGACGTTATCGTTCATATCGCCACCGTATTCGATGGGTTCTATCGAATCTAGTAATTTTTGTTTTCCGTATAATACACCAATGCCGGTAGGTCCGAACATTTTATGCCCTGAAAATGCTAAAAAATCACAGTTTAGTTTTTTGACATCGATGGTTTTATGTGGTGCAGCTTGGGCTGCATCTACACTAACGATAGCGCCTTTTTGGTGGGCGAGTGGGATGATTTCTTGAAGGGGGGTTTCGTAGCCCATAACATTTGAGATGTAAGTTAAAGCGACTACTTTAGTACGGTCTGTTAAAACGCGTTTAAAGTTTTCGACCGTTATTCTGCCTTCTTTATTAAGCGGTACGTATATGAGTTTTGCGCCGGTTTTTTTAGCGACTTGTTGCCAAGGAAGTATATGGGAATGATGTTCAAGTTCACTAACGATAATTTCATCGTCTTTTTGAACATGGCTTAACCCATAGCTTGTAGCGATTAAGTTTAAGGCACTGGATGCACCACGTGTAAATACGGTCTCTTCAAATGTCGCATTGATAAAGTCCGCAATGGTTTGACGTGCTTGGGTGTATTTTTCCGTTGCTTTATAGCTAATTTGATACACACCACGATGGACGTTGACTGGATATTCTGTATAGTACTCGTTCATTGTGTCAATGACGCATTGTGGGGTTAAACTAGACGCCGCTGTATCTAAATAGATCAGCGGTTGGTTTTGCAAAATCGGAAAGTCGAGTTTGAGTTTGTGCGCATCCATAAAAGTCACCTACTGAAGTTTTTGGTTGAGTAAGTCTTGCATTGTTTCTTGGAGTTTTTCGTTATCAAGCATTGCTGAAAACGGTGCTAAGAATCCGTTAATGATTAAACGTTCTGCATCACGTTGGCTAAGTCCGCGACTCATTAGGTAGTAGAGTTGCAGTTCGTCAATACGCCCGATTGCGGCACCATGTCCCGCTTCGACATCGTATTCATCGATAAGCAGTAAGGGGTTTGCATCAAGACGGGCTTTAGCACCGATAACGACCCCTTTTGTACTTTGTTTAGCGACGCTTCTACGCATATGTTTATGAATTTTTCCAACACCTTCAAACATTAAGGTACTCTCATCGTTAGCAATACCGTAATGTTCGATGTAACCTTCGGTTTGCTCGGCAAGATGTTCGATTACGGTTTTGATAATCATTTCTTGTGTTTTGGTAGAAATACCGATGGTTTTAGTGCGTGCTTGAGCGTAACGACCAAGCAGTTGAATATGGTTGGCTTGATGGGTTAATGCGTTTGAAAAAAGCACGTTTGCTTGATTGAGTACGCATGATGCGTTTAAGTTATATAATCGGTTTACGGTTAAGGCGTTGGGTGAGGTTATATGATTGATTGAGATATGCTTTAATTGTGCATTTTCTTCGAGCTTTATATCTGAAAAAAGATGCATTGTAGCATTGTTTGTAGCATAAAGATATTCTACAATGTTTAAGCTCGATGAAACACCGAGATGAATGGTTGTACGTTGGGTTAAATCTTTATCTTCAGATATGTAAACGATGTATAGTGTTTCTTTAATTGCAGAATTTCTTTTAAGCTCGAGAGTTAAGTTGCTATTCATAAGTTCTTGATTGAGTTTTCCCATGTGTTCGAGTTCTTCGTTAGGCATCGTAGGAAGCCCCATGAGATGATCATGAATCTTAAGGTTGTCAAAAGATGAGGATAACGCTTGATGTTTTATTTGTCCTTGTTCTATAACAATGACATTTTCAAGGGAGTCAAGAATCGGTTGTAAAACTTTAGGTAGATGATTTATGCTCATTCTTTTTCAAGTGCTTCCCTGGTTGCACATGAACCTAAAATAATGCGTTCTTCATCTTCAGGAATAACGCGTTCATCATCGATACCGAGTTCTTCTTTTATCCAGTCGTACCCTTGTTCATCTATTTTTTTCATCAATTCAGTACTACCGCTTTTGACAATGCGTCCTTGCATCATAACATGAACATGTTCGGCGCTTATATAATCTAAAAGGCGTTGATAATGGGTAATGAGTAATAACCCTAAGTTTTTGTTTTTCATTTCAGTGACGTTTTCACCAACGATTTTTAAAGCATCGATATCGAGTCCTGAGTCAATTTCGTCTAAGATTGCGATACGGGGTTTTAACATTTTCATTTGCAAGATTTCATTGCGTTTTTTCTCGCCACCGCTAAAGCCTTCGTTTAAGTAACGATGGGGTAAGTCTTCATTCATTTTTAGTTCTTTGACGGCTTTATCATAAGCACGAATAAATTTAAATAATGATAACTTTTTATCATCATTTAAACGGGCATTCATGGCGGTTTTAATGAAGTCGCTATTGGTGACTCCCGGCACTTCTGCAGGGGCTTGCATCGCTAGGAAAAGGCCTGCACGAGCACGTTCATCGGTTTCCATATCAAGGACATCTTCACCGTCTAGGGTGATGGTGCCTTTTGTTACTGTATAGCGAGGGTGACCCATGATAACACTCGCAAGGGTGCTTTTTCCGGTACCATTAGGTCCCATGATTGCGTGAGTTTCTCCACCATTTATGGTTAGATCTACGCCTTTAAGGATTTCTTTTCCTTCAACTTCAGCGTATAGGTTTTTAATGATTAATGTTGGCATGTTTTATTCCTCCTTAAGTCCATGTTTATTGTATATGAAAATGGGTTTTAACGCTAATAATATGATATATTTTTTAATCTAGATAGCCATAAAAAAAGCGCTAGAGTTTAGCGCTTGATGTTTTTAATGATGTGGGTCCTCAACCATATGTCTGAAGACGTTTTTAATGATCGTTAAAACAAAGAGTGTTAAGAGCGATAAGGTAATACCTAACCAGTAAATCCCGTATCCGAAGATAATCCCTATAATCGCGCCAATCCATAAGGTACTCGCAGTGGTAAGACCACTGATGTAGCCATTGGTTTTTATAATTGCACCGGTACCTAAAAATCCGATTCCTGAGACGATTTGAGCAACAATACGTTGGCGTTCTAAGTTAACATCGAGTTGTGCAGCGAGTTCGGGATAGTGAATGACAAACTGAATGGTTTCATAAATCATATGTTGTTGGACCATGGTCAGCCCTGCCGCGCCGAGCGCAACTAAAAGATGGGTAGTAAGCCCAGCGATTTTGTTACGACGTTGACGTTCGTAACCGATTAGACCAACAAATACAATGGTCAATGTAAGGTTTTGTAAGATATTTATGAGATTTATTTCTTGACCCATCATAGTGCATCACTCTTTCATAGTAGATAACAGAATATTATAAACGCTTACATGTAAAAAATCAAGTAAAGTCATAGGGAACTTATGAAAATCTTTCATTTTCTTGTAAAGGTCGATTTAAGCCTTTGTTAGTAAGATATACTTTATATTATCAAATTGTGTAAGGGTTTACAATGTTATGATAATAAAATAGTGGGTTATCCTTGATGTTTTTTTAATAGTTGTTATAATAAATATGTCAAACAATCAGGGGAGCTTAGAGAACTAGGCTGAGAGTATTCTTGATACTAGAATAGACCTAACCTGATCTGGGTAATGCCAGCGTAGGCTTTTAGTATTAACGCAGGTTTTGTCTTATGATTAGGACAAAACTTTTTATATTTTTAAGGAGGATGTTTATGTCTCAATCATTACATGTAAAGCGTATTAGTGAGATGGCAATCTTAGTATCATTAGCGATTGTCATTCAGATGATTATGCAACCGTTTTTTACGATGCCACAAGGTGGTAGTGTTACTGTGGCGATGTTGCCACTGGTGATTTTAGCGTACCGCCATGGGTTAATCCCTGGTATTGTAAGCGGGTTAGTATTTGGACTTCTAAACTGGATTTTATCAGGTATGCCACAATGGGGTTGGTGGAGTTTTATTGTTGATTACCAGCTTGCATTTGGTGTCTTTGGTTTAAGTGCGGTAATATTTAGAGTTAATCGTAATAGTTTAGTGGTGTTTTTAAGTGGCATTGCGTTTGCGGGTGTTTTGCGTTTTGTAGCACATTATTTATCAGGTCTTCTGTTATTTGGAGAGTA
This sequence comes from Candidatus Izemoplasma sp., assembly GCA_007116245.1. Taxonomy (GTDB): domain Bacteria; phylum Bacillota_I; class Bacilli_A; order Izemoplasmatales; family Izemoplasmataceae; genus CSBR16-104. The sequence continues at coordinate 2,298 of SKIW01000052.1, read as the reverse complement.
TGCGCCTGATGGTGTTCACCCCGCATGGTATTCGTTTACGTATAATGTTTCTTATATGGTTCCAACGATTTTGTTAAGCGTTGTGATTGGTGCGTATATTTGGAAACGTCTTAAAGCGATATTAACCGAAGATTTATTAAACGATAATTTGTTTTAGTTTTTAAACCCTGCACGTTTGACAAAACCGCCGAAAGGCGGTTTTTTATATTGATAAAGAGGATGTAGTAACTTTTTGAGTTGGTTTTATCTACGTTTTATCGGATTATTGTAAAAAACCCTTTATTTTTCAAAAAAAAAGAGACGTTTTAGACGTCTCTTTAAGTTGTTATTTTATGCTGTAATCCATCGCTGCGTAACGTTTATACATAGCGTAACGACGTTTCGCTTCTTTAAGATTAAGCTCGTAAAGCTCTTCAGCTTTATTTGGATTAATATCGATTAATTGTGAATAACGCGCTTCTTGCATTAAGAATTCTTTGTAGTGATCCCATTGTGGCTCTTTAGAATCGATCTGGAATGGGTTTTTCCCTTGATCTGCAAGTGTTGGATCGAAACGGAATGTTGGCCAGTATCCACATTCTGTCGCGAGTTTCGCTTGGTTGTTTGAGTAAGTCATTCCACCTTTGATCTTATGTGCGATACATGGGCTGTATGCGACGATGACTGATGGTCCGTCGTGTGCTTCTGCTTCACGGATGGCTTTGATGACTTGTTGTTGTGAAGCACCGTGAGAAATTTGCGCAACGTAGACATGTCCATAACTCATTGCGATAGCCGCTAAGTCTTTTTTCTTGCCTGATTTACCGCTTGCGGTGAAGGCTGCGATAGAACCTGTTTGTGCTGCTTTTGATGATTGTCCACCGGTGTTTGAGTAAACTTCGGTATCAAGAATGAGGATATTGACATCTTCGCTGTTTGCGATGATGTGGTCTAATCCACCGAAGCCGATGTCATAAGCCCAACCATCTCCACCAATAATCCAGTTAGAGTGTTTGACGAGATATTGTTCGAGTTCACGGAATGTGTCGCCTAACTCACCGTCTAATTTAGCAATAATTGGTTTGAGTTCGTTGGCGATTTCAAGGGTTTTTTCACCGTCTTCGCGGTTTTCAATCCATTGGTCCATTAACGTAACCATGTCTTCGGGAAGTTGATCTTTGTTGTCAACGTATACGGTTTGCAGACGTGCACGCATTGTTTGAAGGGCATGACGCATTCCGAAACCGAATTCTGCGTTGTCTTCAAAGAGGCTATTTGCCCAAGCTGGTCCGCGTCCATGTTCGTTCACCGTGTATGGTGTTGCAGGGAATGAACCCCCGTAAATTGATGTACATCCTGTCGCGTTGGCAATCATCATGCGGTCGCCATAAAGTTGGGTTACGAGTTTAATGTATGGTGTTTCTCCACAACCTGCGCAAGCACCACTAAATTCGAAGAGCGGTTTTGCGAACTGGCTGTTTTTAGCATTGGTTTTTTGGACGAGGTTGTCTTTATAAGATACGTCGTTGAATAAGTAACTTGAGTTTTCGATTTCACCTTTTTCGATTTCATCACCGATTGGGCTAAGTTCAAGCGCTTTGTCTTTGGCAGGACATACTTGAACACACACACCACACCCTGTACAGTCTAATGTTGAAATTTGAATTTTGTATTGTAAGCCTTCTAATCCTTTACCACGAGCATCGATTGTGGTGATGCCTTCTGGTGCATTTTTCATTTCTTCTTCGGTTAAGAGGAACGGACGAATAACACCATGTGGACATGCGAATGAACATTGGTTACATTGAATACAGTTATCGTCGACCCATTTAGGGATGTAGTTTGCGATACCGCGTTTTTCATAGGCACTAGAACCTTGTACCATAGTCCCATCAAAGTAGTCTTCAAAGGCTGATACTGGAAGGTCGTACCCTTCGATACGGTTAACGGGTTCAGCAATCTCTGTAACATATTTTGGTTTTGCGGCTTCTTTTGGTTTTTCTTCGTCTTTAAGGTCTTTCCATTCTGGTTTAACGTCTACTTCGATAAGACCTTCTTGACCTTTGTCAATCGCTGCGAAGTTTTTCTCTACGATTGCTCTACCTTTACGACTATACTCTTTTTCAGCATAGCTCTTCATCAGTTTTTGTGCTTCTTTATAAGGCATAATTTCTTCGTTTAATGCGAAGAATGCGGATTGCATAATCGTGTTAATCATTTCACCAAGTCCGATTTCTTCGGCAAGTTTCACGGCGTTAATGATATATAGTTTAGCGTTCTTTTCAGCGAGTTGACGTTTAACTTTATTCGGTAAGAGTG
>SKIW01000004.1 GCA_007116245.1 Candidatus Izemoplasma sp. | reverse complement strand
AGCGGCATACTTAAAGATAAAACGAAGAAGTTAGAAGGCGCCGATATTCGTGAAGGTCTTACGGCGATTATTTCTATTCGGATACCTGAACATTTACTGCAGTTTGAAGGGCAAACAAAAAATAAGCTCGGTACGAGTGAAGCGCGTACCGCTGTCGATCAAATTGTAAGTGAGAAGATGACGTATTTCTTTGAGGAAAACCCCCAGTTAACATCGACGCTTATCGACCGTGCTTTAAGAGCGCAAAATGCGCGTGAAGCAGCGCGAAAAGCGCGTGAAGAAGCACGGCTTGAAAAACGCAGTAAGAAAAAAGAACCGTTGCTTTCGGGTAAGTTAGCGCCAGCACAATCAAAAGATAAGTCACGGACTGAGCTTTATCTCGTTGAGGGAGATAGTGCAGGTGGAAGTGCAAAACAAGCGCGTGATCGTAAATATCAAGCGATTCTTCCTTTAAGAGGTAAAGTGATCAATACCGAAAAAGCACGAATTGAAGATGTTTTAAAAAATGAAGAGATTAACACTATTATTCATACCATCGGTGCGGGGTTAAGTTCTGATTTTGATTTAGAAAAATGCCATTATAATAAAATTATTATTATGACCGATGCGGATACAGATGGTGCCCATATTCAAGTGCTTTTACTGACGTTTTTCTTCCGTTATATGCGTAAATTAGTGGAAGCGGGTAAGATTTATATTGCCTTACCACCGCTTTATAAGATCACCTTTAAGAAGCGTCGTCAAGAAATGCAGTTATATGCTTGGAATGACGATGAGCTCGCGCAATTATTAGAAGTCAATAAAAACGCTTCTATTCAGCGTTTTAAAGGCTTAGGTGAGATGAATGCGGAACAGTTGTTCGATACTACAATGAACCCTGAAACACGGACGTTAATTAAAGTTGCGATCGATGATTTAGCGGACGCTGAAAAACGCATTAAAATACTCATGGGGGATCAAGTCGAACCACGACGTGATTGGATTGAATCTAACGTCATTTTTACAAATGAAGACAACTTTGAGATAAAGGAGTAATCCTATGGCTAACGATATTAAAGACGTTCTCGATAAGTTTATCGAAGGAAAAATACTATCCGAAAATTTAGAAGACATTGTTGGCGACCGGTTTGGTCGTTATTCGAAATATATTATTCAAGATCGTGCCTTACCGGATGTAAGAGACGGTCTTAAACCCGTTCAAAGACGTATTTTATACGCCATGCATATGCTTGGTATGTATCATGATAAGCCGTATAAGAAATCCGCACGGATTGTCGGAGATGTTATCGGGAAGTATCACCCGCATGGTGATTCGAGTGTGTATGAAGCGCTTGTCCGCTTAAGTCAGTATTTTAAAATGCGTATTCCTTTAATTGATATGCATGGTAATAATGGCTCCATCGATGGCGATAGTGCCGCAGCCATGCGTTATACTGAAGCTAGAATGAGTTTAATGGCAGAGTTTCTATTAAAAGATATTGAAAAACGTACGGTGAATTTTATTCCTAACTTCGATGATGAGGAGTACGAGCCGATTGTATTGCCTGCGCGTTTTCCAAATTTACTTGTGAATGGTTCCTCAGGTATCTCAGCTGGGTATGCGACGGATATTCCGCCACATAATCTAGAAGAAGTGATTAAAGGGGTTATTAAACGGATTGATTATCCGCAATGTACGATTGATGATTTGCTTAAGATTATTAAAGGCCCAGATTTTCCAACAGGGGCTATTGTTCAAGGTCAAGAAGGCATAAAAGACGCGTTTGAAACGGGGCGTGGGCGAATTATGATTAAATCGCAAACGCGCATTGAAAACCAAACGATTTATGTGACTGAAATTCCTTATGAAGTGAATAAAGCGACATTGGTACGTAAAATAGATGAGATAAGACTCAGTAAAAAAGTCGATGGGATTCTTGAAGTTCGTGATGAAAGTGATAAAACAGGATTGCAGATCGCGATCGATGTTAAAAAGGATTTTGATCCTGAAGCGATTTTGAATTTTTTACATAAGAAAACCGATTTAACGAAATCGTATAACTACAATATGGTTGCGATTAATAATAAACGTCCTGAGTTAATGACACTGACAGCGATTTTAGATAGTTATATATACCATCAAAAAGAAGTTGTGACGAATCGTAGTAATTTTGAACTACGCAAGGCACAAAAGCGTCTTCATATTGTTGAAGGTATTATTTATATGATGGATATTTTAGACCAAGTCATTGAAACGATTCGAAAATCAAAAGGTAAAAGCGATGCTAAAGCGCGATTAGTTAAGTTATTTGCGTTTACCGAAGAGCAGTCTGAAGCGATTTTAACACTCCAACTCTACCGTTTATCGAATACCGATTTAACCTCATTGGTTAAAGAAAAAAATCAACTCGTTGCTTGGATTGATGAGCTAAACGATATCCTTCACAACGAAGAAACATTGAAAAAAGTGATTAAAAAAGAGCTTCGTTTAGTGATTAAAGCGTACTCTAAAGAACGTTTAAGTGTTATCGAAGAGGAAATCGAAAGAATTACTTTCCAAGAACAAGAATTGATTCAATCCGAACAAGTGATGGTCGGGATTACGAAAGATGGGTATGTTAGACAAGCGTCGATTCGGAGTTATAAAGCAACGGAAAATGCGACGCTTAAAGAAAGCGATGCCTTTATGTTCGTTGGCGAAGTGTCGACGTTAGATACGATGCTTGTGTTTACGAACCAAGGTAACTATATTTTCTTACCTGTTTATAAAATACCAGAAACGAAATGGAAAGAACTGGGTGCACATTTAAATCATTTACTGCAAATGGATTTAAATGAAGAGATTATTCATGTTACGATGGTGTCTAACTTTGAAGAAGATGAATATGTGTTGTTTACAACAAAACATAATCTTGTCAAACTCACAAAATTGAATGAGTTTTATGCTTTACGTTTCAACCGCCCACTCCGTGCAATATCCTTAAACGATGGCGATGAACTCGTCCATGTTAGTCGTGCGACTAGCCTAGATGAAGAAGTGATCGTTATAAGTGAACTAGGTCATATATTGCGGTTTGATGTGAATGAGATTCCCGTTACCTCAACGAGTGCTAAAGGGGTTAAAGCGATGCAGATTAATAGTAAATATTCCCTGGCTGCATCGGTTGTCTTAAAAGACCATCATGATCTTTTAGTGTTAACTTCTCGTGGGACGATTAAACGCATTGATATTAATTCAGTTCCTAAGAAACGTCGAACATTAAAAGGCGTTCCATTATTTAAACAAGTTAAATCGAATCCGTATTTAGTGCGTGATTTAGCGTTAATGAATGCAACGCAATATAAACACCGTGCGAAGATTCATGTTATCACAACGAAATCGCATGTTGCGGTAAGCTGTTTCGATGTGAAGTTACAAGCGGCTGAAGCGGGAAAATCTTTTATTACGAAAAAACAAGGTGAACCGTTACATATGATTGTAGAACACCACGAGGTTGATCCTGATTTATCACCTTTATCAGACTATAAAAAAATAACAACGGTTAAAGAAGTGCAAGCCTCACTATTTGATGATGAAGAGTAGGTGATTTGATGTTCTGTTTACAAAACATCCATTATGCACGCATTCCTAATGACATCATAAAACTTTATTTAGACATTTATCCGTTTATCGGACGAAACGAAGAGATGCTTCAAACGGTCTCGAAGGATTATGATGTTCTCGTTGCTGAAACAGTACGCCAAGACGCGTACTTTTTCGCACAGTTCATCAATTTACAATTATCAGAGTCACGCTATAAGCAAATCTTAATGAAAGATGTGCAACCAAAGACAAAGCATGAACGATTATTAAGGAACATTAAAAAAGCGTTTGAGAAGATTCACGAAGAGACCGATGATTTTGATTTGTTTGTCACTGAAATACATGATCTTTTAAAGTTTTTGTATAAAGATGTTGATGTTGATACGAACTTACAGTTCTCTAAAGTTGAGAAGAAGAAAAGACAAAGTCTTAATCTTTTAGCGACAACGCATTCAACGAAGCGTGAGATGTTAGAAGAACTGACAAACTTATATAAAGCAACCCATAAGAAAAATGAGTTTGAAGTCTCGTTTATTATTATTAATTTCGTGATTGATTTTGTAAATTTAAAACCTTTCGTTAAATACAACGATGTCATTGGCTATTTTCTAATGTATGTACTTTTATTAAAACACGGGTACAATAGTCTGCATCTCAGCAGTTTGTTTGAGTTGTTATATAAGCGTAAAGCGTTATTAGATAAACTCTTTAAAGATGCCTCCCATAATTGGAGCGAAGGGCTTTCTGATATTATTCCTTTACATCGTTTTATGTTAGAACGCTTACTCGAAACATATAAGGGTTTACATGAGTTATTAAGAAACTACACCTTCGATTTGCAAACGAATAAATCTGATTATATTGAGAACACCATCAATCGTTTGGATGAGGTGTTTACAAAAGAAGAAATCCGGGTTGCCCATCCGACAATTTCTGATTCTACGATTAATCGGACATTAAAGCGTTTACGCGATGAAAAGAAAATTCGTCCGCTTGGTAAAGGACGGAGTGCAAAATGGATGAAATTGTATAAATCACAGAAGAAACCACTGTATGAACAAACAAGTTTAAAAGTATAGGACGTGTTACAATGGATATAAAATTACTGATTATGAACGCGCTTCAAGATCTGCTTAAAGAAAAGCAGGTTGAAGCGATTGAGATTGAAGTTGAAGTCCCAAATGATTCTTCAAATGGTGATTTTTCAACGAATATAGCGATGAAGTTAGCGCGCGTTTTACGTAAAGCGCCTTTTGTGATCGCGGAAGAACTCGTTCATGAACTCGCTTTAGATGAAAATGTTTTTACATCGATTGAAGTGGCTAAACCAGGGTTTATTAATTTTTATGTTAATAAAGAGGTTTATTTAGGTCTTATTCCGAAGATTAATGCGAATCCTTCAGATTATGGATCTTTAACAATCGGTGAGGGTGAACATTATAATATTGAGTTTGTGAGTGCAAACCCTACTGGATCACTTCATATCGGCCATGCCCGAGGGGCTGCGGCAGGCGATTCCTTAGCACGCATTTTAACAAAAGCTGGTTTTAACGTTACGAAAGAGTTTTATGTTAACGACGGTGGAAATCAGATTGATAATTTAGCGAAATCGATTCATGCGCGTTATTTACAAGCGTTAGGACAAGAATGTGATATTCCAGAAGATGGGTATCACGGTGAGGAAATTAAGCGTTTAGCACAAAAGATTGTAAGTGAAGTGGGGTCACGGTTTTTAGATGAAGATGGCCACCATTATTTTAAAAACTACGGTGTCAATGCGTTGCTTCAAACGTTAGAAGATGATTTAAAAGCGTTTAATGTCTCTTTTGATATATGGTATAAAGAGAGTTCATTGTATCAAGAGAATAAAATTACTGAAACAATTCAGATTTTAAAAGATAAAGGGTTTACGTACGAATCTGAGGGTGCGTTATGGTTAAAAACCTCTGCGTTCGGTGATGAAAAAGATCGTGTTATTATTAAGTCTGATGGATCATATACGTATGTATTGCCGGATATTGCTTATCATCATGTTAAGTTATCACGTGGTTATACTAAGTTAATTAATATTTTAGGTGGTGACCATCATGGTTACGTACCGAGATTAAAAGCCGCCATTGAGATGATTAGCGGCCAGCAAAATCTTTTAGATGTCGATCTTTTACAAATGGTTAAGGTATTAAAAGATGGTCAAGAAGTAAAAATGAGTAAACGTAGCGGTAAATCGATTACACTTTCTGATTTAATTGAAGAAGTGGGGAGTGACCCAATTCGTTATTTCTTTGCGATGCGAAGTTTAAATACGCATATGGATTTAGATTTAGATTTAGCGTTAAAAGAGAGTAATGAAAATCCCGTGTTTTATGCGCAATATGCGCATGCTAGAATTGCGAGTTTATTCCGTCAAGCTACGGTGAAAGGGTATGACCTCGATTTAAGCATAAAGACATTTTCAACATTAAAAGGCGATAAAGTGGCCTTATTACTAACGGTGTTAAACGAGTATCCTCACGCGATTGAAGAAGCCGCGTTAAAGCGGATTCCTCATAAGATTACCCATTATATACATCGTTTATCTCAAGCGCTTCATAGTTATTATGCTGATGAGATTATTTTAAGCGATGATGCCTTAAAAGTGCGTGAGCGCTTAGCGTTACTCCACGCAGTTAAAGCGGTGTTGAAAGATGCTCTAACTTTAGTTGGTGTTGAAGCAAAAGAAAAAATGTAATGGATTAGAATTTGATATAATGTAGCTATAAGGAGGCTATTCAATGGATTTAAAAGATTTTATTGCAAATGTACCTGATTTTCCACAAAAGGGTATTCAGTTTAAAGATATTACCCCTTTAATTGGTAACGGAGAGGCATTTCGGTATGCGACGGATTTATTTGTCGCGTACGCTAAAAAAGTAAACGCTGAAATTATTGTTGGACCAGATGCCCGCGGATTTATTTTTGGGACTCCGGTGGCAACGCATTTAAAACTTGGATTTGTGCCTGTGCGTAAGCCTGGTAAACTTCCTCGAGAAACGATTGAAGAAAGTTATGAGCTTGAATACGGACATAATACCTTATGCTTACATAAAGATGATATTAAACCTGGGCAAAACGTCTTGATTGTGGATGATTTACTCGCTACAGGTGGTACCATTCAAGCGACGATTAAGCTGATTGAAAAAGCTAAAGCGAATGTTGTTGGGATTGCGTTTTTAATAGAACTTGGCTTTTTAAATGGCCGTGATAAGTTTAAAGATTATCCGATTTATTCTTTAATGACATATTAAATCGAAAGGAGTTCCTTATGAATACGACGTTTGATAGCCTTATTACGCATATAAAAACATATATCAACAGTAAAGATGATTTAGAGCGTATTCATGAGGCATACGAGTTCGCTTTAAAACATCATCAAGGGCAAACCCGAAAAAGCGGTGAGGATTACATTACTCATCCTTTAAGCGTGGCGTATATCCTAAGTGAGTATCAAACCGATCCAACAACGATTATCGCTGGAATTTTACATGATTGTATTGAGGATACACCCGCGACATATAACGATATTAAAGCACAGTTTGGTGAAGAGGTTGCATTGCTTACTGAAGGGGTTACCAAGTTAGGTCAGTATAAGTTTAAAGGCATTGCCAGTGATGAAGAGGAGAAACAAGCTGTTCAAGCGAAAAATTATCAAAAGATGCTTTTAGCGATGTCTAAGGATATCCGTGTTATTATCGTTAAGTTAGCGGATCGCTTACATAATGTGCGTACTTTGGGAAGTCTTCCTGTAGAAAAACAAGAGCGTATTGCAAAGGAAACCTTAGATATTTTTGCACCGCTTGCACACCGACTCGGGATGTACATTTTAAAAGCGGAGTTAGAAGATACTTCCTTTAAATATTTATATCCTAGTAAATACCGCGAGATAGCGCAAATGATTAGTGATACAAAGCAAAATCGTGAAGAAGATTTAAATTTAATGCGGACGAATTTAGAGTATTTACTCAGTGAACATAATTTTGAGTACAATGTTCGTGGTCGCATTAAAAATATTTATTCTGTGTATAAAAAAATGGAAAGTCGTAATAAGGAATTTGATGATATTTTTGATTTATTAGCGCTTCGGATTATTGTTAAGAATATTGAGGCTTGTTATAGCGCAATTGGGGTTATTCATAGTAAATGGACACCGATTCCGAATCGTTTTAAAGATTATATTGCGATGCCTAAACCCAACCTTTATCAATCATTGCATACGTCTGTTATAGCGAATGGCAAAGTTTATGAAATCCAGATCCGCACAAAAGAAATGGATCATATTGCAGAGTACGGGATTGCGGCACATTGGGCGTATAAAGAGCATCTCGGTAAAATCCCGATGACGGAGTTAGTAAGCAAGAAGTTAAAATGGTATGGCGATCTTATTCGTTTTACTGAAGAGAGTGATTCGGAAGAAGATATTTTAAGTTTATTGCGTGATGATATTTTGCATTCAAATGTTTATGTCTTTACACCTCAAGGTGATATTATCGATTTACCTAAAGGGGCTACGCCTCTTGATTTTGCGTTTCGGATTCATACTGAAGTCGGCATTAAAACAGTCGGTGCGATCGTGAATGGGAAGATTGTGCCCTTAGAATATGAACTTCAAACTGGCGATATTGTGAATATGAAAACCAGTACGAATAGTTTTGGGCCAAATGATAACTGGTTGAAGCTAGTTAAAACCTCTGGTGCTAAATCAAAGATTAAGAATTATTTAAATAAACAACGTCGTGATGTCCTTGTTGAAATGGGAAAAGAAGAGTTTCAAAAGGAACTCCATACTCGGAAAAAAAGCGTTACTGTTAACGATAAAGTGGTCTTTGAACTCTTTCAGCATAAAGGCATTAAATCCGTAGAAGACCTTTATTATGAAATCGGAAAAAACACGATTACCCCTCAAACCGCGATTAGTACGTTAGTCGGGGAAGAAAAATATAGTGAGAAAGATTTAATTGAATCGATTAACCGCAAACAAGTTCAACGACAAAAAAGCGATTCGAATATTTATGTAGAAGGGCTAGAAAATCCTTCGATTAAATTATCGAACTGTTGTAGCCCAATTCCTGGAGACCGCATTACTGGGTATATTTCTAAAGGCAGTGGGATTGCTGTTCATCGAACCCGTTGTAATAACCTTCAAAACTTAGATGAAGGACGTTATATTGAGGTATCCTGGGGCGATGATTTTAGTGCGATTTATGGTGTGAATTTAAAGATTATCGTTAACAATCGCGATAATATTTTAGCCGATATTATTAATACTTCAACCGCGCATAGTGCAAAAGTCATGCAAGTGACTGCACAGACAAATAAACGAGGTGAAGGGGTTATTAAAATTAAAGTTGGCGTGCATCATAAACGTGAGCTTGAAACGGTCATTGTCAATATTAAAAAGATTAAAGATGTCTTTAGTATTGAAAGGATGATGAAATAATGAAAGTCCTAGTTCAACGCGTAAAAAAAGCAGCTTGTTATCTCGATCACTCGCTTTTTTCTAAGATTGAAGGAGGGCTTTTACTTTATGTTTCCTTTCATCATACCGACGATGCTTCTTTAATTCCTAAAATGGCACATAAAGTAGTTAATTTAAGAATATTTGAAGATCAAGCCGGAAAGATGAATCGTTCTTTAATCGATGTAAAAGGTGAGATTTTATCGATCTCACAATTTACTTTAGAAGCCTCCACCGCAAAAGGGCATAGACCTTCGTTTACTGAAGCACTTGAGCCTGATAAAGCGAGTCTTTATTATGATTATTTTAACGATGCCCTAAAAAAGTTAGCTGTTCCTGTTAAAACAGGTGATTTTGGCGGTTATATGGCGATTGAATCCATAAATGATGGGCCTGTAACTGTGTTACTTGAAAGGAGGCTATCTCATGATTCGTAAACTTACTGAGCAGGATCGAGAAGCCGTGTTAGCGTTTCTTTATGAAGAGCCTGAGATTAACTTATATATTATTGGTGATGTTAAAAACTTTGGATTTAATGCGTCAGAACAAAGTATTTACGGTGAGTTTCGTGAGGGTGAATACTTTGCGGTCATGAGTCAAAATCATTCTCAATTAACGTATTATGCTAAAGCGAATGGATTTAATTTGGATTGGTTAGCTGTGTTTAATCAGTTTGATTATTTGTTTATTAGTGGAAAGCGTAGCATTATGGAAGAGCTTAATAAACATCTTCCTCATATGAGACCGGATCGTTTAGAATTTATGAAGTCTACGGTATTTGAGAAGGATTTAGATGTTGATGATGAGGGCATTGAGATTTTAGAAAATAAAAAAGATGCTGAAGATGTGTATGTCTTGTTAAATCAAATCGAAGAACTTGAATCGGTGCGGATGAAATCGAAAGAAGAGTTTCTCCATTATTTATTAGACCACCGTGATGATAATGGTACAACGGTGTTTATTCGTGAGAATAATGAAGTGATAGCGAGTGCGAGTGCGGTAGGAGAAACAAGAAAAACCGCGATGATTGTTGGGGTGGCAACCCACCCGAATCACCGTCAAAGAGGCTTGGGATATAAGGTTTTACATTATTTAGTCGATCTTTATGTTAACCATAAGCATAAAACGCTTTGTTTATATTATGATGATCCTCGTGCAGGGGCGTTATATGAGAAGATGGGGTTTGTGAAAATTGATGACTGGATTATGCTTTTAAAAGATGATGAATAAGCTGCCGATGATAACGACGCCACGGTTAATATTAAGACAGATAGCTAAAAAAGATGCCCAAGCGATTTTTAGTTATGCTAAGTTACCTAATGTTGGACCAAGCGCGGGCTGGAATCCGTTACGTACTTTAGAAGAGGCCCATGAGTTTATCCGTTATTCTATTGAAAAACAGCGTTCTGGGCAACCCGGTGTTTGGTCGATTATTTTAAAAGATGAACGGTTGGTTATAGGGACTATTGAAATTCATTCGTTTTATAAGTATAAAGGTGAAATAGGGTTTGCTTTGCATCCTGCTTACTGGAGTAAAGGCATTATTAGTGAAGCATCTAAAGCGGTAATGATTTACGCTTTTGAAGAGTTAAAATTAAAACGGCTTTCTTTAGCGCATTTTCTTGATAATCACGCTTCTAACCGCGTAGCTAAGAAGCTTGGGTTTAAAGAAGAAGGTATTCAACGTAAAGGGTTTTTACATGGTGATGGACGCGTTTTAGATGAACAGATTTTAAGTTTTACGGATGATGATTATCGGATTCAGTATGTCGAAGTGTTTGAACCTTTTAAAGAGAAAATCACGATAAAATAGCCGTTTTTAAATTGACTTAAAGGTTAAAAGGGAGTATAATTTAACCGATAAACCGAAGCGGAAACTACGCGTAACTATTAGGTTAAGAGAGTGATGGAGGGTGAAATCATCACACTGATACTACGCTTGACAATTCCAAGGGCTTTTTTGAATTAAGTAAAAAAAGACGTACCTCTGCGTTAAAGAGTAAGGGCCGGTCCTTGACCGGAACTAAGGTGGTACCGCGGATGATTTCGCCCTTAGGATTTTCTAAGGGCGCTTTTTTTTAGTCAAAGGAGTGATAAAATGATACAAAAAATGAAGGGCACTTATGATGTGATTGATGACATCGCTTATATGCAGCTTATTGAGAAAAAAATCTTACAGGTTAGTAAATTGTTTCACTACAAAGAAATTCGTACACCGCATTTTGAAGCGAGTCAATTGTTTCATCGTGGGGTTGGAGAAACGACGGATATTATTAGTAAAGAGACGTATGATTTTATCGATCGTGGTAAACGTGAAAACACTTTAAGACCTGAAGGCACTGCAGGGGTGGTTAGAGCGTATATTGAGAATAAATTATATGCGGATCCTATCGTACCTTATAAAGTGTTTTATTATGGGTCGATGTTTCGTTATGAACGTCCGCAAAAGGGACGTTTTAGAGAGTTCAGACAGTTTGGTGCGGAAGCGTTTGGCAGTGATTCTCCACTTCTTGATGCAGAGACGATTGCGTATGCAGTGACGTTTTTAAAGTCTTTGAAGCTTAAGGATGTTACGGTGACGCTAAATGGTCTTGGTGATCGTAAGAGTAAAGAAGCGTATCATAAAGCGTTAAAGATGCATTTAAAAGATGATATTCAAACGCTTTGTAAAGATTGTCAGAAGCGTTATGATGAAAATCCTTTACGGATTTTAGATTGTAAAGTTGATCAAGATCATCCGGTACTCATTAATGCACCTAAACCGCTTGATTATTTAACTACAGAGGATAAAGCGCATTTTGATAAGGTATGTTCGGCGTTAGAAGCGATGAACATTGTTGTTGAGGTGGATCCTTCTTTAGTACGCGGATTGGATTATTATACACATACCGTATTTGAGATTAAGGTGAGTAAAGATTTATTAGGTAATCAAAACGCGATATGTGGTGGTGGACGATATAATCATCTGGTCGAAACATTGGATGGTCCACCTACACCGGCGGTAGGGTTTTCGTTTGGGATAGAGCGTTTAATCGTTGCTTTAAAAGCGGCGAATGTGCGATTAGACGATTTGCGTACACACCTTTATTTAATTACCTTAGGTGAACAAGCGCAGGAAACTGGTATAGCGTTACTTCAAAAGCTACGCTTAGGCGGGATTATTGCGAATATGGATTTTATGGGTAAAAGTCTTAAAGCGCAGTTTAAACAAAGCGAGCATCATAAGGCCCGCTGTGTGGTTGTGCTTGGAGAAGATGAGTTAAATAAAAACCAAGTAGAGGTTAAAGATCAAGAAACGAATGAAGTTCACACTACGAGTTTGGATGATTTGTATGTAACGTTAATTGATATTTTAACGCAACCAAGTGACTGTGAAAGTTGTGAACAAGGAGGAAAAAAGACATGATAACACATCATAATAATGCTTTAACGATGGATAATATTGGTGAGAAAGTTCGATTAAAGGGGTTTGTACAAAAACGACGTGATTTAGGTAATCTTGTGTTTATTGATTTACGTGATCAAGAAGGGATTACACAACTTGCGTTTGATATTGATAACGATTTAAAAAATATCGCCTCGGCTTTGAAAAGTGAGTATGTTTTAGAAGTTGAAGGGGTTGTGCGTGAACGCTCGAGTAAAAACCCGCAGTTAAAGACGGGTGATATTGAGGTTAGTGTTTCTAAATTAACGGTGTTGAATACGTCTAAACAACCTCCCATGCTCATTCAAGATGATACCGATGCTTTAGAGGATACGCGTTTAAAGTACCGGTATTTAGATTTACGGCGTCCTTATTTGAATAAGATGATGCGTTTGCGTCATCAGATGGCGCAAGCGGTTAGAGGGTTTTTAAATCAAGAAGACTTTATTGAGTTTGAAACCCCGATTTTAACGAAATCAACGCCTGAAGGTGCACGTGATTATGTGGTTCCTTCACGGATTCATCCTCAGGAGT
>SKIW01000093.1 GCA_007116245.1 Candidatus Izemoplasma sp. | reverse complement strand
ATGAGACTGAATGGTCAAATCTTGTTGAAATCATAGCGTATGAAGCGGAATCTTCAGGATTTGGATGGGTACAATGGATTGTTAACCGGATAGCCGATATGATCTTCTTTGTCAGCCGTGCTGCAGGTGGGTATTACGTCGTTGGGTTAATTGTCATTACAATAGTGATTCGGATACTAGGATGGCCTATTTATGCAAAATCTAACGCAACGACTATGAACATGCAGATGGCACAACCGGAACTAGAAAAACTAAAAGAGAAATATCAAGGTAAAACCGATCAAAAAAGTCAACAAATGTACCAACAAGAAACCATGAGGTTATATAAGGAATACGGTATTAACCCCTTAGGCTGTTTACTGCCATTATTACAAATGCCAATCTTTATCGCCATGTATCAAACGGTTAGAAGGATTCCTTTAACCCCTAAGTATGTTGGAGAGCTAGACTTTAACTTCTTATGGTTTAATTTTACTGACGAACCTGCGTCACCGTTTTATAGTCCAGAGAACATTACCTTTATCCTTATGGCACTAATTGTTGGGGTAACCATGTATTTATACCAACAATACGCTATGAAAAAGCCTGAAATCTTACAAAATAAGAAATATCGTACAGCACAACAAATTCAATCCGAAAAAACAATGAAATACATGTCGTACTTTATGGTCTTTATGCTTGTATTCATCGCATTTACTAATTTAGGTATTGCCTTTTACTGGATTATAGGTAACTTACTACAGTTCGTTCAAACGCGTCAAAGTCGTAAACAAATGATTGAACGACTTGAAAAACGTAAAAATACTCTGTAAAGGAATGATTGAATGAAAACTCTAAATATTGAAGCTAAAACATTAGAAGAAGCTAAAAAAGAAGCGGTTAAAACCTTTCGTGTTAACGAACAGTTTATAACCTTTAAAGTCCATGAAAAGAAATCATTGCTAGGATTAAAAAAATCAGTTGAGGTTGAAGCAACCCTTGATGTCGATGTTGTTGAATTAGGCCATACCTTATTAAAATCATTGTTTGAAAACATGGACGTCGATGCATCTATCAATGTTGAGTCAAACGAAGAAGAGATTTTTTACGATATCAATACTGAAGAAAACCCGGTATTGATCGGTAAAAATGGTAAAACACTAGAAAGCATTCAATTTTACTTACGAAACGTGTTAAATATATTTACGGACAACCACAAATTAGTGGTTGTAGATATTGGTGGATATCGTGCTAATCGTAAAAAACAACTCGAGATTTTAGCTACAAAAACAGCGAAAGAAGTCGCTAGAACGAAAGTCGAAGTCAAACTTAGCCCAATGAATGCTTATGAGCGTCGAATCATCCATACTAAATTATCTGAATGGCGTGACGTAGTAACAAAATCTGAAGGTGAAGCGCCTAAACGCTATTTAGTTATCCGTCCTAAAAAAAGATAATGAAACTCATTGTCGGATTAGGAAACCCCGGAAAGAAGTACTTTAATACCCGTCATAACATCGGATTTTTATGTGTTGATCATTTCGTTCATAAACATAAACTAATCTATAAAAAACAACGTAAGTTTAAAGCGGAAGTGGCCCAAACACAAGGCGCGATTATTTTAAAGCCACAAACATATATGAACTTATCCGGTGTTAGTGTAAAAGCAGCGATGGATTATTATCATATTGATCCAAATGATGTCTTAATCATTTACGATGATTTAGATTTACCTACCGCTAAGTTAAGAATTCGTTATCAAGGTAGTTCAGGTGGTCACAAAGGCATGATGAGTATTTTCGAACAACTGCATACTAAAGATCTTAAACGCGTTAAGTTCGGTATTGATCGACACCCTGAACTCGATGCAAAAGATTATGTTTTACAACCGTTTTATAAAGTCGAACTCGATGATGTTTTAAAAAGCATTCAAACCGTATCAAATATAATCGAAGATTTTATAAATAACACTACATTTGAAAACATTATGACGCTTTACAATTAACCCTTTTTAAGGGTTTTTTTGTGCTTAAAACAAAGAATATGATACAATACTATTAAATAGGTGAACCCCCATTCGTTTGGGCGTTCGCCCAAAGGTGTGTGTGATTATGGAAACGATTCTTAAGTACCTACAACAAACCGCTTTTTATCAAAAACTGACGAATACCTTACTTTCTCAACGTAAGGTGTTTTTCAATGAAACAGCGCCAGATCTTACCTTAATGATGATTATTTTAATTCAAAAGATTACCCAGCAAAATGTGATCGTCGTTAATCCGAATTTATACCAAGCACAAAAAATGTACGATAAATTAAGCAAAATCAATACTTTAACACGGTTTTTCCCTCAAGATGAGTTCATCACTACGGAAATGTTAGCGATGAGCGAGGAACTAAAATTTGAGCGTTTAGGAACGATTAGAAAACGCATTGAAGAACCACACCATATCGTTATC
Source organism: Candidatus Izemoplasma sp. (assembly GCA_007116245.1). Taxonomy (GTDB): domain Bacteria; phylum Bacillota_I; class Bacilli_A; order Izemoplasmatales; family Izemoplasmataceae; genus CSBR16-104. The sequence continues at coordinate 1,226 of SKIW01000093.1, read as the reverse complement.
ACACATCCTACTGGGTTTGTTAAAAAGATGATGCCTTTAAAAGCCTATCAAGCAACGATTAAAACAATTAAAATGGGTGATGATATTCACGTAGAGTCATTAATCGAAACGTTAGTGTATTATGGATACACACGAACTTCAACAGTTGAAAACATCGGTGAGTTCGCTTTACGCGGGAGTATTATCGATATTTATATTGCTGAATATGATGCACCGATTAGGATAGATTTGTTCGATACTGAAGTCGAATCTATCAGGAAGTTTGATATTAATACTCAACGCTCCAAAGAGGCTTTAACCGAGGTCATATTCATGCCGAGAACTGAGTTCTTCTACAACGAAGAACAAAAAGAAGCAATGTTAAAAAATATCCAAAAAGAAATCGAAAAAAATACCTTCTCAGAAGAAGCAATGCAACGTATTTCACAGGAAATCGAAGCATTAAACGACCATCAACGACTGGACCAACTCTCTAGATATATGCGGTTTTTAGAGGAACCGTTAGAAACAGTAAGTGATTATTTTGAGAATCCGATTGTTATTTATATTGATCATGACCGGGTGATGTCGAACTTTCAAGGGATTGTTAACGATTTAACAGAGTGGGTTATAGAGGGCAATGACTATCAAAAGCTTAATTTTGATTTTATCGAGGATATCACACGAATATATCACGAAAAAACAATCATCTTTAATCCCCTTGATCAAACAAACGCAAAACACCATTTCAGTTTAAGAGGGAAAGAAACATATTTATACCATAACGATTTTTCTGCACTTAAAAAAGACTTACTGAAGTATGATAAACGAACAACAGTGTTAATAACGTTAAGTAAAAGCAAACAAATCGAACATCTTGAAACGTTACTTCAAGATCAAGCAATACTGCACTTTATCAAGTCAGATGACACCTTATATGAAAACCGTATTAACATCTTGCTTGAGCCGTTACCCGTTACTTTTGAATGGTTTGATACAAACTTAATTGTGTTAAATGAAAAAGCGATTTATCGTGAACATACAGAAAAGCAAACAAAATATAAAAGCGTTTTTAAAGATACTAAAAAATTAAGTGCAGCTAAAGAACTAAAGAAAGGCGATTACATAGTCCATTACGATCATGGAATCGGACGCTTTTTAGGGATTAAAACGATGGATATCTCTAATTATGTAAATGATTATATTATCATTCAGTATCGTACTGAAGATACATTATACATTCCTGT
>SKIW01000003.1 GCA_007116245.1 Candidatus Izemoplasma sp. | reverse complement strand
TTTTATCTATGTTCTTGTGTCTTTGATAACGATCTAGTATTCGCCAAATAGGTTCTTCTTGCTCATGCCATCTAAGCGGTCTAAAGTTTGTAATAATATAATTATACCATTTCGGAAAATACAACTCTAAAAACCGTACAGGATAATCAAATGTAATCTGTGGTTCATAGTTCATTTGATGTGTGATGTTTATTGTTTTTATATCAAAAAACTCTCTACTATGACGACCCACAGATACAGTGTACTCACTATTGTAAATAACGAAACGATGTGTTTTTTCACTATACGTTTCAAAAGCTTCTAACGGTAGCTTAATACTTACTTCTTTCATCTTATTTGCAGGAACTAAGACCTTTTTAAATGCCTTTAACTCGTGTTTAGGCTTAACCAAATCCTTAATCTCAGTTCCAATATAAACTTGAATCGTTTCATAAGCATCGAAATCACTCGCGTTTTCTAAAACAATATCCACAGTTACAAACGCCTCATCGTTATTCTCATCAATATGCCATGTTACTTTTTTATAATCGATCTTAGCATAACTTAATCCATACCCAAAAGGATATAAAACATCATAGTTATGGGTGTCATAATACCGGTATCCGTTCATAATTAAATCTTGATGATAATCAACCTTCACTAATGGTGGAAAAGTTCCAAAATGAGGTGTATGTTCAAGTTGTAGAGGAAAGGTTTCTTGTAGTCTTCCACTTGGACTTACTTTACCAAGAATAATATCGACCACTGCGTTTGCAGCAGCGCCACCTAAAAACCATGTTTCTAGTATTGCACGACTGTGTTTTTTAATTTCACGTAAATCTAACGCACTTCCATTGCTTAATATAACAACGATATTTTGATTTACTTTGTGAATCGCTTTAAAAACATCAAGATGTCCTTTTGGTAACGCGATATGTTCACGATCTTTCCCTTCTGTTTCAATGGTATCCGTCGTACCTGTAAAGAAGAACACAAGTTCACTTTCACCAGCCACGTTAACCGCTTCAACGATTAGTTCTTTTGTCGTATCGTTTTCTTCATAACCACTCGCATACGCTAAATGGCTAAACACTTCAGAAAACGCTTCAAAAGGTATTTCCTGTTTAAACGGTTTTACAGTTGCACTGCCTCCACCATTTATTCTCGGTGCTTTAGCAAACTGCCCGATGATTGCCACTTTTTGCTTGGTATCATTTATCGGTAAAACACCATCGTTTTCAAGTAATACTATCGCTTCTTCAGCCACTTTTCTTGCAAAATCATGATGTTTCTCTAAATCAATACTATCCAATCCTTCAATGGTTTTAACCTTTTCATGTAAGTCAAATAGTGGTTTCAAACTTGCATCAAGTTCATCTTCAGTTAAGATTTTATTTTTGAGTGCCTCTAATGTTTCTTCTTCAAATGATGATGGCCCTGGCATTTCGATATTCATCCCGTTTTTCAAGGATTTAACTTTATCTTGCACCGCTCCCCAATCTGAGATAACCACCCCATCATACATCCACTGTTTACGAAGTACATCCTGTAGTAAGTATGAAGATTCAGAAGCATACTCACCGTTTAATTTATTGTAACTACTCATAATCATCCAAGGATTCGCTTTTTTGATGACTTTATAAAACGGATATAAATACATCTCATGCATGGTCCGTTCATCGATTAATACATCGACAAAACGTCGCATGGTTTCTTGTTCATTTAAACCGAAATGTTTGATACATGCACCAACTTGTTCTGATTGAACACCTTTTACAAAGTGTTCTCCGATAACACTTGTTAAATATGGATCTTCACTGTAATACTCAAAATTGCGTCCTCCTAAAGGACTACGTTTAAGATTTATCCCTGGTCCTAAAAGAACATCTACCTGATGAAAGCGACATTCTTTTCCTATTGTTCGACCAACTTCTTCAATCAAGTCTTTATTCCAGGTAGCCGCCATTGCGGAAGCACTAGGAAATAAGGTAGTGGGTTCTAAATAACTTTTACTTAAAAAATCGCCATCTTTAACCGGTTTCCCATAAACTCTTACACCATGGGGTCCGTCTGCAACGTTGATTCTTCGACCCTCAATAAACTCACTTTCAAACAAATGCCAGTTCCCTTGGCCGCTGGTTAACTTAACTTTTTCTTCTAACGGTATTCTCTTCAACTGAATTCCTCCAATATCTAACTAAAACGTTTTCGTGTTTATTATAGCATAACTCTTATTGAAAAACATTATGCTACATCAATAAAATAATACTTAGTCCTCTTATAAAAACATCTAGCTTATTTTCTAACAAAAAACCGACTATATAAGTCGGTTTTATAAGAATTAACGTAAATCTTAATCTTTCTTTAAAGCCGCAAAACTAATAATAACCTGGGTTCCTGATAAAGGGTTTTTTAACTTAATCCCAAACGCAGTTCTTGAAAAATCCACATTCTTTTCATCTATCATTACGTTATCAATTTCATACTCGCCATACGTTAAACGCAAAGGGTTTTGGTAAATAACCTCTACTATTTCATTCCCAACAACGGTTTCGATTTTTAACTCAGTCTTTTCATCAAATTGTTCAAGTAATAGCTTTGGTTCAAAAATCGGTAACCCTAAATCGGCTTTAACCCCGAATACTTCAGTGACCATCGTTAAAATCATCCAACTCGCCGATCCCGTTAAGTAAGCGTACACCCCTCGTCCTTTAGAATTGAAATATTCAGGTATTCCGGGATACATTTTAGCGTTTTCTAAGTCAATACTATGTAGGTATAGTGTATTAAGAACTTTATATCCGGCCTCAACAAACCCCCGTTTATATAGCGCATATGCATACATCACCGCCATATGTGAGAACATCGCACCATTTTCTTTATGGCCGTAAGCGAATCCAAATAATCTTCCCATATTCGTTTTCACTTCTTTAAAATCAGTGTTGAGTCGATATCCGCCTACTGTTTTATCATAAAGATATTTATCTGCACTAAAAATAACTTTTTGAACTTGTTCTTCGGTTGCCGCATCACTCATAATTGAAAATACTTGTCCAGTTAATGTCATATGCTTTTCTTTAACATTATCAAGTGGGCAGGAGTCGTTATCATAATAACCGTTAAACCAACCCTCACCGTTTTCTTCTAACCATTCGTGTTGTCTGACTTGGTTGAGTAAAGCGAACCCTTTTTCATATAGTGTGTTTGCTAAGGTTAGGGTATCATACATCGTTTGTTGCCCTGAAATCCCGTCTGCGACTAAATCGAAGTATGCTTTTAAGATGGTATTTTTCCCTGTTACATCAGAGTAATCAATTTCTTGTAAAAGCAAACTCAGTTCATCATATAACGTTATATGATGAACTCCCTTATGATATAACTTCGTTAATAGTTCCGACAAAGTAATTAAATTTTGTCCGTAAAATGACGTAAACGCTACGGATTCTCCGTGTTTATTAGCCATATCAAGGCCGTCGTTCCAATCGGCATCTTCTAAACGAATATTATTATGGTTTCCCACATTATAATATGGCACTAAATTTTGTACGAATAAATGTTCTAAAACAGTACCGTAATAGGTGTTACCTTGATGTGTTTTTAAACGCGTATCGTTTGAGTGCTTTTTCTCTTTGATCTTTTTAGTATAGTGCGTGAACTGATCTTGAAAGTAACTAACCTCTTCAAACAACAC
>SKIW01000030.1 GCA_007116245.1 Candidatus Izemoplasma sp. | reverse complement strand
TTTTAACCGGAACTTCTTCAGAAAAAACACAAGGCACACGCTTGTAAATCCCCCTTTTTCTTAAATGCAGTCGCATGGCTTTCGCAACAGGATCATACGTTGTATCCGCTAAATTAATGATGCGTACCTTCTCAGGCACCATCCGCTTACCTTGTCCACACGAGGTGATAAAAGGAATATCCCTATTCAAACACTCTTTAATAATATCAAGCTTAAACGTCACAGTATCAATGGCATCAAAAACGAAATCAACCGTATGTGTCCAAATAACATCTTTAGTCTCAAAATTATAAAACATTGGATACGTAATCACATCACAATGAGGATTAATATCTAACACACGCGCTTTCATAACCGCAACCTTAGATTGGTTAAGCGTCGAGTGTAAAGCGATTAACTGACGGTTTAAATTCGACTTTTCAACACGGTCTTTATCAACGATAATCAACCGTCCAATACCGCTTCTTGCTAACGCCTCAATCGCAAAAGAGCCAACCCCACCACACCCAAAGACAAGCACAGTTTTAGTTTTTAAAAGATTTACACCGGCTTCAGTAAATAAGGGAATCAAACGTTCTTCCATGCTTATTGTTTCCCCATTAGGCGGATATTAAAAAACTTCCTACCAAGATAACTTACCATCGCATAATTTAAAATAAAAAGCCCAATTAATAAATGCATAACATAATCAGGGTTGCCACCAAACTCCACAAACATCACAACAAGCCCTAAAAAACCAAACGCGGATACCACTAATAAAAACGCAAACTCTTTACGGTATTGTAAAAGCACAAAACTCTTCCATTTACGGTAATGAAGCGTTAGATAAACAAAAATTATCCCCGCGACACCCATGAAAAAAAGCAACGCAATAAGAAATTTATTATCATCATTAAAAAAACGGTTTATATCAAACGTATACGTCGCGGCATAAAAAAGCGGAATAGTGTAAAACAACGTTACACTCATTACAATTAAGGAAATAAACCATTTTGAATACACTTTCACGCTGAACTCTCTCCTGATTCAACCATCGAAATCTCTTCGCTTTTTTCCCGCTGTTTCTGTTTATAAAAACTGTAGAGTACCCTAATCGTTGCGGCAATAGGACTCGCAAAAATAATCCCTAGCACCCCGAATAAACTACCAAAGAATAAAATTGAGATAACAATAATGATCGGATGAAGCTCCAGTTGTTTACCCATAATAACCGGTTGGAAAACACTGCCTTCAATAAACTGAAGAACAATATTGACCGCGACAATTAAAAGGGGACTCGTCGTAACATCTTGTGTAATAAAAGCGTAGATAACGACCGGAATCATCGCGATTAAAGCGCCAAAATAAGGAATAATATTCGCGATCCCCACAAGCATACCAAACACAAAATAATACTCCAAACCAATAAGTTTATACACCATCGTCGCGACAGTCCCAATCGCAAGCATTAAGAAAAATTGCCCACGAATATACGATCCCACAGTGACATTTAAATGATTGGATAACTCAAGACCGGTTTTTGTATAACGTTTTGGAATTAAACTTCCAATCGCACGATTTACCTTCTCATAATCTAACAAATAAAACAACAACAAGATCGGTAAAATCGCAACGACCATCGCAATCGCATAAAACGTTGAAGGAATCAATCTAGTTAAAGAACCAAAGAAATTCTCTATAACATTATTTATAACATTACTCGATGCAATCGCATTCGCTAAAAAATCATAAATCTCTGGTCCTAAAACAAACTCATCTCTAAACTGCGTTGAGAAATAGGTCATAATATTAGGATAATCACTCGCAAAAAACTGCCGTAATTGATTACTAAATAACGGAACTAAAAAGATGAGTAACCCAGCGATAAACAACCCCATCATAATATAAACAACCGTTACCGTTAATGCCCGAGGACGAATCCCCTTCTTTTCCAAATAACGCACGATAGGAAAGACAATAAGCGAAATTAACCACGCTAAAGCCACCGGTACGAGCACCGTTCTAATCGCTCGCCCAAGACTTCGCCAGAACCCATCAAAGAGTGTGACTAAATAAAGTAATACCGCGGCCATAATAAGCACACCTAAAACTTTTAACGCACGATTTAAAAATTGATCATTCAAAAACGCTGGTTGTTTCATATCACCACATCCATTCTTTAGGATAATTATAGCACAGCTATTTTTTTAATCCGAGTTCACGAAGCTGTGCTTCACTAATCGGACTTGGTGCATCGGTTAATAAACATTGTGCACTGCTTGTTTTAGGGAATGCAATAACATCGCGAATATTATCAGTATGCCCCAATAACATCACAAAACGGTCAAACCCAAAGGCGATACCACCATGTGGTGGCGCACCAAACTGCAAGGCTTCAAGTAAGAACCCGAACTTTTCTTCTTGTTCTTCTTTAGAAATACCTAAAACATCAAACACACTGTTTTGCATAAACGCTTCATGGATACGCAACGACCCACCACCGAGTTCTTGTCCTTGCACCACTAAATCATAACAGTACGCTCTCACACGATCAGGCTCATCACGCAGACGCGATTTATCACGATCTTGCACACGTGTAAATGGGTGGTGTAAAGAGTAATAACGCGCCGTTTCTTCATCGTATTCAAACATCGGCCAATCGACAATCCATGTAAAATCATAGGTGTCTTTATTAGTTAACCCTAATTCTTTACCAAGCATCGTTCTAAGCGTCCCTAACCCTTTACGTGCGGTATACAGATCACTTGCAACGATAAAGATTAAATCTTGTTCCTCAATATTTAAACATGATTTTAAGCTAGTTAACTCACTATCAGACATAAACTTAGCAATCGAGCCTGACACAGAACCCTCACTAAATTTCAAAAAACTTAACCCTTTTAATCCAAAGCGTTTTAAATACTCTTGGTAACGGTCTATATCTTTTCTTGAAAACCGTGAAGCTTCCCCTTTAACATTAATACCTAAAATCACCCCATTAGAAGCTAAAACACTCTCAAAAACCTTGAACTCCGTTTTCGCAAACACCGCGTTTAAATCATGTAGCGTCATATCAAAACGTGTATCCGGTTTATCACTACCATATAAACTTAACGCTTCATCATACGTCATCCGCTTAAAAGGTTCTTTAAACTCAATTCCCTTAACCTCACGCATAACATGCTTAATCATACGTTCACTCACATCAATAACAGCCTCTTGATTCGTAAAACTCATCTCGATATCAATTTGCGTAAACTCAGGTTGACGGTCACTGCGTAAATCTTCATCACGAAAACATTTAGCGATTTGATAATACTTCTCAAAACCCGCCACCATTAAAAGCTGTTTAAAGATTTGCGGTGATTGTGGCAAAGCATAAAACTCCTGAGGATGAATCCGTGAAGGAACCACATAATCACGTGCACCTTCAGGCGTTGATTTCGTTAAAATCGGGGTTTCAAACTCAATAAAATCTTCTTGGTTTAAAAACCCCCTAACCGCTTGCGCCATCTGATGACGCAAACGCATCATCTTATTCAAATAAGGACGCCGTAAATCTAAATACCGGTACTTCAAACGCGTATCCTCTAAAGCATCGGTATCATCTTGAATGAGCATGGGAGGTTGTTTAGATGTATTCAACACCGTTAATTTAGAAACACTAACCTCGATATCGCCCGTCTTTAACTGCGGGTTTTTACTCGAGCGTTCACGCACAACCCCTTCAACTTCTAAAACATACTCACTTTTCAAAGCCGAGGCGATATTTTTTAAATCGTTATCAATA
>SKIW01000028.1 GCA_007116245.1 Candidatus Izemoplasma sp. | reverse complement strand
TGCGAGTTCGACGATTTTTTTTACAAGGGCTGCGTTGCCTTCGGCAAGCACACCTTTTTCTAGATAAATATTGTCTTCAAGGCCAACGCGAACATGGCCGTGATGTTGGATGGCGAGTTCTGCGAGCGGAAACTCAAAACGGCCGATCCCCGCTACGCTGTATGTTGCGTGTTTGGGAAGCGATTCTCTTAAAAAGTGAAAATCGCGTTCTTCTCCTGTCATTCCGCCGTTTACACCTAGGACGAATGAGAAATGAAGTGGTTCGTGGATAAAGCCTTTTTTATGTAGACGTAAGACCATATCGATATGCCCTTTTTCAAAACATTCGAGTTCTGGGTAAATATTGCGTTCTTTTAAAGTTTGCGAAACGTATTTTATATCGTTTTCAGTGTTGATAAAGATGTCGTCTCCACCGAAGTTTAGGGTACCACAATCTAAGGTCGCCATTTCTAAGGGGAGTTCTGTAACTTCAGTACGGCTTTTTATATCCATCCCTACTGCGCCACCGGTGGATACTTGGATAATGACGTCGGGACAACGCTCACGGATCGCAGTGATGAGTTCTTTATAGCGTTCTTTGTTTTGAGTCGGTGTACCGTCGTCATAACGGGCGTGTAGGTGGATGATGGCTGCGCCTGCTTGATGAGCTAGGTAGGCTTCTTCTGCCATTTCTGCTTTTGTATATGGAACATAGGGATTATCGTGTTTTGTGACTTCTGCACCCGTTATGGCGCAGGTTATAATGAGTTTTTCCATTAGTATCGTTGTTTACCCTTCGGTGTGATGCATGTCCCTATGGCTTTTGTAGTAAGGATTTTGGTGTTGAGATATTCAGCAGCGCTTTCGTTAATATCCGGACGGGCTTGAATGACTTTTACGCATTCAAACGTCATTGTCCGACTGGTGTTTCCAACACGGGTGATTTCACCGGTGACTTCGATAAAATCACCAGCGTATAAAGGGGCTAGAAAGTCGACTTCTGAATAGCTTCTAAAAAGGCCTTCATCGCCGTCTAAATGGATTAAGAGTTCGGTAGCAACATCGCCGAATAAGGCGAGTATTTTTGCCCCATCGACGAGGTTTCCTCCGTAATGCGCGTCTTGTTGGCTTAAGCGTAAGCGGTGTGTGACTTTTTTCATGATTTTACCTCCATTGGTTTTACGTTTGTGTATTTTAAAGGTGCATCGGTTTGGTTAATAATTTCCTCGATGGTTGTATCAGGGTGTCTTTCGATTAAGTGTAAGCCGTCTTCTTTTACTTCAATCACTGCGAGTTCTGTGACGATGAGATCGACTTCTTTGTAAGCGGTGAGAGGGAGTGAGCATTGGGTTTTAATTTTTGGATTTCCTTTGTTTGTATGCGTGGTTGCGACGATGACTTTTTTAGCCCCAACGACTAAATCCATAGCGCCTCCCATACCTGGGACAAGTTTTTTGGGGATAATCCAAGAGGCGAGTGAGCCTTCTGAATCTACTTCTAAGGCACCGAGTACGGTCACGTTTACGTGACCTCCGCGGATGATGCCAAAGCTGGTAGCGGAGTCGAAATACATACCGCCTTGTTTTAAGGTGACGTATTGGCCTCCGGCATTGGTGAGGTTTTTATCTTCTTGGCCCTTTTCTGGGATAGGTCCAAGTCCGATTAAGCCATTTTCACTTTGTAAGTAGACATCGATCTTAGGATCGATAAAGTTCGCGACGAGCGTTGGAAGACCGATACCGAGGTTTACTAAATCACCATCACTCAGTTCTTTAGCAACGCGACGCGCAATAATTTCTTTAGGATCCATGAGTATCCTCCTTGACGATGTAATCGATAAAGATATGGGGTGTAACAACGCATTCTGGGTCAATAGAATCACGTTGATGGTTTGTTAGGGCGACGACGGTGTTAGCGGCGCTTGCCATAATCGGGTTGAAGTTGCGGGCGGTTTTACTGTAAACTGCGTTTCCAAGGCGATCGCAGGCTTCGATTTGGATTAGGGCAAGATCAGCTCCAATCGCGGTTTCGAGTAAATAGTCTTGATCGTTATGGCGAATAACGTGTTTTCCTTCTTCAACGATTGTATGTCTTCCTGTCGGGGTTAAAATCCCACCGAGTCCAGCTCCGTGAGCGCGGATTTGTTCTGCTAAAGTGCCTTGAGGCACGAGGGTAACATCAAGAGCATCTTCGCTCATCTGAGACCCGGCATAAGGGTTTAGGCCGATATGTGAGGCAATGAGTTTTTTGACGCGACGCGCTTTAATCAGTTTACCAACACCTTGGTCAGGGTACCCTGCGTCATTACAAATAATCGTTAAGTCTTTGACTTCTGATTCAAGCACCCAATCGATGAGTGTCTCTGGTGTTCCGCAAGTCATAAAACCCCCGACCATTATCGATTGATGGTTTTTTAAAAGGTTTATAAAGGCTTTTTTGGTAATCCATTTATCCATGTTGTGGCTCCTTTTTAGGCATGAGTACAGCTTCGCCTGTAAGGAGACAGTTTTGATCACGGTCAAATATTTCGGTTGTAAAAATAACGCGATTACGTTCTAAGATAATCTCTTTTACTGTAGTCCGTACAATGAGCGATGTATTAGGGTAAACAGGTTTTAAGAATTTGAGATTTTGTGAGATGTAAATCGTACCTTCACCAGGATAGTCCAATCCAAATATTTTACTAAATAGTGATCCTACTAACATCCCGTGGACAATCGGTTTTTTAAAGATGGTGTTCTTCGTGTATTCTTCATCAAAATGTGCGGGGTTAAAATCTTTGGTGACTTCTGCGAATTGTAAAACATCTTTTTCAGTGATGATGCGTGTGTATTCACGCTGGTCGCCAATGTTCATTGAATGGATCATGTTAAGACCTCCTTATAAATATAAAAGAGCTGTGAAATTTCACAGCTCTCCATTTTTTAAATGGCAATGATTAAAGTCTGTCTTTAATCATCAAGTTTGTTTATTTGGACTCTAAACAAACTTTCGGCACGCTTTGCCTTCCCTAAATTAGCGAATGTCCAACTTCATACGATTTAGGTACCCAAAAAACGTGCTCCTCTGTATGTAACCGTCTTCATTATAGTCGAATAATGTAAGCGTTGTCAATGGTTTTTTATAAAGAAAAAAAGGTGCAAAAATTTGCACCTTTTTAGTTGTAGTGTTAATTAGTTTGCGCCGCTGTTATAGTAGACATATATGGTGTAATATCCGGCGTAATCATACTCGAAAATGATATCGATAAGAACGTACTCTTCTCCGCGAGAATAGTTCATCACAAGATTTATCTCAGCATCGCGATGGGTTTCATCTTCAACCCAGTTACCACTAATTAATAGGTTCTCGTAATGGAGCTCAATATCAGCCATAGTGGCATCGGAAATGTAAATTGCTAGTTCCCCTAGATACACGGCGTCATCTTCATAGATCTGGTAATATATTCTGATAGACTCAGGAAAACGTGTAAAGTAGTCATTCCCTGGAAAATCTTCATCAGGAACATAATCTATGGGGTCGGAGCCATTATCATTATCGTCGTTATCATCCTGATAAATTTCAAAACTAGTTCTTATTATGCCATCGTCAAAATCGAAAAATGTTACAATAAACGTCATTTCGCTTTGCATGCCATCTATCATCACTTGTGTCTCAACCCAATAAAGTGGGTCAATATACTCTACTGCAACAAAGGTAATGCTAGTTATCTGCTCTCTTAAGACCATGCAATACTCGTTATCACTGCCTAGCCCATAAGTATCACAGAATGCTGCATCGTTTATTGTAGTATCGTTAAATGCGTTGATATAGGCATTGATAAGTGGCTCTGCCTCGTGCGGTGGTAAATCAATCCGATCGCCAGTATCATTCCAATCATCACCAT
>SKIW01000087.1 GCA_007116245.1 Candidatus Izemoplasma sp. | reverse complement strand
TTGCACACGTGCTGCATCAGTACCACCTTTTGATTGATAATACTGAAATTTTATATTATGTTTCTTAGCAAGATCTTCGATATATTTTTTCATACCTTGATGCATTATAGCATTAGGATCATAAAAGCGCACTAAAAATCCTTCACCGAGTCTTCCACTGATTTCATCACCATCGAATGAATCCGCGCATGGTGATGCATCCACAGCTAAGAAAATATCGGGTTTAACGAGTCCTGCTGCTGTTGCTGCACCACGTAAACCCACTTCTTCTTGAACCGTTGCACCAGTATATAAAGAACAATCAAGTTTCTCGTTTTTTAATACTTCTAAAACATCAAGAGCCATGCCACAACCAAAACGGTTATCCCAGGCTTTACTTATAAACTTCTTCCCATCTTTCGTGGTGGTGTAATTGTTTTTAGCGATAATTTGTTGACCGATTTTAACGCCGAGTTCTTTCGCATGTTCTTCAGAATCCGCGCCAATATCAACTAATAAATCTTCATATTTAAGCGGATCATCGGCTTTTTGTCCACGGGTTAAATGTGGTGGCTTCGATGCGGTTACACCAGGAATTTCTTGTAAATCATCGGTGTAGATAACCATATGTTGTGATAAATACACATCGCCTTTCATACCGCCGAGTGGAATCATTTTGATAAGTCCTTGTTTAGTAATGCCTGTGACCATACCGCCAACTTCATCCATATGACCAGCGATCATCACACGGGGTCCTTTAGCGTTTTTATTTAATACTGCAAAAATCGAACCAAGCTTATCTTCAACAATTTCATCGGTATGTTTTAGCATTTCTTTTTTCATGTACTGCTTTACATGTTTTTCAAAACTTGGTGCACCTGGTAAATTCACTAAATCGACATACATCTTCTTCATTATTTTTCCTCCTGATATCTTACTTTAATTTGGTAAATGGGTCCATTTTTAGAAAACTTCTCTTCGTACTCAGTCATAATGTTTTTAGGATCATTGTCTTCGTGAAAATTTAAAGACAATGTTTCAAACTCAAATTGTGCCTGATGAAATGCCATAACACTATACTCAAAAAATTGCCGATTATCTGTTTTTAATATAATTGTCCCGTTCGGTATTAAAACAGTTTTATACATCTTCAAAAAATCAGGATGCGTTAATCGTCTTTTTTCATGCCGTAATTTTGGCCATGGATCAGAAAAGTTCAAGTAAATTGTATCTACTGAGTCCGATTGGAGACAATCCTCTAATTGTTCTGCGTCCATACGAACAAGATAGAGATTTTTACGGGGTTCGACTAAAACTTTATCTAATGCTTTAATAATAGCACTATTAAACTTCTCAATGCCGATAAAGTTTATATCAGGGTACTGTTTCGCTTTTGTGTGTATAAACTGCCCCTTACCTGTCCCTATCTCTATATGCAGTGGTTTCTCTTCCTTAAAAGCGTTGTTTAAAATAAAATGTTCATGACGAGAAATATTTAAAATGTACTGAGGATAAGCGCTTATTTTCTTATCCGCGTCCTTAACATAACGTAATCGCATAAAATCACCGTACTTATTATAACAAAATTTAGTTAAAGCTCAACGATTATACCAATTATTTAAAGTAAAAAGACCAGATGGTCTTTTTACGTATCGGATTCAAGCATAGTAATAAATGCATCAAGAATCTTAGGATCAAAGATTTTTTTAGATTTTGAGCGAAGATATAATATTGTTTCTTCCAAGGTATGATTTGCTTCGTTACAATCTCCTTTAAGATAACAATAATAGTGAAATACTATCGACAATATTCTAGAAAAAACCGGTATTTTAGATCCTTTTCGTCCATGTGGTTTTCCACTGCCATCAAAATGTTCACATTGATGAAGTACCGCTTCCGCAACTTTTTCGTAAGGAAGGAGTGTTGTAAGAATTTTGAACCCCGTCTCAACCCGTAAGTATCGGTAATAATCAAAACGCTTCTGCGATGTGTATATATCCCCATGGACGTAATCATCAATCCGACCAATGGCATGATATTTAATGATTAACTCCATGATTCTTTCATCATCTTCACGCGAATACCCAATTTCTTTCATAAGTTTCGTGCTTAAATCTATTAAAATTTTACTTCTTGCATCGATGTTTGGTTCTTGTTTATTAATATAATCATAAATGATTTTCAATGTTTTGCGTTTTCGGATAGGCCGTTCTAAAAGTTTATCCCGATACATTTCATCTTCTGCTAAAACCAATGCTTCTTTAAACTCATTGTAATGATTTACTTTTGCATAACCTATACTAACTGAAAACGGTACTCTGAAGCGAAGTACACCCGCAAGGGCTTTTTTCACTTCATTCTCTCTTGTTTTAGGATTCGTAATACCATTTTCAAATAATACAACAAACTCATCCCCACCGACTCTAGCGATATAAGCATCATGATATATTTCGTTAAGGATTTCAACAAAAGAAACGATGGCTTCATCTCCTGCATAATGCCCTAATATGTCGTTGACTGTTTTCAAACCATCTAAGTCTAACAAAGCTATATCAATCGGTAAAGAAATATCTTTATTACGCACTCTTTGGTTAAAATGATGACGGTTATAAAGTTTTGTTAATGGATCGTGATTCGCATAAAACTCGATTTGACGTTTGGCGGTTTCTTCCGTGGTTACATCTTGAACTAAGCCTAAAATCGATATCGGTTTAAATGTCTTGGGATCTCTTTTTAATGTTTTTAGATAGTACTCTAAATACTTCTCTTTGTTATTTAAACGCACTTTGAAAATGGCAGACCCTTCTTGGATTTCACCTTCTAAAAGCTGCGCATTCTTTGAATATATCGCTTCTTTATATTCAGGATCAATCATCGTGTTAAATGTATTACGATAATCTTTGTAATCCATCGATTCTTTCCCAAACAACTGAAGCACATAATCGTCACATTCAAAGGTTTTATCCTTAATATTAATTTCAAAAAATCCCATTTCAGCAAAGGAACTCATCATACGGATTTTATCGATTTGATACTGCTCACTTTCTTTTGCAATATACAAATGAGAAGTATCATAATAGAAGTTGACAAACTCCCCTTTTCTTGGTGAGTAACAATAGATTTCTAAATATTTATCAATCTGAGGTACATACTCTTCAAATGATAATCCCGGCGCACCTAACGCTACCTCTTTATATCGATTGAATCTTGCTTGATCATAATCAGGGTATAACTCAAAAATCCGTTTTCCTATACGGTCGCCTAACTCTATCCCCATCATTTCTGTATAGCGCATATTAGAAAACAATAAGCGCGCGTCAGTGTGCTCACCGTTTTCTTCAATAAGCTCAAAATGAACAACGCCAACACGCAAGAAATCAAACCCTCTTAAAATATTCATGTAAAAAGAAGCGTGGGCATCAAGCGTGAATATGAACGTAATCAGTTGTGACTCTTCTTCTACAAACGCGTTCATTATAAGGTTTACAGATCTTAACGTAGTTACATCATACATTTGATTAACAGCATTTTGTTTAGCATAATCAAATAACTCTTGAACACTAAATGGTTCTTTGATCTGTTTTTGTATGTCTTTGATGTGATTTAATTCACTAGTAAACAATTTTTTTGAGTACGTATTACTCGCAAGAACGTCACCGCTAAAATTGACAACGACTACAGCATAATCTTCACGAGCACCATGTTTTAAGTACATGTTTAAATGCCCATCAAAAAACGATACTTCTAAAAGACGCTGATGGTAATCGCTCAGCGAAGTATCGTTCTCATTATAATCATCTAATAAAATCACAAAATAGCTTTGTTTAAAATCATAAAACGTAATCGCTTTACGGTCGTTAATCGTTAGAACTTCATACGGTAAAGACGCTTTTTTCAAGCGTTCAATACTTTTGATTATGTCTATACTATATTCGAATAGTATATTCGTGTGTGTGTAACGATATCCGTGTTCATTCAGTATCGCAAAATCAAGAATATCTTTTTTAAAAATAGATTTAACTCTACTAATGATCGGTAGTATGGTTCTCTCTTGAAGCATAGCTTCACCCCCTGTAGAGAAAACGCTTACAGCTAGCACATTATTATATCATATTAGCTTTTTCTTGACAACTATTCATGACATAAAGCATAGATAGCTTCCATGTAAATCGCCGTTGCTTCTATAAGATCATCAAGATAAATATGCTCATTAGCTTGATGCGCTACATCTTTCCTTCCAGGCATAACCATTCCGAAGGCTACCGCTTTTTTTAGCGCTCTAGCATAGGTTCCGCCACCGATTGTATAAGGCTCTGAGTCTACATCATTCGTAATTTTTTGGTAGGCTTTCATCAGCGTTTGAATCAATGTATCCTTAGGGTCAACGTAATGAATAGGAATATCTCCTTTAAAATGATATTCTAACGTCGTTTTTTTAGCCGCTTTACTTATCTTTTCTTTTGCTTTTTCTAAGTCGAATCCCTTAGGATAACGACAGTTAATCCCTATTCTACCGACACCTTTTGAGTACTCAAATATTCCTGCATTTAATGTAAAACTACCCATTTCTGAATCTTTGAAATCTAGACGTAGTTTTTCCCCAAAACAATCAAACGCTAGATAAGAATGAATAAACTGGATAAACGGGTTCTTAATATGTTCATTTAGAAAATTCGCAAGGATAAATGCGGCATTCACGCCAAGATTCGGCTGCATTGCATGGGCGTTCTTTCCATGAACAATATACTTTCCATCAACATACTCGCCTTTGAACCCGTGGTATTTTAAGTATGTTTGAAATGCGTTTTGTAAGTCGATATCAAGTGTACATTCCGCGTAATCAGGCACGACATTATAGCGTTCTCCAGATTTGAATGTTTTTAAAGGACTATCGATGTTTTTTGCCTCGATATCAAAAGTCCAAATGCCTTTTTCTCCATAAATGAGTGGGAAAGACGCATCCGGTGCAAACCCTATGGTTGGCATCTCTTCGGTTTTAAAGTATTCGTTAATGCCTCTCCAGGCTGTCTCTTCATCTGTTCCTAATATAATACGTACACGTTTACTTAAATGAACATCTAAATCTTTTAAAAACTTTAATGCAAAATACGCAGCCATCGTTGGACCTTTATCATCCATTGCCCCACGTGCGTAAAGCTTATCATCTATCACGATAGGTTGAAATGGTGGGTGTGTCCAATAATCTCCTGGAGGGACAACATCGAGATGGCATAAAATACCAAGAATTTCTTCACCTTCACCGTACTCTATATGCGCAGCGTAGTTACGAATGTTCTTCGTCACAAAACCATCTTTTTTAGCACGATTTAAAACATGTATTAAAGCGTCATTTATATCTTTTCCAAACGGTGTTTCACTTTTGGGATCAAACTTTTCTAATACACTTGGAATGCGTAGTAACTTTTTTGTTTCTTCGATAATCTCTTCACTGTGTTCCTTAACATAATGTAAAAAATCCATTTTTTACACCTCCAATTGCAAATATCATACCATGCTTTATTTCATTTCGCAACGGTTGTAAAAATACTTGACATATGAGCGAGTAATCATATAAAATGTAAGTACTGAAGAAGGTGGCTAATATGATAAAAAAGATCGTGATGAAAAATCTTACCTGCCCGACATGCACTCGCAAAATTGAAAAAGCCTTGGTAAAACTTCCTTATGTTGAATCGGCCACATTTAATTTCACAAATGAAACGATGCTGCTTGAGGTCACTGATGAGTATCGTGAGAATCAACACATTTCTGATATTAGAGACCTTGTGAATCGTATTGAAAGCGGTGTAGATACGTATATATATGAACGACGCCATGCAATTATTAAAGTGGGGTTTTTTCGTTCCAACTGGATAATCTTTTTAGGGCTCGCTATCTTTCTATCTGGCGAGCTTTTAGTTCATTACTATAACCTTGTGCGAGTGAATCCACTCTACTGGGCAGGCTATTTTTTAATCGCTCATAAAATTGGACTAGCGACTATTAGAGGATTAAGTACTAAACAGTTTTTTAATGAAAATATGCTAATGTTAATTGCTACGATGGCTGCAATGAGTATTGGTAAACCTTATGAAGCGATTGCTGTTATCATCTTTTATACTTTAGGAGAACATTTACAGCATCGCGCTGTTGAACAATCAAAAAAGGAAATTAATTCTTTAATGGATTTACATATCGATTACGCGAATGTATATGAAAACGGAGAATGGATTATTAAAGATCCGATGTCAATCAAGAAAAACGATCTATTATTAGTAAAAAATGGTGAAAAAATACCTGTCGATGGCATTATTATTAAAGGTAAGACATCGTTAAATACGAGTGCTTTAACCGGTGAATCTAAACTCCAAGATGTTCATGAAGGCCAATTCATCTTGAGCGGTAATATAAATGTTGGTAATGTTATCGAACTTCGTGCCGCTAAAGAGTATCAAGATTCAACCATCTCTAAAATTATTGATATGATTGAAAACGCCGCCGCAAAGCGTTCTAAAACTGAAAACTTTATTACCAAATTCGCGAAGTACTATACACCATTTGTAACGGTTGCGGCGCTACTCATGTTTGCGATTCCTTCGTATTTTGATCCTGGAAATATTGAAGAGTATATATTTAGAGCCGCAACGTTTCTCGTTATTAGTTGCCCTTGCGCCCTTGTCCTTTCTATTCCTTTATCCTACTTTGCAGGGATTGGTGCCAGTGCTAGAAAAGGTATTTTATTCAAAGGCTCTAACTTTCTCGATATGATGCATGAGGTTGATATTATTGGTATCGATAAAACCGGGACGTTAACCCACGGCAATTTTGTGGTTGATGGGTATACGAGTTATGAAACCTTGGCTGTTGCTGCATCGATAGAAAAGTACTCTAATCACCCTATCGCACAAAGCGTTGTATGGGCATTCGATGGTAAGTTAGAACCTTTAGATGATGTTCAAGAACTTCCAGGCTTTGGCATTAAAGGCATATCAAAGGACGGTGTTGTATTAGCGGGTTCAAGAAAATTTTTACAACGAGAAAAAATCACTGTTTCAGATGAAAAAGACACCGCTGGTACAAATGTGTTTGTCGCAAAAAACGGTGAGTATATCGGTCGGATTGTCATTAAAGATCAAATTAAGGACTCCTCTAAACTCGTTATCCGTAAATTACGTAAGCGTTATAGAATTGTGATGCTTACCGGTGATAATAAAGCAACCGCTAGTGAAGTAGCATACGAAGTTGGGGGTATAGAGTTCCGACATAGTTTATTACCTGATGAGAAAGTAAAAGAATTTGAGAACTTAGTCTCAAAAGGACCTAAAATGTATATAGGTGATGGTATTAACGATGCTCCTCTCCTTAAAATAGCGGATATCGGTATCGCGATGGGAACAGGAAGTGAGTTAGCGATTGATGTCGCGGATATCGTCATTATGGATGATAATCTTAGCACAGTTGAAAAAGCGTTTACGTTAGCAAATCGAACACGTGCGATAGCAATACAAAACATTGTATTAAGTCTTGGTATTAAGTTCTTATTTCTTGCTTTAGCAGGATTTGGACAAGTCACTATGCTGCAAGCGATTTTTGCGGATGTTGGTATTACCATGATAGCGGTATTAAACGCATTGAGATTAATCTATGGAAAGAAGGCAAAACGTCTATGAAAACAAGTTTACAACGCATCCAAGAAACGATGAAACTATTTAAAATTTTAAGTGATCAAACACGTTTACGCATGATTGCTTTATTGATTGAAGGTGAATTTTGCGTTCAAGAGATATCAGAGACGCTTCACATGAGTCAGTCCTCTATTTCACATCAATTAAAACTGCTACGGGACACAAATGTTGTTAAAACACGCAGAGAAGGAAAAAATATTTTTTATTCGTTGAAAGACGAACATATAAAAACCATCTATCAGATGGGGTATGATCACGCTAATGAGTGTTAAAAAAAGGTGCTAACAGCACCTTTTATTTATGTTTGATAACACCGTATAACTTTTTACCTCTACGTACAATTGTATACTGTTTATGAAGCGCATTTTCTTTTGTAATAAGAAAGCTTTCATCAGTAATTTTTTCACCGTTTACGGTTAAAGCATTTTGCGTTAGAAACGTTCTTGCTTCACGTTTGCTACTAGCTAAGTTTAAACCAATAAACGCATCGATGACATTCATATCTTCATTCGTTGATAAACTCGGTACACCTTTAAATCCCATTTCAATTTCATCAGCACTTAAGCCAAACACATCATTGTAAAACAGTGCATTGGAAATGTTTTGAACTTGTTTTAACGCTTCTTCTCCGTGAACTAACACAGTAAGCTCTTCCGCGATCGCTTTTTGAGCGTGCCGTAAGTGTGGTGTTTTTATCATTTCTTGTAAAATATCTTCAATAACGTCTTTCGATAATGATGTAAACTGTTTAAGCTTTGTTGTTGCGTCCTTATCATCTAAATTTAACCAATATTGATAAAACTCATACGGTGTCGTGCGCTTAGCATCTAACCAAACAGATTCACCTGCGGTTTTTCCGAACTTTGTCCCATCCGCTTTTGTAATTAGCGGAATCACAAGTCCGTAGGCTTTATGTTCTTGACCTAGTGTTTTTCTAATGAGTTCCAGCCCTGCAGTAATATTTCCCCATTGGTCTTGTCCACCGATTTGAAGTTTACATTGCTGTGTTTTATACAGTTCCAAGAAATCGATTGATTGAATTATTTGATAGGTAAACTCAGTAAAACTAATGCCAGTTTCAAGACGGCTTTTTACAGAATCTTTGGCAAGCATATAGTTTAATCCAAAATGTTTACCGATATCACGTAAAAAGGTGATTAAGTCAATCTTTTTTAGCCAATCGTAATTATTCACAATAACAGCTTCTGGTAATATACGGCTCGCTTGATTAGCTAAAGCCTCACTGTTTTTCATCGTTTCGTCGAGTGTTAATAAATTTCGTTCTTCACTCTTACCACTTGGATCACCGATTAATCCTGTTCCCCCACCGATTAGTAAAATCGCTTTATGGCCTCTTTCGACTAATCTTTTAGCCACTAAATACGTCACTAAATGACCGACGTGAAGGCTATCTGCAGTCGGATCAGCTCCTAAATAAAAAGTAACTTTTTCATTTTCTAAAACCTTAGCAAGGTCATCATCTGTAACGGCAAATAATAATTCACGAAACTGTAGTTCTTCGATTAATGTCATAGTTTTTCCTCCTAAATAAAAATAAAAAAGGTGTATACAAAGGACGAACGTTCAGTCCGCGGTACCACCTTTTTTTCTCGTTTGAGCTCTCAACTGGATAACGGTTCTACCGGCCTTACGGCAACTCCTAAGTGTATTTCATGTTCGCTACTCTTGGTTCACACCATCCACCAAGTCTCTTGAAATAGTCGAAACATTACTTCTCTTACTCATCGTTTTATTATGTATTGATCGTTGAATCTCTTAATACTAAACTATGGTCTAATTTGACTCTAGGTTCAGTAATATCTTCTTGGTTCATAAGTTTTGTCAGTAATCTCATGCCTACAGCACCAATATCATAAATTGGAACATCGACACAGGTCAGCTGTGGTCTAGCTAGTAATGCATACTTCGTGTTTTGGAATCCCGCAACACTAATGTCTTCCGGTATCTTAACATGATTTTCACGTGCGACATTCATAAACGAAACCGCAATTGAATCCCGTACCGCTACGATACCATCAACTTTATGATCTTTAAAATACTCATTAAAATGTTCTGTGTTAATCGATATTCGTCCCGATGTACGCATAATACGCGGTGTTAAGTTCGCTTCTGAAATCGCGCGTAAATACCCGGCTTCTTTTAAGTCATTAACCATATATTTTCTTACAGTCGACACCATATATATGTTATGGCGACCATCTTCAATTAATTTTTTCGTTATTTCATATCCGGCTTTTTCATAATCGATAGACACACTCGGTATTTCATCACTACCCGGATAAATCGTATTGGTTAAAACCAGTGGAATTTGATATTCGTTTTTGATTTTCAACAAAAAATCATATTGTTTTTCTGTGATCTCATCGTTCAAATACAAAATACCATCGACTTGAGCAGCAACGATTTCTTTTAAAATATCTTCTTCAGGGGTTTCTTCATGATCGAGTATGTAAAGTAAAATAGCGTATTTATAAACCCGCGCAATATCGGCTATCCCATTCATCATCTCCGCTATAGAAGCACGACTCATATCTGGAACAATAACCGCAACTGTTGTAGATTTACGGCTCGCAAGTCCCTTTGCAAAGGCGTTTGGTTTATACCCTAACTCTTCGATAACACGAAGAACTCTTTCACGGGTTTCAGGTTTAACTTTTTCAGGATTATTGATTGCACGCGAGACAGTCGCTAAAGAAACTCTAGCTGCACCGGCAACGTCGTAAATTGTCGCTTTACTCATGAAACCACCTACTTTCTTAGAATATTATAGCACCTTATGAAAATGTTTTCAAACAGTTTATTAGCCTTTCTATGCCATCGAATAAAAAAAGCCTTTCAAAAGGCTTTTCTTATCGACGTTCTTTGATACGTGATGCTTTTGCGGAAAGTCCACGGATGTAATGTAATTTTGCACGTCTGACTTTACCTCTACGAATTACTTGAATACTTTCGATTGAAGGCGCATGAATAGGGAAGGTACGTTCAACACCGACACCGTAAGAAATCTTACGTACAGTAAATGTTTCTGATACTCCACTACCTTGACGTTTAATCACTAATCCTTCAAACACCTGAATACGTTCACGTGCTCCCTCTTTAATCTTGACCGATACTTTGACATTGTCACCGGGTCTAAATACAGGGATATCTTGTTTCAAGTACGCTTGGGTAACTTCGCTGATAAGATTTTGAGACATGGTATCACTCCTTTTATAAAACCTATGTTCATGGAGTTCTCCAGCGGAACACGTTCATTTAACAGCGAAAATGATTATATCATAGTTACTAAGAGTATGCAACTATTAATACTGATTTTTATCATTTTTTAAACCGTTTTTATCCATACTCAACAACGTTAAAATCCATCTCTTTTAACGCTTCCGATATTTCTTATATAAGTCTTCACGGCGTTTTTTAGTGCGTTCTAAACGCTGGCTGTCTCGCCAAGCACGAATGGCTTCGTGATGTCCTGAAAGTAAAACTTCTGGCACTTCTTTTCCTTCAAAAACTCTCGGACGTGTATATTGAGGATACTCTAATAACCCTTCACTAAATGAATCTTCTTGGAATGATGCTTCTTTGTTTAAGACACCAGGAATTAAACGCACCACACTATCCATCACAACAAGTGCAGCGTATTCGCCACCGGTTAAAACAAAATCACCAATGGACACTTCAAGATCGAAATAAGCTCTCACGCGTTCATCAAACCCTTCGTAATGACCACATAAAATAATCATATGATCACAACGCGCAAACTTTTCTGCCGTCGTTTGAAGATACGGCTCTCCTTGAGGTGTCATAATAAGCTTTAAAGCGTCTTGATATCCTTCAATAGAACGTAACGCTTTAACAATCGGCTCTACTTGCAGAACCATCCCAGCGCCGCCACCATAAGGATAATCATCGACTTTTTGATGTTTATTCGTGCTGTAATCACGAAAATCGATAACATTAATCGTGATTTTTTTTTCATACATAGCGCGACCGATAATCGATTCTTTAATAACCGGTAAAATCATATTAGGGAATAGCGTTAATACATCAATCCTCATAATAGTTCCTCAGCATCAGGCACTAAGATGACTCCTTTGTCCTCAACCTCTTGCACAAAGCGTTTCAAAAAAGGGACTAAAGCGCGTTTTCCTTCTACTGTTTCGATGACTAACATGGATGCTTGTGGGAACTCTCGGACCTCTTTTACAACGCCTTTTTCGTAATCCTGAATAAACACTTTTTTACCGATTAACTCAGAAAAATAGAACTCATCTTCTGGTAAAGACTCTCTGTCTTTTTCATGAACTAACAACGTACACCCTTTGTATTTTTCTACCTCATTAACCGTTGTGAACTCTTCAAATGTTAAAACATCAAAGCCTTTTTTTTCAAAATAACCAACCACAGTAACTGGCACTTCAGATTGCTTAAAACGAATATACAATGTATTCCCTTTTTCATATCTTGACACTTTAAAATCCGAATCCGTTTTAACTTTTAAAGCACCTTTAATACCATGTACATTTGAAATAACACCAATTGGAATATAACTCATAGGACACCACCTAACTACTTCTGAAACATAATTTTTTCACTATTAAACATTTTATTTAAAAGATAAATAAAACCTGTTGTATACACTATAGAACTAAGTACGACAACCAAAAGATTCACAATCGACCAATTAAATACGAAGATGCCTGATAATAAGTTAACCGCGCCATAAATCGGTACAAAATGAACGAGTAATCCTTGATTTGGGTCAGCACCAAAGGATGTAACAATCCCTACAATAAGCGTAATAAAGTAAAACGGCATAATAAGCATCGATGCTTCTTTTATCGTTTTAGCATAGGCACTAATCACACTAATTAATCCCACAATAACTAAAACAGTCGCCATGAGAACGAATAAAATCGCTAAGTACTCACCAAAACCATATATATTTAAATCTCCCCCATTTTCAATCATCATTAGATTCGGTAAACTTAATATAATTCCTATAAATGATGAAAGAGCACTTATTAAAGCTAATGTCGATAAACTCATCACTTTTCCTAACGCAATCTCACTGCGTTTGGTAGGCGTAATTAACAATGTCGCTATCGTATTCCTTTCTTTTTCACCGGCAATCGAATCTGGTCCGATACTCATCGCACCCGCAAATAAGAAGATCACAATTAACATCGGCATTAACATCGCCAATCCTTGACCGGCCATTTGTCTTTCATCAACAGTGTCTTCTGCAAACTCGGTTTGAAACACAAAATAATACTCCGGTTCTTCTAAACGGCTAATCCGCACAGACTCTTCATAGTTTCTAATCACACTCATAACCTGGTTATAACTAAAATTAGATTGTTGTCGTCCGTAATTATAATACACTTTTAATCTCGGTAAATCGGTATTTTGATAATCGATAATCGCAGTCTCAAAGTTTTCATCAAACAATAATACAATATCGATATCTCCCTCTCTTACCTTTTCTGTTAATACTTCCGCACGATAACTTGAGGCATCGTTAATCTCGATATTTAAACGGCTATCATCGTCAAGTTCTAATCCTTCAAGCTGGGTTCTAATAGAACTTGGCATATTCGATTGATAAAGGACAATACGATGTTCTTGTATTGCGGTTGCTTGATCTTGAAGAACATTCCCCATTAACGTATACATTAGAAAGATGGCAAGTCCTGGTAAGATAAAAACCATAACAACGAGACGTGCGTCGCTAACAACACGGAAAATCTCTTTTTTAAATATCGTCCACATATTACGCATGTTCTTCACCTGCACTTTCTTTAACAAAATCAAAGAACAGGGTTTCTAGTTCACCATCACTGGATTGTTTCTTAACGTTTTCTAACGTATCAATCGCTTTTAATTCTCCGTCTATAATAATCCCCACACGATCACATAATTTTTCAACAACACTTAAAATATGGGTGGATAGTATTACCGTTTTCCCAGCATTTTTCATCTCTATTAAATAATCCGTTACCGTTTTTGCGGTCAAAACATCAAGTCCATTCGTCGGTTCATCAAAAATAATGTAATCCGGGTCATGCACCAATGAAATGGCTAAAGATATTTTTTGCTTCATCCCGGTTGATAAATCAGCGACTTTAACTTCGGCAAATTTATCAATGCCAAACCGTTCAAAAATCACTTTCTTCCGCGCTTCAAGAACGTTTTCTTCAACCCCGTGTAACCTTGAAAAATACCGATA
>SKIW01000096.1 GCA_007116245.1 Candidatus Izemoplasma sp. | reverse complement strand
AATCGTTTTACCTCATCGCTGGTAATCGCATCAAGACCGCAACCAAAAGAGACGAGTTGTACTAAGTTCATGTTTGGATATTTTTTCATTAATTTAGCTACATCATATAACCTTGTATGGTAGGTCCATTGATTTAGAACATTCACAGTAGGTACATCAACAAGATGATTCAAAGCATCCTCGCTTATAACGACAACGTTTAAACTTCGAATCATTTTTGGGATTCCATGGTTAATCTCTGGATCAATGTGATAAGGTCTACCCGCTAAAACAATAACGTTTAAATCGTTTTCTTTCGCGTATTGTAAGGCTTTTTCACCTTCATTTTGGATAGCGATACGGAACTCATGATAGGCTTTAATACCTAATTGAAACGCTTGTTTTAGTTTTTGTTTTGGGATTGACAAAACCTCTTTAAGCATTTTATGAACACTATTCACGAAACGCTGTTGGTCGTTTAAGGTTAAGTACGGTTGAAAATAGCGGTCCATATTTAAATGATCCATGTTCGCTTCTACCACTTCGGGGTAATGTGCGACAATTGGACAGTTATAGTTATTATTTGCGTACGCTTTTTCCTTAAAGTTAAATGGCATATTAGGATAAAAAATAAAGTCAACATCTTTTTCATAAAGCGCTTCAATATGACCATGAACCAGTTTAGCGGGATAACAGATTGTATCACTTGGAATGGTATCTTGTCCTTGTTCATATAGCGCTTTATTGCTTCTGCCTGATAGTATGACATTAATGTTTAAAGCATCGAAGAAGGTATACCAAAACGGGAGGTTCTCATACATGTTCATCACGAGTGGTATGCCTACTGTCGTTTTATAAGGCCTTTCTTTATGTTCGTACTGCATGACTTTATCGAACTTATATAAGTATAAGTTAGGAACATCATCATAAGAGATATTAATCCCAGCCCCTTTTTCACAGCGATTTCCACTTATAAACCGTTGATTATCGTTAAAAACATTAATCGTCAAGGCACATAAATTCAAACACTTATGGCATGTTGCACGTTTCGTTTGATAGGCGAATACTTCAAGTTTATCTTGCGGTAAAAGCGTGGATGGTTCATTAGAGTGATTATATTTTTTAGCGAGGAGAGCCGCACCAAAAGCCCCCATTAATCCTGCGATCGATGGGCGGATTACCTCGATGTCGGTTTCCCGTTCAAAGGCACGTAATATCGCATCATTTTGGAAGGTGCCTCCTTGTACTAAAATTTCATTCCCATACTCTTCTTTTATATCGTGCGCACGAATCACTTTATAAAGTGCGTTTTTAACTACACTCACTGCAAGACCAGCACTAATATCTTTACTGCTTGCGGCTTCTGATTGTGCTTGTTTTACACTGGAGTTCATAAATACGGTACAGCGACTACCCAGATCGACAGGGTTTTTCGCTTCAACCGCCATTTGAGCAAATCGTTCAACTGGGTGCCCAAGTGACTCTGCGAATGTTTCGATAAACGAGCCGCAACCACTACTACATGCTTCGTTTAGCACAATCGAGGTGATGACACCGTTTTCGATTTTAAAACATTTCATATCTTGTCCACCGATATCAACAACAAAGCTGACGTTTGGATTAAAATAACGTGCCGCTTCATAATGACAAATCGTTTCAACTTCGCTACCATCTAATTTAAAGCCGTGTTTAATTAAGTTTTCACCGTAGCCTGTAGAGTAGGCATTATATATAATAATCTCGTTATGTAACGTTTTATACATTTCTATTAAGGCATTTTTAACCACGTTAACTGGATTACCACGGTTATGCGCATAATACTCATACAAAATCTCATTTTGTTCAGTAATTAATAACAGTTTCGTAGTCGTACTACCCGCATCAATCCCTAAATACGCATTTCCTTTATACGATTTAGGATTTACACGTTTAACATGCGCTTGCGCATGACGTTTTTTAAATGCTTGATATGCTTCATCACTTTCGAATAGGGGTGGCATTGTTTTTCGAATCGTGTCTTTAAATTTCTTTCGATATGCTTGTATCGATTTAAAAACATCATCGATCATCTGTGGTTCTTTTTTGGCTTCTAACGCCGCGCCAAAAGCCACAAAAACTTCACCGGATTCTGGCATAAAGACATCGGTAAGATTTAAAAACTCAATAAATCGCTTACGCAACTCACTTGAAAATGTTAGAGGCCCCCCTAAAAACGCCACTTTCCCTCGTATCTTCCGTCCTTGACTAAGCCCAGCGATGGTTTGATTAACAATTGACTGATAAATTGATGCAGCGATATCTTCTTTTCTAGCCCCTTGATTGAGTAATGGCTGAATATCGGTTTTCGCAAACACACCACAACGCGACGCGATATCGTATAATCGATCATAGTTTTTTGCTAGTTCATTGACCCCCGCAGCATCCGTATCAAGTAAAGAAGCCATTTGATCGATAAAAGCCCCAGTGCCACCAGCACATGTTCCGTTCATGCGTTGTTCGATGTTTAACCCATCAAAAAAAATGATTTTTGCATCTTCGCCCCCAAGCTCAATACAAACATCAATATCATCCATGTAATGTCTCAATCCCTTAGTTGCGCTAATCACTTCTTGAGTAAACTGGGCTCCAATATATTTCGCTAAATTAAGACCAGCACTCCCTGTAAAATTAAAACGCATAGGTTGATCACCTACCGCGGCTTTTAAGTCCTCTAAAAGTGTTTTAAGCGACTTAGACACACTGCTTAAGTGTCGTTTATATGATTGATAAATCACTTTGTTATGCATATTTAAAACAACGACTTTAATCGTCGTACTACCAATATCAATCCCTACACGTAAGTCCTTCATATTGTCACCTAATTCTTCGTCATTTCTTACTTATTATATATTATATCTACTAAAATATCTAGTAGGCTAACTTATAAAAGGCTTTAAAGAAGAAATAATACTATAAATATTAATTTTTATAAACTTAAAATTGATATTTAATTAATTTTATTAATATATACATTAATTTTATTAATTAAATGACTTGACATGATAAAAAAACTGTTTTACAATAGTATTAAGAAATTAACAAGTTTGGTGGTGACCTCATGAAACAAGAGCTTCAAGCGTTATACGATGGGCAAAAAAACATTGAAGAAGTGTATAACTCTTTGGTTCCTCAAGTCAATACGCGTAGTTTAAAACGCGCTCGATATGTTAAAATGCGCATCATTTTACCTGAAGAGTCAACCGGTTTAAATATCTTCTTAAAAATGTTATTCGGCTTGCCTTTACCGATGTCAATCGCACGTTTCATCTTGCGTAAAGCGATGGCTAAAGCATCACATCCAAAGCTTCATAAAGAAGAACTCGGTCTCGATTTTCATGATCTTGACCAATTGATTAAGTATTCAAGAGGCACGACAATTTCCATCGATAGTAAAGACGCTAAAATAAGAATAAAAATACGTTAGGAGAGATATTATGCAAAAACATGTTATTGGTGAATGCCCAATTTGTAAACACGATTTATTTGTGACTAAACTAGAATGCACGAATTGCCATACTGAGATTAGTGGTCAATTTCAGTTATCAAAATTTAATTACTTATCTAAAGAACACTTATACTTTATTGAACTCTTTATAAAAAATAAAGGCAGTATTAAACAGCTAGAGAAAGAGTTAAATATTTCCTATCCAACGGTGAAGAAAATGCTTGATGAAGTCATCATTCATTTAGGCTACACTGTTGAGACTGAAGAGGATCAAGATAAAAAAGATGAAATTTTACAAAAACTTGCAGACGGTAAAATAACCTCTGAAGAAGCACTTAAACTGTTGAAAGGGTGAATGAAATGAGCCAAGAAAAACTTAAAATATTAGAAATGATTCAAAGTAAAATCATTACACCGAGTGAAGGTGCTGAATTATTACACGCGATTGATAAAGATGAAAAAACTGAAGTAAAATCTTTAAAGAAAAATGCTTTTAAGATGTTTAAGATTAAAATACTTTCAGCGGATGGCGATAAAGTGAATGTTCAAATTCCTTTAGAGTTCGCAAAAGTCGCTTTAAAAAGCCAAAATAAACGTGGTAAAGTGATGAAGTTAGATAAGCTTAATGATATGAATGTCGATCTTGATTTCGATGCTATTTTAGATATGATTGAATCTGGGACAATCGGTAAAATTGTCGATATTGAATCCAATGATGGCGATAAGGTCGAAATCGTAATCGAATAACCATGTTAAGACTATTACGTAATCGCAATTTTGCGTTATTGTTTATCGGAAACTTTACATCACAAATAGGGACTGCGTTTTACAATTTTGCAGTAAGTTGGTTTATTCTTTCATTAACGTCTTCACCATTGCAAGCAGGGTTATATATTGCCACAGGTGCGATTATTCAACTTCTTGTCTCCCCGATTGCTGGGGTGTTTGCGGATCGTTTGAACCGCGTGCGGATTTTATATATTACCGATTATATTCGAGGGATTGCGGTTTTAGTGGGTGGATTCTTGATTTTCATGTTAAACCAAGAATCGTATTTAATTCTTTTACTTTACACGCTAACCATTATTTTAGCTATTAATAACGCCTTCTTTATTTCTTCTGTTGCGGCGGTTAGACCTTCTCTTGTGAAAGATGAGGAGTTAAATCAAGCCAATGCGTTCTTCAGTTTAATAGGAAGTATCCAGCAAATTATCGGGGTCCTACTCGCTGGTGGTTTATACATGATATTAGGCATTGAATTAATCTTTATCATTAATGGTATTTCATTTATTATCAGTGGCTTTAGTGAGATGTTTATTCGTTTGAACTATGCAAATAAACCTGCTGCTGAACGCAGTAAGTTTACTGAAGACTTCAAATATGGTATGCGTTATATTCTCGCTAAAAAAGGGTTACTGCAATTTATGCTTGCAGTGTTGTTTTTAAACTTCGCTTCGGCACCATTGTTCGCAAATGCCTTACCTTATTTATTTAATCTTCGCTTAAACAAAGCACCTATTCACTTATCCATGGTTCAAGTGGCATTTAGTTTAGGCATGCTTGTTGGTGGGATTATCGTTGGGATTATCGGAAACCGTTTGATCGTTCAAAGAAATATTCATCAAGGCATTATTGGAACCTTCATTGGATTATCTGCGGTGATGTTACTTATGTATCAAGTTCATCAAGAAATTATGCCTTATACATTATTCTTAAGTTTACTCATTCCAGTCTTCTTCTTAACGGCTGTAGCGAACATGTGGTTAAACATCCCCTTAAGTACCGGACTCGTCCGTGCGATTGATGAACATGTCCGTGGTAGAGTCTTCTCAATTATGGAAACACTTGGACAAGGGTTGATTCCTTTAGGTATTCTTCTTTCAGGAATTATCCTCGAGTATGGTGGACTGGGGTTTTTATTTATAGCGATATCCTCGATCGCTTTAACACCGTTTTTAATTTTATTGTTTGGTAAAAGGGTCAATCTCCTCTTGGCATCTTTATAAAGAAAATAGAATTCTCAACTTTGAGAATTCTATTTTTTACGTGTTGTTAAAAACATCGCATCACCAAATGAAAAGAATCGATAGCGTTTCGATATCGCAAAATCGTAAGCTTTACGAATGATTTCACGCGATGAAAAGGCACTGACAAGCATTAATAATGTCGATTCAGGTAAATGAAAGTTTGTTAGTAAACTATCGACGAGTTTAAACTCAAAACCGGGATAAATAAACAATTTACTATACCCACTTTGAGCTTTAAGTTCACCCTGAAGTGCTATAGTTTCTAAGGTTCTTAACGAGGTTGTTCCCACGGCGATAATACGGTTGTTTAGTTTTTGGGTTTCTTTGATCAAGCTCACTGTTTCTTCAGAAACACTGTAGTACTCTTCATGCATCGTATGTTCTTTAATATTCGTGACGGACACAGGTCTAAATGTTCCTAACCCAACATGAAGGGTAAGATAGGTAATCTTAATCCCTTTTTCTTTTAACTTCTCTAAATAATCGTTTGTAAAGTGGAGACCTGCTGTCGGTGCCGCCGCACTTCCAATATGTTTTTTATATACGGTTTGGTAGCGGTCCTTATCTTCAAGTTTCTCATGGATATATGGTGGTAACGGCATTTCACCTAACTGATCTAAAACTTCGTAAAAAATACCCTCATACGTCATCTCAAAATCACGGAGTCCTTCTTCTTTTACATTAACGCAAGTGGCTTTAAGTAAGCCATTACCAAAAGCTATTGTCGTTCCTAATTGAACTTTTTTTGCTTTTTTAACAAGGCATTCCCATCGGTTACTTTCAATATTATGAAGGAGTAATACTTCAATCACTGCACCGGTATCCTCTTTCATCCCAATTAATCTTGCAGGCATTACTGCAGTATCATTTAAAACAAGTAGATCACCGGGTTCTAAACATTCAATAAACTGTTTAAAGGATCGGTCTTCTAACTCCCCCGTTTCCTTATCAACCATTAAGAGTCGTGATGCCGTCCGATCTTTTAAAGGTGTTTGCGCAATTAATTCCTTAGGTAGTGTATAATCAAAATCTTTTAACTTCATTCAAATAAGCCACCTTGGTATGTTATTTTGAGGTGTTTATACGCTTTTTGTGTAGCAACACGCCCCCGTGGTGTACGTTGGATAAATCCCAGTTTTAATAAAAATGGCTCATAAACATCTTCAATCGTGGTTACCTCTTCAGAAATGGAGGATGCTAAACTCTCAACACCAACGGGGCCACCGTTAAATTTCGTAATAAGACCATATAAATAATCGTAATCTTTTTGATCGAGTCCTAAAGGATCAATCGCGAGTTTATCTAAAGCGAGTTTTGTAATATCAATACTAATAACCCCGTCATTTAAAACATCCGCGAAATCGCGAATACGTCTAAATAACCGGTTAACAATACGGGGTGTTCCACGACTCCGTCTAGCGATTTCTATAATACTATCATCGGCGATTTCAGCATCGTAAATCTTCGCTGTTCGCGCACATATTTTTTCTAAGGCATCTTGGTTGTAATACTCGAGTTTATGGACTACACCAAAACGTTCTCGAAGTGGGGCTGTTAAATCACCAAAACGTGTTGTTGCACCAATCAACGTAAACGGAGGTAAATCAACACGTATAGAACGACTCGTCTCATCTTTACCAACAATCAAATCAATGGCGAAATCCTCCATCGCTGGATATAAAACCTCTTCAACGACCCGTGGTAACCGATGAATCTCATCAATAAACAAAATATCACCGGGTTCAAGACTCGTTAAAAGAACAGCTAAATCACCGCTTTTTTCAATACTTGGACCACTAGTCACTTTTATTTTTACACCAATTTCATTCGCGACAATATTCGCTAAAGTTGTCTTACCTAGCCCAGGAGGACCATATAATAACACATGATCTAAGCTTTCTTGTCGGTTTCTTGCGGCCCGAATAAATATATCCATCATTTCTTTGACATGGTCTTGACCGATATATTCTTTTAGTGTTTGAGGGCGTAACGTTAAGGGTTCAATTTCTCCACTTAAACGTTCACCAGATATCATCCGTTCACTCATCTAACCACCTCACTATAAAATTATACACGAATCTTCTCCATTTACAACTAAAAACCCTTTATTAAGCAAATAAATGCAATTGTTAAATAACGATTATTATGATAAAATAAAAAGAGCGTTAAATACACCACGTAAGGAGGTCTTGCGATGCTTAAAAATGTATTCAAAACAACTGGCGCGATCGACAAAGCGCGATACGATACAGAAAAAACGTATAATCAAAAGCTCAAATCAGCGTATGCATCGCTTGAAAAGATCAATAAAGACTATGATGCGTTGACGCAAAAATCAGAAAAAGAGTTCGAACAAAAAGAACGTGTTTTTGTAAAAGAGAAAAAAACGCATGAAACACTTTTTGATCAAAAGGAAAATGATCTTAAAGCGAACCATTTACAAGGTAAGCAAAACCGCGAAAAAGAACTAAAAGACTTAAAGCGTCGTCAAAAAGAACGCATAGAAGCGATTAAGTTAAACCATAAAAAGTCACTACTACTATTAGAAAATGAACGCGATGAGCTCGAACAAGAAAAACAACTCGCTTTAAAAGAAATAGAGAAGAGTTTTTCTGAGAACACCGCGATTTTTGAAGATAAATTAAATCTGTTCAAGAAAAACCTTAGTAAAAATCAAAAAGAAACCGAAAAGAAGTTTCAGTTAAGTCTTGAAAGATTAACTGAACTCAAATATAAAGAAAAACATATTTCACCCTTAATCGATGAATTCAATCAATCTTTAAACGATCTTGAAACCGAGTTAAATAGCGCTTATGAAAACCAGTTTGGTATTAACGACCAAAATTTAAAAGCGATTTTAAGCTTAATTAATAATCAACGAAAAATACTCAACCAAACAATTAAAAAAATCACGACACATATTTATACTGTACACGAGCGATTTAACGGACCTTTCGTTGAAATTGAAAATAATCTTAA
Organism: Candidatus Izemoplasma sp.; assembly: GCA_007116245.1. Lineage (GTDB taxonomy): Bacteria > Bacillota_I > Bacilli_A > Izemoplasmatales > Izemoplasmataceae > CSBR16-104. The sequence continues at coordinate 5,677 of SKIW01000096.1, read as the reverse complement.
AGCTTTCCAAGCCACCTTTAAAAACGATTGTCAAGATTTAATCAAACGCATCGAAGTTGATTACGATATCGAACATGTCCGAACTACGAACATCATTAACAATGAAGAAGATCCTTTAGATGCTAAAGAGATTAAAGACCATAAAACACGGTTAAAAATCGCCGAAATGCGTAGAGATACGCTCATTGACAATACCAAAGATTTAACTGTTTTAATGGATACCGATATACAGTATTTTGATTCTAGATTTACACAAGTTAGAACGATTATTAACGAAACCGTTGATACCCAAAACAGTTTCTTAAAAGATATTCATCAACATTTTAAAACACATTTATCGTTACTTGAAGATCATTTTAAAAATGTTTTTGATAATCATACTACAACCTTAAAAACGTATCATAATAGCACTACCTTACAACGCTTTAAAGACTTCTTTAAATCAACGTTTGATGTTTTCTCAGCCTATGAACAAGAACGGATTAATCATATTATCGAAACAACACAAGCGATGATTCCTAAAATTATCTTAATTGATGAAATCAGTATGTATCTGGATACCGTTGAACCTTTAAAAGAGATTGAAGTTAGTAAGGTTAAACTAAAAATTGAGCAAGAGAACTACGGGATACGTTACGATATGCGTACCGCGAAGCTAAATCATGATCTAGATATAAAAAACGCTGAAAATCAATCCCATATAGAAGAGCAAAAGCAAATTAATGAATTAGACTATGTGCAAGAACTTCATAAATATGAAGATTTCATTGCCAAACAGCGTCATCAAGAAATCCTTTTAGAACTTAAAGCAAAAGATACTTACTCCGATTTAATTTTCGCTTTACGTAAAAATCATATAGAACACGAACTCTCTATCGCAAAGAAAAAGCGCAGCTTAGATCAAAAAAAACAAGAAATCGAACACCAAATCGAACAACTAAATCTTGAAAAAGAACATAAACTAAATCAACTTGAAGTGGAAAAAGAAATTGCTGAAAAAACCATGCAAATTCGTACAGATATTGATCATCAAACACAATTACTTCATATTTCCTTAGATAAAGAACGACAATTAATCGAACAGATTGAACGTCATTATACTAATACTTATAAAGAGCGTGAAGCATCTTATGATGAAGCGCTTCAAGCCGCACATGATGCGATTAAGGAAAGCGAACGTAAACACCATGAAAAAGTGGCGTTTATTAACCGTGCTTTAGAAAAAGAAACGTTACAACCAAAACAACAAATTAAAGAAATTAAAGTATTACGAAATCACCGTATTCAACAAATTGAAAGTGTTGAACCAACAGTGTTTGAATCCTTAAAAACAACAAAATTAGCCTTGACTGAACATGATCCTAAATTAAAGAATCTTCTTCTTTTAATCGCGAAGCCATATATCCGTTCAGTTGAAGAGTACGTACAAACGATTTATCAAATCACCGAAGAAAGTTATACTTTTATTCATAACGTGACCGTTAAACATATCGAAAACGATACATCGCTTTCCGATAAACGTCGTTTAAGTAAAGTTCAAAAAGAAACACAATCATTAGAAAAGACGCTTAAACACCTCGAAAAGCAAAAACAACAATTAAGCGATTTACTTATCCCTCGTCTTAAAGATGCTAGAGAGATTATTAATAGTGAACAACACACGACAATTCAAAATATTAAGCATATCGTGTCAACCTTATCGAATCTACTTGAAGAGCGCTTAGTTCAAGAAACAAAAATGATTAAAACCACGATTGCTAGCTTATTTAAATCATTATACGAGAATGATACTTTCATGGTTGAACACGCAAAAGAACAACATAAAATAGCCCTTACACAAGCTGAAAACACCTATCAGGAAGCTTTAAAACCATTGTATAGTAAGCTTGAACAACTCAAAATTGATAAAGAAAAAGCCTTAGAAGATGTAAAAAGTCTTAAACAAGAAGCGCTACAGAAAAAGCTTGAGCCGATTACAAGTACATTAAATGATATTCGCCAGCAAATCCAAGTTTTAGAAACCAAACGCAAAGATATTGAGGCATCATTTGAAGGTGATCTTGAGATTTTAAATCAGGAGTTCACGCATAAAATGAACCGTTTAAACGAAACCTATGCATTGCGTATAGCGACACTTGAAACCCGCTATAAGGAAAAGCTAGAAAAACTTACAACAAAACTCTCTGATGCTAAAAATATCTTAGAGTATGAACATAAGATTCACCAAAATGAATCTGAACATTACGAGAATGTCTTACAAGAGACCCTACATCAAAACCAAGAAACCGCGGATCAAAAAGCGAAAGAGATTCAAGCGGTACTTGATCAACTTGATGATAATAAGCAAAAAGCGATTAACGATGCGAAGTATAAATTAGAACAAACCAATCAATCGTATGAAGATAAAATGCTGGGGACAACAGCACGGATTGATGCGGCAACCGAGCAGGTCACGCGACGCATCCAACAAGAAGCTACCTTAAAAAGAAGTGAACGCGATAGACTTACTACGCAGATAAACGATTTAGAGGAAGCGTTAAACTCGAGTCTTAAAGACGCTTTACAACATCTAAATGTAAGACTAAAGGATACTCTAGATAACTTCTTATTTGAAGATGACGATGCTGAGTATAAAAACAAAGTTATAAAAACATTGGAAAAACATAAAGCAGTACGAAATGACTTTATCGAAAGAGTGATTAAGGAAACACTACAAAGTATTACCGATCAAGACGCTTAGAGAGGATGACGATTCATGGCTAAAAACAAATATGCCTTAACAACTCTATCACAAGCGAATAAAGACTTAGCACTCCTTATTGATGAAGATTTGCAAAGAGAATCAGAACTCTTACAAAAGCTTATCAAAGAGGTTTACGAAGCCAATCAAAAAGTCAAAGATTCTCACACAAAACGCGTTCAAGAAACCGCAGATAAACTGAATGCGTTAAATAAAGAAATCGATGATTTAAAGAAAGACATTGATCAAAAAGATCAAACGACAACGATTGAGCAATTTAATTACCTGCTAAAGTCACGCGATGATATTTTCGAAGCGTTAAACACGGTTCGACTTTTCAATAATGATTATATTGAGGAACATCCGATTAATACCCATTTAGTTATGCTTAAAAATCGCTTTATCGAGCTTTTAGAAAACCGTGATGATATCCAACAAACGCTTCCAACACTGGATAATGTCAAAGAGCTTGTTGTGAATTATTTAAAGGATTTAGAAGCAAACACTGAAGCTTATTTCCAAGACAACTTTATGAAAGCACCAAAATATCTAGAAATCTTAGAAGGCGAAAATCCTTACTTAACCATCGTTGAACCTTTGCTCAATAAATATCAAGAAACATTTAATACTTTTATTACTAAGCAGTCACACTTCTTCTCAACCGCACTCGACGATGACCATCTTAGTGAGAAGATTAATGCAATGTATAAAAATACCGTCGAAACGATGGAAGAAAAAATTGCCCGTGCAAAAGAAAAATTTGAAACTAAATACAAAGAGTTAGATGCTCAAATTACAACGATTGAGGATGAAACATTAAATCAATTAAAAGGACAATACGAAAGACGTTTAGTTGATGAAAAACAAATGCGTGAAAACTTACAAGATGATCTTAAGCAGCTTCGTTTTGATATTATGAGTGCAGAAAAAAGAAAAGATGAAAAAGCGCTTGAAGCTCTTTTAAAAACATATGAGAAAAAACAAAAACAAAATCTTTCTCTTTATGAAGAAAAAGTTAAACGTTTAGCACAAACAAAAACAAAACGTATGCGAACTAAATTGCTTAAAGCACGTAAAAGGTTAGAACTTAAGCATCAGGACGAGTTATATAAACTCAATTTACAACTTGAAGTCGATAAACTGAAGTTTACTGAATCGCGTGTGCTCTTCAAAATGCGTGAAGACCAAAAAGCGCTTGAGGATGATCATAAACATGTGCATCAGTTTAGCACACAGCTTAAAAAATCTCATCAAGCGGTTGTTCAATATCAAAAAGACTTATTGAGTTTGATCGAAGCCATTGAAAAGCTGTTTATCGTTCAATTAAGTACCCATCTAAAACAAAATATTGAAACGTTTACTAAGCTTGAAACCTTTGAAAACAACTTAAAAGTTGTCGAGCTACAACTTGCTAAAGCATTAAAACTCATTACCTATCAAGAAAGAATGTTTAAGTTAAATTTAGATCATGCTTTCAAAAAAACCACGATTGATCTCACGATTCAAAATGAGATTCGCATGGTTTTAAAAGAACGTGTAAAAGAAGAAAACCTTGGCAAAGTTGAACGTATTAGAGCTCAGGAAGATATAAAAAACGAGCTAATATTCCAGCAAGCGCTCATAGAAATAGCTGAGAAAGAGTATGAACTTCAGTTGATTAAAGTTAAATCGCTTTACGATAATGAAGTGAATATAACTAAGAACCAAGCGGAACGATTAAATATCGGTATTGGTGTTAATGAAACTATGGTTAAAACCACGGTTGAAAGTCAAATACTTTTTGCACAGCAGCAAATTCGTTTTGCAGAAAAAGAATATGATGCACGTCTTGAAAATATCGAATATGCTTTAACACAAGAACTCGATTATGCTGAAGCTAAGTTACGCGCTTCAGAACAAAAATATATTTATGATCATAATACGTTAGTTAAAGAACGCGATGCTAAGCTAGAAGATATTTCTTATCGCTTAGCTCTATTCACAGAACAAAAAGATCGTAAGAAACTAAAAGACCAAGAACAAATGATTGAGGAAGAGTATCAAGTTAAACTCGATAAGGTTGAAGAGGCACGTAAATCAGACTTACAAATTCAACGGTATCAAAAACAGATTAATGCCGCTAAATCTCGTGCTGAAAAAGCGAAAGATGATGCCTTAAAACTGAAGAATCGGACTATAGAAACATTTGAAGATCTTTTAAAACAAGGTGAAGAAAAACTCGAGCAGTTCAGCAATAAAGATAGTAAAACACTGGTTCCTTATATTGAATCTGAAGCCTCTACTACCGCTAAATCTCGATATGATGAAGCCTTTAATGAAGCTAAAGATTTATTAAAAGAAAAGACCAAAGATCCTAAAGAACAAATTGAAAATTTAGAAATACGTCTAAAAGAACTCGAGAAAGAAACAAGCATTGATATTACGACTTATGCAGAACGTTTAGATGGTATTAAAGAAAAACATTTTACAGCGATAGAGAAGTTAGAAACTGATTTAAATGTAAAAGTTTCAGCGATTCAAAGTGAGCAACAAAAGTTTCTTGAAGAGATGGACTCGGCAACTGAGAAAGCTGAAGAGAGTGTATTAATTGAAGAGCAAGCCTCATTAAAAAACACCCTCCTCAATCAAGTAAAACAACAAGAACAGCAGTTTACTCAAAAACATAAAGCAAGACTACAAGAACTTGATTCACTCGAGCAAAACCAACTCTCTTGGATTGATGAAACAATTAGTAAAATAGATAAACGTTTAGATCAAACGATTCGTGCTTACAAACGTTATTTAAAATCAACTTCTTCATCGCAATCAGAAAAACAGAAAAATATTCAAACCGCCTTAAAAGAACAACTAAAAAACAATAAGATCGCCATTGAACAAAAATACTAACATCTCCATAACGGAGATGTTTTTTTGTTAGAACTATTAACAAAGCGCTTT
>SKIW01000078.1 GCA_007116245.1 Candidatus Izemoplasma sp. | reverse complement strand
TTTACAGTGTCATCATGCGCTAAATCTTTCAAGACTTTAATCGCGTGTACAACGCCATGGCAATATCCCCTAGGTGTTAATGCTAAAACTTGCATACAAATCACCTCTCCATGGTAAAAACGATAGTTCTATTATATAATAAATTTAACGAAATGAGGCGATGTTATGAAAATTACTAAGAAATATTTACAAGAAGCATTAAACACCTTAAACTTTACAAACTTCACAGATATTCAAAAATCAGTCATTCCAGAAGCATTAAAAAAACGTGATATTATTGCAAGCAGTCCTACGGGCACTGGTAAAACACACAGCTATTTAATACCACTTTTTGAGCATTTAGATGAGAATGTTAATGAGATACAAGCGGTTATCTTAAGTCCTACCCGCGAACTAGCAAACCAAATATACGAGATGGCACAAGTCATTGCAAAACACGCTGAAAAAACGATTGATATACGCTTGTATGTCGGAGGAAAGGATCGTGATAGAGAACTTCACAGATTAGAAAAATCACAACCGCATATCGTGATTGGAACCCCGGGAAAAATACATGATTTAGCGATTACATCAAATGCGTTAAAAGTGTATCGTTCAAAAAAACTAATTATCGATGAAGCTGATATGGCTTTAGAAATCGGATTTCTAGATGATATTGATGCCATCGCACGCACGATGGATAGCCATTTGCATATGATGGTTTTCTCTGCGACTATTTCAGAACAACTAAAACCTTTTTTACGGAAATACTTAAAACAACCACTAGAAATTAATCAAGAAGACCGCCCACTTAAAACACTAAATGTCACACATACGTTATACCGTACCGCTGATGACCAGGCTAAACTAAAAAAACTGACATCAATCGTACAATCTATCCAACCTTATTTAGCGATTATATTCGTCAATAAGAAAGAAGACGTAGAAAGAATCGTACAACATATATATCCGACAAATAAGCATGTAGTTGGGTTACATGGCGATATTCAACCACGCAAACGCAAGCAAATTTTACGGGATGTAAAGAACCTAAATTATCACTACATTGTCGCTACCGATATTGCGAGTCGTGGCATTGATATTGAAGGTGTTAGCCACATCATTAACTATGATTTGCCTAAAGATATGATCTTTTTCATACACCGAATCGGACGTACCGCAAGAATGGGTGCAAGCGGAGAATCAATTACCTTCTTTAACGATAAAGATGCCCACGCTTTCGAATTTTTTGATAAACATAACATTACTTTAAATCTTAAAGACCAACGTCCAAAAAATAGTGTTAAATCTGTGAAAAATCACCCTAAATCTGTTAAAGTAAATAAGATGAGTAAAAACAAAAAGAAAAGGTGATTTGATGTTAAAAATAGGCTCACACGTATCGATGAACAAAGATGGCATGTTTTTAGGCAGTATTAATGAGGCGGTTTCTTACGAAGCTAATGCATTAATGATCTATACTGGAGCACCTCAAAATACCCGTAGAAAACCAATAGAAGCGTTAAATATTGAAGCGGCTAAAAAACGCATGGAAGAAGTGAACATTCATTCGGATGATATCATCGTGCATGCACCTTATGTCATGAACTTAGCGAATCCAGATCCAACTAAGCGAAGTTTTGCGGTGGAGTTCTTAGTCAGTGAAATACTACGCACGCATGCAATGGGAGCTAAGCAAATCGTACTTCATCCCGGAGCGCATGTTAAACAGGGTCCAGAACAAGGAATAAAAAATATTATCGAAGGATTAAACGATGTTCTTGAACAGACTAAGGATAACCCTGTAAAAATCGCTTTAGAAACGATGGCGGGAAAAGGTACTGAAATTGGTAGAACGTTTGAAGAACTCGCCGCCATCATCCAAGGGGTTAAACATCATGAACGCCTAAGTGTTTGTTTTGATACGTGCCATACTCATGATGCTGGATACGATGTAAAAAATAATTTTGATAATGTTATTCAAGAGTTTGATCGTATTATCGGTATTGAACGTATTAGTGTTTTTCATATTAACGACTCTAAAAATGTCCGTGGGGCATCAAAAGATCGCCATGAAAACATCGGATTAGGTGAAATCGGGTTTGATGCATTAAATAAGATTGTACATTATCCTAAATTTATGGATATCCCTAAAATACTTGAAACGCCTTATGTAACAGAAAATGATGAGAGTAAGGACAAAGTATATCCACCATATAAAGAAGAGATTGCAATGTTACGGGCACAAACGTATAATCCGAAGTTCATAAACGAAATAAGAAATAGATAGCAATCGATAATAAAACACCACTTAATTTTCATTAGGTGGTGTTTTTTGGACTTAATATAGCTTCTAATTTATTTGTGTCGTCGATTAAAAAAGTAGGTGAGTATCGCTTTAATACCTCTTTACTATTATAACCCCACGTAACAGCAGCAACATCAATACCAACTTTTTTAGAGGCTTCAATATCTCTAACTTCATCACCGATATACAGGACATCTTGTTTATGAATCTTGTAAGATTTTAAAAGACGTTTTAGCTTGCGATGCTTTTTAAATAAAGGAGAACCCCCTTCAATAAAATCAAAAACCATTAAGTCGTGAGACTCAAAGTATTTTGTTATTAATGAAGCACTACTCGAAGATAGTATACCGAGGACATACTCTTCTTTAGCTAAAACACGAAGTAACGCGTAGATGCCCGGATAAAGATTAGATTCTGGTAGTAACTCACGATAGATTGGTGTCGCTTTTCTTAGTATATTTGGTAAACGCCAAAAAGGAATATTAAATGACTTGATAATCTCTCTTGAACTAACATTGCGTAAAGCGTTAATATCTTCGTTGGATAACTTTGGAAAATCATACGTTTTAAGCAACTCGTAATATACTTTATTAACGATAGCATATGTATCTGCAAGCGTACCATCAAAATCAAAAATCAACATTTTATACATAATTATCCTCCAGTAATAACCATAGGGTAACAAAATCATTACATTAAAGCAAACAATATAAACGATTATCCATATTAGGAAAGATACCTAATTTATTGACCGAATACTAAAAACAAACAACCATAATTCAAAAAAATAACCTTTAAATTATAAAGGTTATTTAATCGATAACGCCTCTTTAAGATCGTCCATATCTTGCACTAAATATTTCGGTCTTCCTGCACCTAAAACTTTATAATCATCATAACCCCAAGTTACCGCAGCAATCGGGACACGAATCTTTTTACAAGCTTCAATATCACGGCGCTCATCACCAATATAAAGTGTATCTGATTTATTTACTTTATAGCTTCGAATAACACCATTTAAACGTGTTTGCTTATTAAAGAAAGCAGCACCACCAACAACTTTATCAAAAACTTCAAAGTCATGGTGTTTTAAAAATTTACGAATCAAGTTAGGATTATTTGAGGATAAAATAACACAAATAACATCTTTTTCTTTAAGTTTTTCAACAATTTCACGCATGCCTTCAAATAACGGTGCTTCCGAGATTAACTCTTTATACACAGGGATAACATCTTGAATAAATTTAGGTAGTTTATAAAAAGGCACATGAAATGCTTTGAATAAATCAAATGGGGATAATTTACGTATACGCTCTTTATCCTTTGCTGTCATATCAGACATTTCATAATCCCCTTCGAGACGATCGTAAACCAAGTCTAAGACGCGATATGTATCGGCTAAAACTCCATCAAAATTAAAGACAACTAATTTATACATTCTCTCACTCCTAAATATGACCTATTTTAATATTAAATGTTTTCATAAGAAATTACCATAAAAAAGCCTCAGAATTTTATACTGAGGGAGTAACGAATAAAAAAATCATAATTTATCCCTTTTCCCTAACCTTATTACATTACTATTATATCAAAAAAAACGGTAATTCAAGCACTTAATTAAGATTTTTTCGATTAAGAAGTCTTTACCTACCTTTTAGTTTTATGCTATAATGCAAATAGAGTAAGGATGCAATACATTTTGTTGCAAC
>SKIW01000064.1 GCA_007116245.1 Candidatus Izemoplasma sp. | reverse complement strand
GTTGTGAGTTCACCATCTTGTTCGAGGTGATAGAGTCCCACGACTGTGTAGGTGGTGTTATTTACGGTATGTGTAAAAGGTAAGTCATCGATTCGAAGTTTCCAAAAGTCATTGGCAGGCACTAAGATGTCGTTTATGTTTTCGGGTAAAGCGCCGGCTTCTAAAACAATGCTATCTTGAAAAAGTTCAAATGAGTAGTATTCATAGGTACTTAACTGATACGCGATAAGTTCTGAAGCATATACCACAGGTACACCGACATTAGATACACCGACGATGGTAAATTGAGTATCATAGCCTGCGATGCCGTTATTCATTGTAAATGCGATGTTTAAAAAGCTTTGAGGGTGTTTGTAGTTTAAACTATTAAGGGTTTCGTTATACCGAGCCACTTGGTTAATCCAGGCTTGGTCGACAATGATTTCATCGGGCGATTCTGGAAGGCGACCGTGGGTGATGTCTTGTTCTGTGAGAAGGCTAAAAGGCACGAACTGAACGTCGATGTTCGTGGATTCAATAAGGCCTCTACCTATGATGAATACCGGTGGTATTTTCATCGTTGTATAGGTTTGACTCACGAAACTCGTGTCTTTGACAAAATCGAGTTCATTTAAGGCTAAAAAGTCATCGAGGGAATCGAACTGAGCGGGTTGTATAACGATGGTTTCTTTAGGCATCCGTAAGATATCGTCATCGTCGACGGTTATAATTAGGAATAAGTTTGAAAGGGCGTATGCCATAATCATTGCCCCAATAGCAAACCCTAGATATAGTAATCTTGAGCCCTTTGATGCATCGAGTAATCTATTGACGGTTTGGGTGAAGACTTGTTTGATGTCAATCACGCTTTTTTTAGCGTGTGTGGTGTTGGTCAGTTCAAGGTTTTTAGTGTCGAAGTCAATTGGGGTTTCTGTGGTTTTATCTTGGGTTTTTGATTTTGATTCATCACGTAGTTTGACTTCGCTTTTATCATCGAGGACAACGATTTTTTTGAGATCTTCGTTTTGAACATCTAAGTATAAAGTTTTATTTTTAACCACGAGTTTTATGTTTATCGGTTTTAAGGTTTCTTCATCGCTGAAATAAGAAATATCTAAAGTGTCTTTTGATATTTCTAGCGGTTCTTTAAAGTCTTTTAAGTAAATATCGGTTTCGGTGTCGTAATTTAGATCTCCGTTAGAAATATTTTCTTCATCTCTTAAGATTTTCCCGTCTTCGATTTCGATGATGCGATCGGCGAAGAAGTTTGCGAGTTTGCGTTCATGTGTGACCATAACAACGAGTTTTTCTTTTGATATTGCTTTGATGATTCGCATGATTTCGAAGGTGTTCTTGCTGTCGAGGTTTCCGGTTGGCTCATCCGCTAAGATAACTTTTGGGTTTTTAACGATGGCTCTAGCGATGGCAACGCGTTGTTGTTGTCCTCCGGAAAGTTGTGATGCTTTACGTTTTTTGTAGTTTTTCATGTTTACGGCACTGAGGACGTAGTCGATCCGTTGATCGAGTGTTTCTTCATCGGTGATGCCTAAAACACGGAGTGTCATGGCGATATTTTCATAGACGGTGAGGTTTGGTATTAGGTAATAGTTTTGAAAGATGATTCCGACGTCTTTTAAACGAAGATCATCGAGTTGTCTAGAGCGGTATTTTTTTATATGTTCTTCTTCGAAGACCATTTCACCATGGTGAAAACGATCAAGGCCACCTAAGACATTGAGTAAGGTTGTTTTACCAGAGCCGGAGGCACCGAGTAATACGACGAGGCCTTTAGATTGAAGCTCTAGTGAGACATCGTTAAGAACATGGAGTTCATTGCGTTTACGACGGTTGTAAAACTTATCTATTTTATGTAGTTTTATCATCATCTCACCTACTCTACTCGTAGCGCTGTAATAACGCTATCCTGGAAGATATGTTTGTTGAAGCGTAAGCCTAGTAATACGGCAAGGGCGATTAAGAGTGCAAAGGCGAATAGATAATCACCGAGAGTGTAAAAGTTAAGGAAATTAGGTATTTGACTTGGGATGGCTGCGTTGATCATGAGTGCTAAGTAAACGATGCTTGTGGCAAATCCGAAGACCATGATGAGTTCGATAAGCGTTATACGATTTAAATCGCGTTTACTTGCACCGATTGATCGGAAGATAACGTAGTCTTTTTTTCTTGATTGCATGATGTTTCTAAGTGAGAGATAGGTGATGAAGTACATGGCGAGTAAAAGCATAATGATTCCGATGGTGCTCATCACGCGACCGAATATTCCTAAGTCGAAGTTCCATGTTGGTTCGTATGATGCAAGATGGTTAAGTTGTAAGTTTTCGTTTGAATTTAGAATGTTTGTCATGGTTTGATTTATGCGTAGTGCGTCGGGAATAATTAAGCTGATTTGTTTTGTTTCTGTACTGTATAATGCTTGAAGTGTCGTTTCTGAGAGGGTAATGGTTTGTCGGCTATCTGGATTGGGGTCTTTTTGGAGTTCGATGTTTAAAGCAGGGGGTGTCGTGATAAATGGATGGTTATAGCTGAGTTCAACATCTAGCGTATCGAGGGTTAGATTGAGCATCATTGCGATGTTTTCTGCGATAAGTACTTGGTTGTCATCTAAGTCATTATCGATTATAAACATAAATGGTTCAGAAAAGGCATAAACCCCATCATCTGTTTCGATTGTGAGTGTACTACTCCCTGTATAACTTGTTTGTAAAGTATGTATTTGGTGTAGCGAATCTGTGAAAAAGTCTTCGTGAACGATAGCGTAGCGGGTTGTTTGGCTACGAAATACGCCAACAACTTCGTATTGGTTTGTTATTTGCATGACATTTCCCACATTAGGTTGGTCGATAAAACGCCAGGAAGCTGGGTATTCATCGAGTGATAGTTCTAAGGTATCCCCAATCTCAAAATCGGTTTGTGAGGAAACAACGATTTCGTATTTTGTTTCTGGCATGCGGCCTTCACGAAGATCACGTGTTGTGAAGGCTTCTTTTGGTAGAGGGTTAAAGCTGATTTGGGTATTATATAAATACATATCTAATAGTGGGTCAAAGGGGACGAAACTTGCGACACCTTGAATGGCGAGTAAGTCCTCTATTTCTTGTTCTGTCAAGGGTTGATTGTCTAAACGATACGTGATTACACGACTTTCGTGGTGGTTATTAAAGAAGTATGATCCTGATCCAAATTGATTTGGGCTTGCACTGGATTGAACGTAGGAGCCATAAGCAAGTGAAAAAATCCCTACGATAAAGAGACTGATAGCGATCATTAACGTTAATCGTTTGGGTGCTGATATAAGGTTTTTAAATGATAAGTATAGTTGTTCTTTGAAGTTCATACCATCGCTTAGTGTCGATGGTGTAACACTGCGTTCAGGTTGCGGTTTTAAGACTTTGTCTTCGCTAATTTCACCATCGAATAAGCGAATACGTCTTGTGGCGTGGTCTTTGACGTGATCGAAACTATGGGTAACCATGATCACGAGTTTATCTTTACTTACTTCTTTAAGAAGTTCGATAATGTTTTTACCGCTTTCTTTATCGAGGTTTCCGGTTGGTTCATCAGCAACGATAATCGGTGCGTCTTTTGCGAGGGCACGTGCGATTGAAACACGTTGTTTTTGACCGCCTGAAAGGGTACTTGATTTTTGGTGGGCTTGGTCTTTTAAGCCGACACGGGTTATGAGTTCTAAGGCACGCTCTTTGCGTTTATTTGGTTCATAACCTTGGATTATTAATGCCGCTAAAACGTTTTGATAAACGGTATAGGCGTCGATAATATTATAGTTTTGGAATATAAAACCGATATATTGACTACGGTAGTACTCCCAGTCTTCTTTTGTGTAGTAGCTGGTTTCTTCACCGTTAATGTATAGCTCACCTTCTTCATAGGTGTCTAATCCACTAATCACATTGAGTAAAGTACTTTTACCGCTACCGCTTTCACCGGTAATCACGACGAACTCGCCTGCGTGCATATTTAAAGAGACGCGGCGTAATGCTTGCGTTACGGTTTCGGGGCTACGGTAGTATTTGGATATCTGTTCGAGTTTAAGCATATAATCACCT
>SKIW01000104.1 GCA_007116245.1 Candidatus Izemoplasma sp. | reverse complement strand
TTTCCAAATGATAAATATGATATTCCTCATTTAGGAGAGAAAAGCTTTGAAACTATTTTTGAGAATGGAGATTTAACGGGATACATTATTACTGTAGAAGGCACTATAGCCCATTTAGGAAGTGAATATTTAGCCATCACAGATGCTCAAAATAACTATACGATCGATATATTTACTAGCGGTGAGCTAGATTTGAGTTCTTCAGATGTCGGAAGGACGATTCAAATAGATATTATTGTAGTAACGATTGGTGAGGGTATTGGGTTTGCGTTTTTTTATAGTGAAGGTCACATGGATTTTCTTGATTAATTTTTTAGGCGATACAGGAATTGTATCGCCTTTTTTTATGATATAATAGTTTCAATACGAGGTGGATTAAATGAAAAAAATAATATTTTTGACGCTGCTAATTATAAGCATCACTATATTAAGTGCTTGTCAAAATGAAATTGAAAATGATGATGATATTGAGGAGGAATTACCTGTGGAAACAGAACAATACCAAATGTATCTAAACGATACAAATCCCCGTGTTACGATTGTCGTTGAAAATCATGGGACGCTTGTTTTAGAGTTGTTTTATGAGGTTGCACCAAACACTGTAAGAAACTTTATTCAGTACGTTGAAGATGGATTTTATAACGGATTGATTTTTCATCGCATTATTGAAGGTTTTATGATTCAAGGTGGCGGTGGTGCAAATCCAGCGTGTACGATATACGGTGAGTTTAAAAACAATGGCTTTGAAAATAATCTCTTACACAGTAGAGGTGTTATTTCGATGGCACGTACCATGGCTCCTAATAGCGCAACAAGCCAGTTTTTTATTATGCATCAAAATGCGCCACATTTAAATAGCAATTATGCTGGTTTCGGCGGATTAATCTCCGGATTTGATGTATTAGATTCGATAGCCACGGTAACAACAGGCGCACAAGACCGTCCTCTTGAAGATGTTGTTATACGTTCAGTAACAATAGATTTACGAGGGCAAACCTACTCACCAAGAGAATGTCATAACTAAAGTTGAGGTTACTCAACTTTTTTTCTTTTACATACATGTCAGTCAAGTGCTATAATAAGTTACATAGAGGGTGGTGAAAGCGTGAATCTAAACAACAAAAAAGGTTTAGAAGAGTATATACTTTTACAAAAAGTTGTTCTCACACTTTCAGAAAGATTTATTCACGTTGAGTATGATAAAGTAGATGAAGCAATTCAGTCGGCTTTACAAATTTTGGGGGAAGCAGTGGATTCAGATCGCACGTATGTTTTTACATACGATTTTAAGCGTTCAACGACAACGAATACGTATGAGTGGTGTCAAGAAGGAATACCACCTGAGATTGATAACTTACAAGATTTACCTATCTCGATTATTCAAGAGTGGGTGAAATCACATCTAAAAGGTAATATATATAGTCTTAGCGATGTTGAAACGGTGAGTGAACCAGAGTTGAAAGAGGTTTTAATCGCCCAAAACATCAAGAGTTTAATCACTGTACCGATGTTTATTCAGGATGAAGTGTATGGCTTTGTCGGTTTCGATTCAGTGAAAAGGCAAAAAGAATACACTGATCAAGAAGCACAGCTCTTAATCGTGTTTGCTAACTTACTCGTTGGACTTATTGAACGTGTAAGGCTTGAAAAACAAGTGATTGAGTCACAAAAACTGCTTAAGAATGTTCTAGATACTATTCCCTCCCGTGTTTTTTGGAAAGATGCGGAAGGAAAGTATTTAGGTGCTAATAAATCTTTTTTAAGTGATAGTGGACTTAACTCTGAACAACACTTAATCGGAAAAACCGATTACGATTTAGTGTGGAAAGAACTCGCAGATAAGTATCGTGAAGACGATTTAGAAGTGATTGAAGGCAATACAATGCTGGAATACGAGGAAAAACTTCACGATAAAAATGCTGAGATTCAGTGGGTGCAAACCTCGAAAATACCATTAAAAGATGTAGAAAACTCGGTCATTGGTGTTTTAGGAACTTACGAAATAATTACTGAACAGAAGAAATTAGAACAAGAACTAAAAGCAAAACAAGAGGCACTAAAACAAGAAAACGCGCGTTTCAACAGAATGGTCGCTTCAACTCAAGATATCATATTTGAGATTGATAGAGATTTTAAACATATCTCGATTTACGGAACACTGATGAAAAAGAACGGATTATCTAAAGACGCTTTTATCGGGAAAACTG
The DNA here is from genome assembly GCA_007116245.1 of Candidatus Izemoplasma sp. Taxonomy (GTDB): domain Bacteria; phylum Bacillota_I; class Bacilli_A; order Izemoplasmatales; family Izemoplasmataceae; genus CSBR16-104. The sequence goes on along the minus strand of SKIW01000104.1, from coordinate 2,074 downwards.
CAGAGGAGTTTTTCGGAAAAGAACGTGGTAAAGTTCATATGGATTATGCTAAAAGAGCGCTTCAAGGTGAAGAAGTTAGCTATGAGTGGCAAACGCCTAATGCAACAGCAACCCAGTATTACCAAACAACATTATCCCCTATTTATGATGAACACAACAATGTTATTGGTGCAGTAGGTATTTCTAGAGATATAACCGATAAAGCGAAGTATATCGAAGAAATAGAGTATTTAAATTATCATGATTACTTAACGAAGTTATATAATCGACGGTATTTCGAAAAAATGCTTGAGAAACTAGAGAGTGAAAAACAGTATCCTTATAGTGTGTTTATGATTGATTTAAATGGCTTAAAACTATTTAATGATGCCTTTGGTCATGCGACTGGAGATCAAGCTTTGAAAGCCGTCGCAAATGTTTTACAGGACACGGTTAATTCAAAAGATATTGTTGCACGAGTTGGTGGCGATGAGTTTGCATTAATCGTACCGGGGGCTTTAGAAGAAGACTGTATCGTCTTAATGAAAAGCATTGAAGAGGCATTGAGAGGTGTCGAAATCGAAAACATTGAACTCTCGATCGCAATGGGTTATGAAACTAAGATTGATGATCAGATAACGCTGGAGTCTGTGCTTGAATCTGCTGAGAACTTTATGTATAAGCGTAAACTCATGGATGGAAGAAGTCGTTATAACAAAACCATTCAGACCATGCTAAAATCTTTAAATGATAAATATCCAACTGAAAAAAGACATGCAAAGCGTGTTAGTCAAATCGCATACTATATAGGTAAAGAACTCAAATTAAGTAAAAACCAACTCGATGAACTCTCATTAGCGGCTTCCCTTCATGATATTGGTAAGATTACAGTGCCGGATTCAATTATTGAAAAGAAGGAAATGCTCTCTCATAAAGAACAAAACACGGTAAGAAAACATACCATTAACGGATATCAGCTATTACGTGCTTCAGAAGAGTATGCGGATATCGCAAAATACACTTTAACCCATCACGAGCGTGTCGATGGTAAAGGATATCCTAAAGGATTAAAAGACAAAGACATTCCCTTATATTCAAGAATAATTAGCATTGCAGAAGCGTATGAAGTTATGACAACGAATCAACCTTACCGCAAGGCTTTAGGAAAAGAAGCGGCGATAAAAGAACTGCAAAAAAATGCCGGGACTCAATTCGATAAGGAGTTAGTAAATCTATTCATCAATCAAGTTATTCAAGCGTATCCTAATTTGTAATTAGAAAGAGGCGCAATATGAACGAACACATTTACAAAGTGCTTTTCGATGAATTCTTGGTTGGTTATGCACATCATGAAATGATCTACGACAAAAATAATAAACCCATCGATTATAAGATAACAGCGTGTAACGATAGCTATTTAAAATTCATCGGAAAAACGCAAGATGAAGTTAACAGCCAAACGATTAAGGAACTCTTTCCAGACTTTGATAACGACCCGTTTGATTGGGTGGGATTCTATTACACAATATCAGAGAAGGGTTCATATGAGGAGTTTATTCAACACTCTTACATTACTAAACGTTGGCATAAAATTATCGCTTTTTCAGATCGTAAAGACACTTTTACTACGGTATTTTTTGATGTCGCGGATGTTTTAAAGACACGTGCTCAAGAATTACATACGCTTGCAAATACCACAGAAGTCTTTTTTAACGCAACTTATGAAACCTTAGATCCATACAGTTTATGTATGGACCTTTTAGATATTGTTAAGGCTCAAGCGGTCCTTTACAGTTCAACGGTTCAGCTAACAAAATCGGAAGTTAGCTTTGCATATGTTAGCCAAAATCAAACTGATACTAAGCTGAAAGCATTATTGATGAATGTCAGTAAATCGTACAATAAAGCAAGTATAAACCCCGATAGCTTATTAAAGCATTACACGCATTTTTATGACTTTTGTAAAGAGCAGAGTAACGTAAAAGATTGTGAACTTGCAAAAAAGTATGGCGAAGCGATCATATTAAATGTTAAGCATAAGGAACAGTATTTTGGACATATCATGTTAGTCATGTCCAAACAACAACCGTTTACA
>SKIW01000011.1 GCA_007116245.1 Candidatus Izemoplasma sp. | reverse complement strand
TTGGTACCTGTATTCCGATTAGTCTTTTCGGTGAATCTCACGGAAAAGCAATCGGCATTACCCTTCATGGTTTACCAGGCAATATTCCTCTAAATCTAGACGAAATTCAAAACGCTCTAGAGCGTAGAAAACCACGCTTCACTTTTCTAACGCACCGTGTAGAGACGGATGCGTTTACAATCTTAAGTGGCTTTAAAAACGGCGTAACTACAGGTTCACCATTAACGATTACCCTTGAAAATAAGGATATCCGTCCTGAAGATTATAAGAACCCTATTGCCAGACCCGGTCACTCAGATTACCCAGCTTACATTAAACACCAAGGCTCTAACGATTTATCCGGTGGTGGTCATTTTTCAGGTAGATTAACGGCACCCTTAGTTATTTTAGGTGATATTGCACGACAAATACTAGCCCCTTTACATATCGATGTTGTTTCTACCATTCGCAGTATTCATGAACATCTCGGTGAGGAATTCGATGATAAATCATTCACAAAAGAAACTATAAAAAGGCTTTTAAATAGCGATTTCCCAACAATTAACCTCAATGATCAAGAGAAATTTATTAAAACCATAGAAAACGCGAAAAACAATGGAGATAGTGTTGGAGGCACGATTCAAACAGCCATACTAAATCTTCCCATTGGATTAGGAGAACCTTTCTTCGATTCTTTTGAAAGTATCCTTAGTCACTTGTTATTTAGTGTTCCATCTGTCAAAGGCCTTAGTTTTGGTAAAGGCTTTGAATTGTCAAAACTGTATGGTTCACAAAGCAACGATCCTCTAACCAGTACATCTAACACAGTCACATTCACTTCCAATAATATGGGTGGCGTGCTCGGAGGATTAAGTACTGGACAACCCCTGATATATACAACCGCTATTAAACCGACACCAAGTATTACCTTACCACAAGAAACGATTCATCTAGAAACTAAAAAACCGCTTACCTATGCTTTACAAGGACGCCATGACACATGTATCGTCCCGCGGGCCTTAACTGTCATTAACGCATTAAGTTACTATACCACACTAGAACTTCTAATTCGAAAAGAGGGATGGCATTGGCTACTATCGAAACACTAAGAAACGAAATAAATGCTATTGATGATAAGTTAATCGAACTTTTTATGAAACGGTTTAACTTATCACAGCAAATTGGAGAAATTAAAAAGCAAAACAGTCTCAACGTATCAGACCCGGCCCGTGAAAAAGCGATTCTTAATAAGATTCCTAGTTCACCGTATCAATCCTCATTAATAAAGATTTATAAAACCGTTTTTTTAGAAAGTAAAAAACGCCAAGAAACGAAGTGATTCTATGTACGGTTTAATCGGTAAAAATCTTCATTACAGCTTATCCAAAACCTTACACGAATCCATTCGTCCTTTTCAGTATGATTTAATTGAAATTGATGACCTCAAAGCGTTTATGCGCAATACCGCTTTTAAAGGCTTAAACATTACTAATCCTTATAAAAAGGCGATCTTATCTTATGCGGACATATTAGATGAAAGTGTTAAAAAAACAGGTGTCTGCAATACCCTTGTGAATAAGAACGGTTTAATTGTCGCTTATAATACCGATTACCTAGCAACAAAGACTTTAGTCGAGGAGTTTATTCCTAAGGATAGTATTTGTGGTATTTTAGGAAATGGTGCCACAAGTCAAACCTATCTTACCGTTTTAAAAGAGTTAAACTATCCTACCTATGTCTTTGCACGGCACCCAAATGCCTCCGAATACCTTATAAGTGACTTAAAAAACTTTGAAAATCTTACCGTACTTATTAATACTACCCCTGTAGGTACATCTCCTAACTTAGAAGACGCTCTTGAGGCCCCATTTGAAGTATTAACCCGCTTAAATCGAGTGATTGATGTAATATATAATCCTTATAAAAGCAAACTGCTTACGAATGCAGAAAAAAATCGTATTCCTACTTTAAACGGGTTAATAATGTTAGTTAGACAAGCTGTAATCAGTAATGCTTTATTCTTTAACACCGATTATGAAGTGAACTTAGAAGAAAACCTATACAAAATCGCCCTTAAAAAACTCCTTAATATCGTATTAACCGGTTTACCCTTTTCTGGTAAATCTCACTATGGTAAATTACTGGGTAATCGCTTAAATAAGCCTCTTATTGATTTAGATAAAACCTTTGAAAAAATCCATAATGTTTCTATAAAAGACTATTTCAACACCCATGGTGAAGCGCTTTTTAGAAAAACAGAAGAAGCCATCGCTATAAATGCTTCAAGTAGTATGAATCATATTATTTCACCTGGTGGAGGAATTGTACTAAACGATCGTGTAATGCAGTCTTTTAAACAAAACAGTATTATTATATATATTGATTTAGATATAAACTTAATGGATCAGCTTAGATATCACTCACGTCCTCATGTTAAATCTCCCGAGGATTTAAAAAACCTTAAACTACAACGTCATCCTTACTATCTTAAATATGCCGATATTATCATCGATAAAAATAGTTTTGATGAAGCAAAAATAACCCACGAAATCGAGGTGAAAATACATGCGTATATTGATTATCAATGGTCCCTCCTTAAATCTATTAGGTGTACGTGAACCAGAGATTTATGGTCATAATACTTATCTTGATTTAGAGTCAACCTTAAATCGGTTTGCTAAGGAGAATAAACTAGAATTAGATATTCACCAAACCAACTATGAAGGGATTGTTATCGATTTACTTCAACATGCCCACCATAAGAACTATGACGCTGTATTATTAAACGCTGCTGCTTTATCACATTATAGTTATGCCATTTACGATGCGATTAAATCCATTCGTATTCCTGTCATAGAAGTCCACTTAACAAATCCTAAAAACCGTCCTGAGACATTCAGACATATTTCGGTTATTGAACCCGTTTGTATTAAGACCTTTTCAGGAGAAGGCTTTAATAGTTATATAAACGCATTGCGTTATCTCTTGGAGGCGAAATCATGATCATAACCTTAAAACCTAATGCGAATATTGCTTGTGTTGATGCGATGATCGATGAACTAGAATCATTAGGCTTAACGTGTCAAACAACCATGGGGAAACACTATACAGTCGTTCATGTTATTGGTGATACTAGTACGTATGATGCTAAAGGATTATACGCATATGATTGTGTTAAAAACGTTGTGCGCATTCAAGAACCTTTTAAGCGCTCCCAAAAAGCCGATGAACAATCCAAAACAATCATTCGTGTGAAACACGTCACCATCGGCGGTGATGACCCTATTTATATTGCTGGTCCATGCAGTATAGAATCGTATGAACATATTGAAGAAACCGCTAAAATAGTTTCCGAATCAGGTGCACATATTTTACGTGGTGGTGCGTATAAACCCCGTACGAGTCCTTATGACTTTCAAGGGCTCGGTCGTGAAGCTTTACAATATCTTTATGATGCAGCACAGAAGTACGACCTTGTAACGATTAGTGAAATTGTTGATCATAACGATTTAGCCCTTTTTGAAGAGAATGTTGATATCTTACAAGTCGGTGCTAGAAATATGCAGAACTTTACGCTTCTTAAAGCGCTTGGTAAAACTTCAAAACCAATCTTACTTAAAAGAGGGTTTGGAAATACTTTAGAAGAATGGCTAATGAGCGCAGAGTATATCTTATCTCACGGAAATCCTAATGTCATCTTATGCGAACGAGGAATTCGTACATTTGAGACAACAACACGACACACTTTAGATATCGCTAGTGTTTTAAAAATCAAGCAAATAAGCCATTTACCAGTCATTGTAGACCCATCTCACGCAGCTGGGCGATGGGAGCTTGTAGAGGGATTAGCTAAGGCTAGTATTGCGGTTGGTGCTGATGGGGTGATGATCGAAATTCATCCTGAACCTCAAAGAGCGTTTAGTGATGGTGCACAAGCGTTAAAACCGACCCGTTACACAACATTGATTCAACAATTAAAGCGCCTTTCTAAGGCGATAAAAGAAAAATGAGCCTCGGCTCATTTTATTTTTTAAAATACGTTTTAACAATAATCGTTTGTTCTCTTGAAGGCCCCACCGATACCATCCCAATCGGTACATTCGTATACTTCTCTATCGCTTCTAAATACTTGCGTGCATTCTTTGGTAGATCTTCCAACGTCTTAGCTTGTGTAATATCTTCATCGAAACCATCTAACTCAATATAAACCGGTTTAACCTTTTGATAGTCCTCGATACTCCCAGGGATCGTTTCAATCATTTCATCCTTTAAAGTGTATCCAATACATAGCTTTAACGGATGTACACCACTTAAAACATCTAACAACATTACAGATAA
>SKIW01000101.1 GCA_007116245.1 Candidatus Izemoplasma sp. | reverse complement strand
GTTTCTTGTTGCCTTAAAGCATACGCAAAGACTAAAGCCCCTGGTATAAACGAATCATTGCGCATTACAAACGTCACATAAGCATGTTTAGCCATAACTATAAGGCATTGTGGACTTTAACTAAAACGGCTGATTTTAATGCCTCACCTTTTTTCAGTAAATCCTCAATCTTTGTTTGATATTGTTTTATTAGGTTTTCATCGCTTAATCCTGGAAGGTTAATTTTAACGTTTAAACAAGCTCCTTCAAGACCAGCATAAAGCATTAGTGCACTCACACCGACATCACTCAATGCATTTTTATTACCGTACTCACTGACTAAATCAACCATTTCAAGCGCTTCTAAGGCAACTTTCGCAATATTCTCAGGAACGTCTATCGCTTTTAAGGTTGCTGCTTCTATAGCTTTACTACGTTTTTTCTGATCTTGTTCAGTTTCTTTAGGCATTTTAAATGCTTTCATAATCTCATTAAACGCTTCTGTATCTCTATCAATTAGCTCTAATAAGCGATTTTCCAGTGTTTTTAGTACTTCGTGGTTATGAATAAAGTGCTTTTGAACATCCTCATCGAGTTTATTAAATTTTTTCTTTGGTATTGTTAAATGTCCTACCATTCTTAAAAGACCCGTCCCGAGGGCTGAAGCGAGTGCTGAAACGCTACCTCCTCCTGGGGCTGGAGCTGCTGAATCGACTTCACAAACAAACTCTCTAACAGATAAATCGACTAATCTCATTTTAAATCTCCTCTCTATACTTTGAATCTTTAACAATATGTTTTCCTTGAATAAAGACATCACTGACATGATTCGTAGCGTAGTGATATAACACATAAGGCCAGTTAGGTGCATCATATAACACTAAATCTGCACTTCTGTTTTTTTCGATACGGCCTTTATGTAATCCTTGGTCTATAGCATATGCAGCATTTAATGTTGCAGCGTTAAGTATTTCGTTAGGAGAGAGCTTCAAATGAATTGCAGCAAGGTTTAATGTGAATAAAAAGTTTTCACTCGGGCTACTCCCGGGATTATAATCACTTGCTAAAGCTAATGCGATGTTATAATCTAATATTTTTCTTGCTGGTGCGTACTCACTATTTAGATAAAACGACGTGTTCGGTAAAAGCGTTGCTATCGTATCACCATTTGCAAGTGCGTTTAACCCTGCTTCATCGATAGCCATTAAATGGTCTGCACTTACAGCCTTAAGTGATACTGCTAGTGGTACACCACCTAAGGCATGAATCTCATCGGCATGAATCTTAACTTTAAAACCCTGCTTTATTGCTGCAGTTAAAATTTTTTTTGAGTCATAAACATCGAATGCACCATCTTCACAAAAAATATCGACAAAGGCCGCTAAATTTTCTTCTTTAATTCTCGGAAACAGCTTTATTACTATGTCTAAATACGTTTGCTTATCATTTTTATACTCTTTCGGTAACGCATGTGCTCCCATATACGTTGACACAATGTTGATTGGTAAATCAGCATTAAGTTGCTTTTGAACTTGTAACTGTTTAAGTTCTGTTTCATGATCTAATCCGTATCCGCTTTTACCTTCAACGGTTGTGACACCGTTTAACATCATTTTTATAAGACTCTTCTGTGCTTGCTTGTACAATGCCTCCGGTGTTGCCTCACGCGTTGAGGCAACAGTACTTAAAATCCCACCACCCGCTTTTAAGATATCTAAATATGGCACACCTTGCATTTTTTGTTCGAACTCATATTCTCTACTACCTGCATGCACAACATGCGTGTGCGAGTCAATTAAACCTGGTGTAGCGAGTTTTCCTAAAGCATCGTATGTTACTGTATCTTCTTTAATAAGCGAACTAAAATCGTGCGTTCCAAAATCGATGATCTTATGACCATTAAACGCAACGAAAGCGTCATGATATGTTTCTACATGATTCATTTTTTTGCCTTTTAGCGGTCCTTTAGATGCAATTGGATTTAATAAAGTCCCGATATTGTAAACAATATAATCCGCTTTCATTTAATCGAGATTCGCTTCAATAATTTTTTTAGCATTAAAATCACGGAACTTTAAATATTTAATCGCATCATCAGTTACTTTATCCATCGTCATAGCCTCATCTAAATCTCTTTGTTCTACCGCATAATAGTATTTCAAAGAACGGATGACTGTATCTTTAGGTACAAGTCCGACAATTTCAGAACTTGGTACGTCTATGTTATAGCGCTTCGCTTCCATCTTAACGGTTTCAAAAATCCGATATATTGGGTTTTGTTTGTAGTTCAATATATTCATTGTGACTTGAACATGACCTCGTTCATCTAAGAAGACAGGTCCTGCTTGAATATGTTTAAATCCACCGCTTGACCCACGAATCGCTTTAGCGATTTTTTTGGCGATTTCAATATCGTCCGTCGCTAAATCGATATTATAGGCGATTAACGGTAATCTCGCGCCTACACCAATGACACCTGCCGTAGGATGAATTTCAGCCTTCCCGTAATCCGGTGTCCATTTAGGTTCTTTAATTTTATCTTTCATACCTTCAAATTCACCTTTGCGAATATTCGGTAGTTTTTTTCTTGAAGTTTCTTGCGCTGCTTCAGCGTATGTAAACACAGGAACCTTTGTTTTTTCTGCAATTTTCTTACCTATTTTATGCGCGATGTCAACGCACTCATCCATTGTTATATTAGATATAGGTATAAACGGTAAAACATCCACAGCACCCATTCTTGGGTGTTCCCCTTTTTGATGGTTCATATCAATGAGATCAACCGCTTTAAGGATAAACTTAATTAACGGTTCTATCATAGCTTCTGGGTTTCCTAATAGCGTTACAACTGTTCTGTTATAATCACTATCCGGCTCATAACTCACGAGTTTAAACCCTTCTTGATTTTTTAGTGGTTCTACAATTTTCTCGACTTTCTTTAAATCTCTTCCTTCAGAAAAGTTTGGTACACATTGTACAATTTTTTGCATTGTCAATTGCCTCCCTTTTGATAATATTTACTAACCAATGCTTTAATTCGGGGTTCATTTGAAGCTTCAGGTAATGTAATCATGCCATCTTTACGATTGTTAAACTCTTTTGAAGCTTCGATTGCATGTGGGTTTTGAGCCCAAGCGCGACGCGATACACCACCCATAACATCAAACAACATTGCCCGTTTAATAATCTCATCTGTTTCTTCACGGCCATCTAAAACTAAACCGTAACCGCCATTTACCGCTTTAGATATACCAACACCACCACCGTTATGGAGTGCCACTAAACTCATCCCTCTTGCGGCATTCCCAGCGTAAATATGCGTTGCCATCTCGCTCATTATATTAGACCCGTCTTTAATATTTGCGGTTTCTCTAAAAGGTGAATCCGTACCACCAGTATCATGATGATCTCGTCCAAGCATAATTGGTCCTACCTCTTTAAGACGAACCATTTCATTAAACTTTAACGCAATATCTCTACGGCCCCAAGCATCTTGGTATAAAATACGTGCTTTCGTTCCGACGACTAACTGATTTTTTTCTGCATCTTTAATCCAATTATAATTATCGCGGTCTTGGAAACGTCTTTCAGGATCAATGACTTCCATCGCTGCTCGATCGGTTTTTTGTAAATCTTCTTCTTTTCCGGATAAGCAAACCCATCTAAACGGACCATAGCCGTAATCAAAGAGTACGGGCCCCATGATGTCTTCAACATAGCTCGGCCATATAAACCCGTCCAAATCATTCTCTTTATTTTTACATATCGCTTTAACCCCAGCATCATAAATCGCCTTCATAAAGCTATTACCATAATCAAAGAAGTACGTTCCTTTTTCGATTAAGCGTTCAATGATTTGGTAATGTTTCTTTAAACCGAGGTCTACAACTTTATTAAACTCTAAAGGATTTTCTTTTAACATCTTGGTGCGTTCTTCAAAGCTTAATCCTTGTGGTGTATAACCACCTTCGTAAACATTATGACAACTCGTTTGATCGCTTAATAATTCAATATGGATATCCTGGGAAACCGCGTATTCAAGCAAATCTACGATATTGCCATGGAATCCAATACTAAGCGGTTCATGTGCTTTTTTAGCTTGCAATGCAGCGTTGAATGCTGATGCAGGGTCGTCATATATGACATCGACCCATCCTTGATTAAACCGTGTTTTAATTCTCGAATCATCAACTTCCGCAATCAAACCTACACCACCAGCAATTTTTGCAGCTTTGCCTTGAGCACCACTCATTCCACCTAAGCCACTTGAAACAAATAAAACTCCTGATAGATTTTTTTCATTAGGTATCCCTAGTTTACTTCTCCCTGCATTTAAAAGTGTTGAGTATGTCCCGTGAACGATTCCTTGAGGACCAATATACATCCAACCTCCGGCGGTCATTTGTCCGTAATTAGC
>SKIW01000046.1 GCA_007116245.1 Candidatus Izemoplasma sp. | reverse complement strand
ATAGTGACATTTGTCATTACTTTTTAAAAAAACTCCAAAAACTTGGAGTTTAAATAATCTCTATAAATGACACCTTTCGTTGCTTAAATGTCGCGATCTTCGTAAAGCCTACTTCCTTTAACATCGCTACCGCCTTATCAAAATCCGCTGCTAAATCATCCACTTTATGGGCATCAGATCCAAGCGTTACAATCTTACCACCGAGTTCTTTAAACCACTTCAAAACCGTAATCTTAGGATGCGTTACCCCAAGGCCATAACGAAAACCTGAAGTATTAATCTCAAGGCCTTTTTGATTACGTACAATAACGTTTAATATCTCTTTAATAATCGCTTCATAGCGATCAATAGCATAATCTTTAGTCTCATATCCACCATAACGAATAATATAATCTAGATGCCCAAAAACATCATAATTATCATAACGATTTACCGCTTCTAAAACAGACTCAAAATAACGCATATACGCTTCATCCTGCGTCTTTCCTAAAAAGAAATCTCCATTATAATAATCAAGCCCATCGGTAACATGCATCGAACAAATCACAAAATCAAAGGGCACACGTCCTAGTAAAGCATTCAAGGCATTATTCAAATGGGGTTGATAGCCGATTTCAATCCCCATTCTAATCGGTATTGAACTGTTTTTTTGCACCTCTAAAAAGTGTTTATGATATCGCGTATAATCAATGATGTCTTGAAATAACTTAACCGGTGTATCTAAATCAAGATGATCAGTAAACACAACCCCTGCCATATTAAGCTCACTTGCACGCTTAATATAACGCGTCATCGTCGCCTCTTTATCGGCATCCGGTGAATCATTTGTATGAACATGGTGATCAAACCAATAATTTCTCATGTTATTCCCTTCTTTTCTTCAACTCATCTTTAATATCTTCTATCTTAACACCTTTTTCAACCATTAACACCATTAAATGGTACGCTAAATCACTTATTTCACTCACTAACCGTTCTTTAGATTGGTTTTTAGAAGCGATTAAAACTTCTCCCGTTTCTTCAGCAACTTTCTTTAAAATCTTATCGATTCCTTCTTTAAATAAATACCCTGTATACGAATTTTCTGGTAGTGTTTCCTTTCGACTCTTTAGCACACCGATTAGTTCACTAAATATATCCGCTTTAACATCACCAAATACCGTCCGGTAAAAACATGAAGTATTATTCGTATGGCAAGCGGGTCCTATTTGCTTTACACGAAGTAACAAAGTATCTTGATCACAATCATACGCTAATGACTTTACGGTTTGTGTATGTCCTGAGGTTTCTCCTTTTCTCCAAAGCGTTTGTCTAGAACGACTATAGTAATATGCTTGTTTTGTCTCTTTTGTCTTCTCAAACGCTTCTTGATTCATATATGCAAGCATTAATACTTGTAAGGACTCATCATCTTGTACAATCACAGGGATCAGTCCATCCTTATTATAATTTAAGTTCATAGTATCCTCCTAAATACGGACTGGTATACCAGCCGCTTTTAATCGTGTTTTTAAGTCTTTAATCCGGATTTCTTTATAATGAAACACCGATGCGGCTAACATACCATCCGCAGTCGTGTTCAATGCAAGCTCAGTAAAATCCTCAACTTTTCCAGCACCCCCTGAAGCAATCACAGGGACATTCACTGCAGCGATAATCTGATTCACTAAATCAATATGAAACCCTTCTTTCATACCATCAGCATCCATCGAGTTAATAACAATCTCACCGGCCCCTAATCTAACGCCTTCTTTAGCCCACTCAATCGCATCGATATACGTATTTTCTCTACCACCCTTAATATACACATCATACGTTTTACCGTTATACTTCGCATCGATTGATAACACCACACATTGACTTCCAAACTTCAATGCCGCTTCTTTAATAAGCTTCGGATTTAAAACTGCACCACTATTAATCGACACTTTATCAGCGCCTTTACGTAAAATCATCGTAAAATCCTCCAATGAGTTCACACCCCCACCGACACTAAAAGGGATATTAATCGTTTGTGCCACTTTCTCAACAAACGCTAAAGACAGTTTTCTTCTTTCACTGCTTGCGGTAATATCATAAAACACGAGCTCATCAGCGCCTTCTTCGTCATAATACTTAGATAAAACTTCCGGTGTATCGACATCTTTGAGTGCTTTAAATTGTTTCCCTTTAACAACACGCCCATCCTTTACATCTAAACAAGGAATAATCCTACGTGCTAACATTGTAGTGCTTCCTTTAACGTAAAGCGGTTTTCGAGTAACGCTTTACCAATAACTACAGACTGAATATCAATCGTTTTTAACTGTCTTAAATCGTCTAAACTTGAAACACCACCCGAGGCAATCACATCGAGCTTAGTATATTCTAACAGTTTCCTGTATAACGCTATATTAGGCCCACTCAACATTCCGTCTTTCGCAATATCGGTGACTAAAATCGTTTCACCCCCTAAGGTTTTTAAAAACAATCCAAAGTTATAAATAGTTTGCTTACTCGAAGACTGCCATCCTCGTACCATCACAATCTCATCTTTAACATCTAAGGCCACAATAATACGTCTTGAGAATTCATTAATTAATCGTTTTAAATCCTCGATATTTTCTAACGCCATCGTGCCGATGATCACTCTATCAACACCTAAATCAAGTAACGCCTTAGCGTCTTTATAACTACGTATACCCCCACCTAATTGAATGGGAATCGCAAGAACGTTAAGCATCTCTTTAATCACGTTACGATTTAGTCTATCCCCTGTTTTTGCACCATCTAAATCAACAATATGCAACATCTTTGCGCCTTCTTCTTGATACCTTAAAGCCGTTTTTAAAGGATCGATTTGATACGCTGTTTTACGATTAAAATCCCCTTGTATTAATCGCACAATCTTACCTTCTTTTAAATCCATCGCTGGTATAATCTTCATAACATTCTCTCCTTATACGCTTTTAACAATGCTTTACCTACAGTCCCGCTTTTTTCTGGATGAAACTGCATCCCTACAACCTTATTTTTCGCAACAATCGCCGGAACATCAACACCGTAAGGTGTATACGCTACAACATCGGTTTCTTTTGTTTTAACATAGTAAGAGTGCACAAAATAAACATAATCATCTTCTTTAATACCACTTAAAATCGGATGTTCCGGCTTATTAAACGTCAACTGATTCCAACCCATATGTGGTACTTTAAGGGTATTCTTAAACGGGACCACTTCCCCTTTTAAAAACCCTAGTCCTTGAAATTTACCCATCTCATAGCTCGTCTCATACAATAACTGCATCCCTAAACAAATCCCTAAAAACGGTTTGCCGAGTGAGACATGTTCTTTAATGAGTGGGATGAGCCCTGTATTATTAAGCTGTTCCATAGCGGCACCAAACGCGCCAACACCTGGAAGAATTAAACTATCCGCGTTTTTAATCATTTCAGGGTTTTTACTCAACACAACATTAAACTCAATATCGTTACACGCTTTTAATATCGAAGCGATATTCCCAGCGCCATAATCCACAATAACATGCATTATAAAACCCCTTTAGTCGACTGTACTTTGTGTGAAGTATCACTCAACGCAATCTTTAAAGCGCGCCCAACACTTTTAAAAATACCTTCCACTTTATGATGATCGTTTTCACCGTAAAGCACTTCTACGTGTAAGTTAATGCGCGATTCTCTTACAAATGCAGTAAAAAACTCTTTAATATTTTGTGTATCCATCCTACCTAAACGGGGATGCGTTAACACCGCGTTAAACACAAGTGTACTCCTATTAGAAATATCCACAACCGTTCTTACAAGTGCTTCATCCATGGGAACATAGCTTACACCGTAACGTCCTCTTGAACTTAAATCTTGAAGGGCTTGATAAAAGGCTTGTCCTAAAACAATCCCTACATCCTCAACGGTGTGATGGTCATCAACGTTTAAATCCCCACGTGCTTTAATGATTAAATCAAACTGCGCATGAAAGCTGAACAGTTCTAACATATGATCTAAAAACCCTATACCAGTATCAATCTCACTTTTACCTTCACCTAAAAGATTCAAACTTAACTGAATATCTGTTTCATTGGTTCTTCTTTCAATCGTTTTTGTACTCATCTTAAACAACTCCTTTTAACGCTTTAATTAAACTTTGATTTTCCTCACTTGTACCTACAGTAATTCGGTAATAATCATCCCATTCACCGACAAATCGACGAATCAGAATCCCTTCTTTAAGCAGGGCTTCGTATAATCCCTTAATAGGCGATTTAACCCATAAGAAGTTTGCACTAGAAGGATAAACAGTAAAGCCTAATTGTTTTAAATTATCCTCTAATATTCCTCTACGTTTGGCAACTTCATTGACATATGTCTTCACCTCATCGATCCTTTTAAGTGCTTGTTCTCCTAAAGCTTGGGATAAACGGTTAATATTGTATGGTGTTTTAACTTTGTTTAGTGCTTCGATATTCTTTTTACTCCCGATAACATACCCTAGTCTTGCCCCGGCAAGACCAAACGCTTTAGAGAAGGTTCTTGTTACATACAAATGATCGTATTGATTAATGAACTTAGCAAAACTTTCTTGATTTGAAAACTCACTATACGCTTCATCAATCAATACTAAGGCTTGAGTGTTTTCGAGCAACTTAATCATCTCCTCTTGAGGAAATACATACCCGGT
>SKIW01000027.1 GCA_007116245.1 Candidatus Izemoplasma sp. | reverse complement strand
TGTTGATGATGCTGTTTTATGGCAAACCGAAGAACCAATTCAAACAATCAGAGAAATTTTAGGCGAATAAAATCACGTTACTAAGGGTGGTTTTTACCACCCTTAGCACTTGATGAAAGGAGCATTTATGGCAAAAAATATTACAATTCAAGATGCTTTAGACCTCGTAAAAGATGGTGATCATATCGTCGCAGGTATGGCCGCAAGTGAAGGCCGTGAGTTTTTTATGCATCTTCATGAAATACATCATCGTGTATCGAATATAACCATTGATAACTGTTTACCTTTATATCCGTATGAGTTTATGACTAATTCACAGTATAAAGATATTTTCACAGTTAATAGCTGGTTCTTTTCAGGTGATTTGCGTAAAGCGTTTAAACACGGCAATATTAGTTTTATCCCTAATCAATTGCATTTTGCTGGGCAAAAACGAGCGGAACACATGAAACCAAACATTTATATAGGCAACGCGACACCGCCTGATAAACACGGTTTTGTCTCATTATCCCTCTCAAATGTTTATGAAAAACATATGATTGCTAAAGCGGATACGGTTATTTTAGAGATTAATCCTAATTTACCGAGAACGTTAGGTGACTTAGAAGTGCATGAAAGTGATATCGATTACGTTGTGAACGTCGATTATCCTGCGCCTGAACTACCGGATACAATCCCCAATGAAAAAGATTCTAAAATCGGACAGCATATTGCTAACTACATACAAGATGGTGATACCATACAGCTTGGTATTGGTGGTATTCCTAATGCTGTGGCATTAGCGTTAATGGATAAAAAGGATTTAGGTGTTCATACCGAAATGCTTACAACCGGTTTTATGAAACTTTATAAAAATGGTGCTATATCAGGTAAGAAAAAATCCTTACACAAAGGAAAAATGGTCGCAGCGTTTGCGCTTGGTACAAAAGAACTCTATGAGTTTATTGATGATAATCCTGCCGTCATGCTTTTAGATGGAAATTACGTTAATGATCCAATGATTATTGGTCAAAATGATAATCAAGTTTCTATTAACACGACAATTGAAGTAGATCTAACAGGACAGTGTTGTTCAGAATCAATTGGCACAATGCAGTTCAGTGGTACTGGTGGTCAAACTGATACAGCCACTGGAGCGCAACGTGCTAAAAATGGTCGGAGTTTTATCGCGCTTTACTCAACAGCCATGATTCGTGTGCCTGGTAAAGATGAACGTGTAGAGACAAGTAAGATTGTGCCGACATTAAAACCCGGTGCGATTGTGAGCTTATCAAGAAATGATGTTGATTATGTTGTGACTGAATATGGCGTTGCTCATTTAAGAGGTACCAGTGTGAAAGAACGTGTTGAGCGATTAATCGAAATAGCTCATCCTAAGTTCCAGAACGACTTAAGAAAAGCCGCAGAAGAACTAGGGTATCTATAATGGCTTTTTTCGAATTTCAGAATAAAAGTGTCTATTATACAATCGATGGATCTGCAAAATCACCGACGCTGGTTATCTTAAACGGGATTATGATGTCAACTAAAAGTTGGGATCCATTTATTGATGATTTTAAAGCACATTTTCAAGTTTTAAGACTTGATATGTTAGATCAAGGTCAAAGTTCTAAAATGACTGAAAACTATACTCAAGCGATTCAAGTAGAGATGCTTTTAGCATTACTAGATGAACTTGATTTAGCTAAAGTACATCTTTTAGGCATCAGTTATGGCGGTAGTATTGCCTTACAGTTTGCTGCGCAACATCAAGAGAGAATCGATAAATTATTGCTGTTTAATATCGTGGCGTACACTAGTCCTTGGTTAAAAGCGATTGGGGATGGATGGAATGCCGTCGCAAAAACACGTGATGGTAATGCGTATTATCATATTACAATTCCATTTATTTACTCTCCACAATTTTATACTTCACGTATAGATTGGATGGAAGCGCGAAAAAAACTTCTTGTTCCGCTTTTTAGTGATGCAAGCTTTTTAGAAGCGATGATCCGTTTAACTATAAGTGCTGAAACACACGATGTAAGAGACTATTTGTCTTCAGTTCAAACTAAAACATTAGTGGTAAGTGGTTCAGAAGATTATTTAACACCACCGTTTGAACAAGCGTATGTTGTGAGTAAAATGAGTAAGGCTACACATATAACGTTTGAGGATACCGGTCATGCTAGTATGTACGAACAACCTACCTTGTTTGTTTCAACGGTACTCGGATTTTTGTTAACGGAACATACACCTTCAAAAATATAGGGGGCTTTATGAAAAAATTAACGGTTAAATTAGAAAACAACGAAACCATCGCATACACTACGCATGGCTCAAAAAATCATCCCGCGTTATTATTGGTCCATGGAAATATGAGTAGCGGTGTGCATTATGAGCCTATAATTGATGATTTAAAACAGGCATATTACTTAATTATTCCTGATTTGCGTGGATTTGGTGATTCTACTTATATAACTCCGATTGAGTGTTTAGAAGACTTTGCAGATGATTTAAAACGCTTGCTCGATGTTTTAGATGTGTCTAAGGTTTCGTTAGTAGGCTGGTCTACAGGAGGCGGTATCGGCTTGAAGTTCGCAGCTAAATACCCAAAAAGTATCGAGAAGCTTGTTCTTTTAGAATCCGCATCTTATAAGGGTTATCCAATTTATAAAAAAGATGCTTCCTATCAACCGATATTAACGGAGCTTTATCAAAGTAAAGAAGACATGGCTCTCGATCCAGTTCAAGTACTGCCTGCCGAACACGCTATGCAAAACAAGGATATTAACTTTATGAAGCAAGTTTGGTTAGCCGCAATATACAATGTTCATGTGCCCGAAGAAGAAGCGTTAGAACGTTTTTTAAGTGAAACACTTAAACAGCGTAACCTTATCGATGTCGATTGGGCTTTAGTTACGTTTAATATGTCGCATGAGTCTAATGGTGTTGTTGAGGGTGATGGCTCAATTGATGATGTCGTTTGTCCTGTCTTAAGTATTTATGGAGAGAAAGACTATGTCATACTCCGTTCGATGTTTGATGAAACGGTTCAAGCCTTAAAAAACGTTGAAACTGAAGTCTATTCAGATGGGAGTCATTCACCGATTACCGATTTTCCAAAGCGTTTAGCTAAAAGACTATTAATGTTTTTAAAATCATAAACTTTCTTCATCTCCTTCTTAATAAAGAAACCGCTTGGTTTCTTTATTTTTTTTATAAAAGAAAAAGCGCAAGAACTGCGTATGATAGTTTTGGAGGTGTAAGATGAAAAAAATAAGTATTATAGTAAGCATTTTAATAGTGTTAACGTATGGAAGTTTGTCTTTAAACGCAAACGCAAATGGGAAAAATCTTTTGAATCCGGCATTGTTAGATTTAAGTGAAAACAGACTATATAGTATTGAGCCGCTATATATTGAGGCTTCAACCTACTACACTTTCACTATGCCAAATAAAGGTTACTTTAATGGTGAAAATAGTGATATGGAAATATTTATTCTTGATAATACCGGTAAAGAAATCATCATTGAACATATTTTGGATGGTGATCAATGCTATGAAGAGGGTGATCGCCATGTGTGTGTGTTTCAAACTGAGAGTGATGTCGACTATTTAATGTTTGAATTTAGAAGTGCCTATATAGAAGCGTATATTAACACCTATGGTTTCTTAAATTTTCAGCTTGAATTAGGTCAAGTACCTACCGCTTATGAGCCTTATAATGGGACTTCAGAACCTTATTTCCAAGGCGATGGCCAGCTCATTACAAGTTATACAACATCCTTACTTCTCGATGATATTATTGGGACACATATTACGGCTTATGATGAGATTGATGGCGATTTAACAGAACATATTGTGATAGAATCTGATCTGTATTCGGGAAATGAGACAAGCTTAGGTCATTATGACGTTCTTTTAAGTGTTACTGATTCTAGTTATAATACCACTGAGTTTCTATTAACGATTTATGTCATCGATGATATAGCTCCGACGATTACGGGTCCTGAGGAGATTTTAGTGGTCGGTGGTGATGAACCGAGTATCGATGATTTAATAACTACGTATTTTGTATTTGAAGATGACATTGATGGTGTACTCAATAATTATACGATTATCACTGATGAGTATACCGGTTATGAGTCAATATTAGGTGAAAAAAGCGTTACTATCGAAGTGAGTGATCAAGCAGGGAATGAGACTGAGAAATCTTTTATGATTAAGGTTTATGATGGGACACCCCCGATAATTGAAGGTCCGTCATCGATACGCTTGAACTTATCAGAAGAACGTTCTTACAGTGTCTTGTTTTCGCATTTCACATTATCTGATGATTATACAGATGTAGAAGATTTAGTGTATTCCTGGGAAGATTCCACATTGCCTGAAACATTTGATATTACGGGCAATTATCAAGTGACTTTACGCGTTGAAGATACGCACGGGAACATTTCGAATCATACTGTAGACGTAGAAATTTATGATGATATTCCTCCGATACTGACAGGGCCTATTACACTAAGACAGTCCTATACGAGTTTGAAAACAGTACCTGAAATTATCGCGTTGTTGACGGTGAGTGATAATTACCTTGACTTAACCTATCAAGATATTGTGATTGTTGAGAATGAGTACGATGAATCAAACACAACATTAGGCTATTATCGTATTGTATTTAGTGTTTCAGATGATAATACTACAGTCGAACATACAATGCATGTTCATGTAGTAGATAATATCCCGCCTAGTTTTACATTTTCTGAACGGATTATAGTTGATGTTGGAACGCAACTTAGTGTAGAAAATCTCTTTAGTTTATTATCGACTAACGATTTCGGTGAGTTTACACCGATTGGCGTGAGATACACTGATGATATCACTACACGGTTTAACCAAACAGGTGAAGCTGTTATAACAGTAGAGCTTTATGATGACGAAGGTGAGATAATGTTATACGACATTGTTTTTGATGTTGTTGATCCTGATCAACCTAATATGATTGCTAGATCTATCGGAGTTTTAATAAGTTTTCTTATAGTGGCTACGTTTTTCATAGTTACAAAGCGCCGTTAAAACACCCAGTTTGGGTGTTTTTTTTATTTTTTTAGTTTTAATGCTTGCGTGAAAATAAAAAACGTGTATAATAATTAGGGAAAGCCTAACTAACTAAAAAAGGTTGTGAAAAATATGGATAAAGAGTTCGTACGAAAATCGTTTAATAAATTTCTCAAAATGTACTTTAACAGTTGTAAAGAAATCTACCAAGAACTAGATTATGGTGAATTATTAACAGGAAGACAGTTCGCTTATTTACGTATGATTGATAAACATCAAGAAGTTACTATGAGTGAGTTAGCGGATCTTTTTAATTTATCAAAACCCACAGTTACCGAAATGATACGTAAGTTTGAGGATGCTAATTTGATTCAAAAGCGACGTTGTCAAAGCGATGGTCGTGTTGTGTATATTTCTTTGACCGAGCAAGGAAAATTACTAGCGAATACCAATTTGCTGGAAAGTCAGCGTGCTGTAGAGAAATTATTCTTACGATTATCAGAAGAAGAAATTGTTTTACTAACACAAATTTTTGATAAAGCAGGCGAGGTGTAAACGATGATTTTTGGGAAAACAATAAATAAATACTACTTGCGATACGGGTTATATTTTATAGTCGGTATTGCAGCACTAATTACAGTCGATTTATTTCAGCTAGAAATACCTCGTATATCTAAGGAACTCGTAGATACGTTAGAAGCGTATGTACTTGCCGGGAATACGGATGCTGGGTTTTTAATTGATATTGTTTGGCGATTATTATTTATTACGATATTTATCGTCTTAGGACGATTCTTTTGGCGTTTTGGTATTATTGGTGCCTCTAGGCGTATTGATTATGATTTGCGTAATGAGATGTTTAGTCACAGCACTAAGTTATCAAATCGTTATTACTCTGAAAAGAAAGTTGGGGGCTTAATGGCCCACTTTACAAATGATTTAGAAGCGGTGCGTCGCGCGATAGGTCCAGGACTTATCATGTTTGTTGATGCGCTCTTTTTGGGGTCGTTAACCTTCTTTAGAATGTTTCAACTTAATGTACGAATGACAATGATTTTAGTGTTACCAATGATTATTATTACTGTTTTAGGACTTAGTCTAGGAACA
Organism: Candidatus Izemoplasma sp.; assembly: GCA_007116245.1. Lineage (GTDB taxonomy): Bacteria > Bacillota_I > Bacilli_A > Izemoplasmatales > Izemoplasmataceae > CSBR16-104. The sequence goes on along the minus strand of SKIW01000027.1, from coordinate 10,035 downwards.
AAGATGCGTAAACGTTTTAAAGAAAGCCAAAAAGCCTTTGAAGACCTTAGTGATTTTACACAGGAAAGTTTTTCTGGGATCAGTGTTATAAAAGCATTTGTGAAAGAACGTACCGAAATTAAAGAGTTTCTTAAATCAAACCAAAATGCGAAAGATAAAAACATTGCATTTGTAAGAATCGCAACGATTCTACAAGTTCTTGTTCAAACGATTGTGAGTTTAGTGTTTGTATTAATTATTGCCTACGGTGCGTTTTTAATCGAATCAACTAGACATTTAGGTGCAGAACGCTTTACGTTAGGTGATTTAGTTGCCTTTATCTCTTATTTTGGAATGCTTATATGGCCAATGATGGCGCTTGCGATGATTATAAATGTGCGTAGTCAAGGGAAAGCAAGTCTTGAAAGAATTGAAAACATTTTGAATGAGCCGATTGATATTAAAGATGAAGATGTTGTTGAAGTCAATGAAATTAAAGGCAATATTGAGTTTAAAAACTTAGATTTTAAATACCCTGATGGGGATGAAAAAGTTTTAAAAAACGTGTCATTCTCAATCAAAGCAGGAGAAACTGTAGGTATTTTAGGACGAACAGGAAGCGGAAAAACGAGTATTGTTGATTTACTGTTAAGAATTTATAATATTGAAGCGAACCAACTCTTTATAGATGGCATCGATATTATGCGGTTACCATTTAGAAAAGTCCGTGAAGCGATTGGATATGTGCCTCAAGATGGATTTCTATTCTCAGATACGATTCGTAACAACATTACGCTTGGAATAGAACAAGATAATATTCACATGGATAAAATAGAATCCATTGCAAAACTATCCGATGTTCACGATAATATTATTCAGTTTAAACAAGGTTATGAAACGATTATCGGTGAACGTGGTGTTACCTTAAGTGGTGGCCAAAAACAACGTGTTTCTATTGCAAGAGCATTGGCAAAAGAACCGCCAATCTTAATCATGGATGACTCTGTTAGTGCCGTTGATACAAGTACTGAAGAGAAGATTTTAAGTAATCTCCGAAAAATCCGTAAAGGTAAGACTACAATCATGATCGCTCATCGTATTTCGACTGTAAAAGATGCCGATAAAATTATTGTTATTGATAATGGTGAGGTTTTAGACGTTGGGAACCATGAAGAACTTGAAGAACGTTGTGAGCTATATAAAGATATGGTACGTCGTCAAAAATTGGCTGATGTCGTGGAGGTGAATTAGATGTTTGATATTGATACGGATACTAGGTTAAATGAGTATAAAGATTTAGAGATTATTGGGCGGTTATTAAAGTACGCGAAGCCGTATATTGGGGCATTGTTATTCACTTTATTCTTAATGCTTATTTCTGTTGGATTTGCATTATTAGAGCCGTTTATTATCGGCCGTGCGATCGACGTTGTTGCCGGTGATTCAATTGAGTATCAACAGCTCATTATTTACTTAAGTGTGTTTGTTGGGGCGATTGCAATGAGTGCAGTGTTTAATTATTTTCAAACGATCATTTTACAAAAAACCGGGCAAAGTATCATTTATAACATTCGTGAAGAAATATTTACGCATCTAGAGTATCAAGATATTGATTATTTCAATCAAGTACCTACTGGTAAACTAGTAACGCGTGTCACGAATGATACAAACACATTAAATGAAATGTATACCAGTGTAATTGTAAGTGTATTCCGTAACTTATTTATGTTAATCGGAATATTGGTTGCGATGTTTATATTAAACGCTGAGTTAACACTACTCGTGTTTATTGTTGTCCCATTTATCGTCTTTTTCTCGTTTTTGTTTAGACGTTTTTCACGAAAAGCATATCGTTTAGTAAGAACGAACATGTCACGTTTAAACGGGTTTGTAGCTGAGCATTTATCAGGTATGAAAATTGTTCAAATATTCAATCAAGAAGAAGAAAAAAATAAGGCTTTTGATTATCAAAATACCAGGCTTAAAAAAAGCTTTATGAAACAACTTTTAGTCTTTGCGATATACCGTCCTACCATGTATATGCTTTATATGATTGCGACAATCATTATATTTTATTTTGGTGGGCAAAGCGTACTGGCGGGGATTATCACCGTCGGGACACTGATTGCTTTTCATAGTTATTTAGGCCGTTTCTTTGAACCGATTCAACAGCTTGCTGAGCAGTTTAATATCTTACAGTCAGCTTTTGCTTCTAGTGAACGGATTTTCGCTATACTTGATTCGCATCCTAAAGTCAATGACGCCCCTGATGCGATAGAACTAGAAGATGTTAAAGGTGAAATTGAGTTTAGAAATGTATGGTTTGCCTATAAAGAAGATGAATGGGTATTAAGAGATGTTAGCTTTAAAGTTAAAGCGAAAGAATCTGTGGCTTTAGTTGGAGCGACCGGGGCTGGTAAAACAACTATTCTTGCTTTATTAACGCGTAATTTTGATATTCAAAAGGGGCAAATCCTTTTAGATGGTATCGATATAAAAGAGATTAAAACGTCAAGTTTAAGGTCCTTTATCGGACAGATGTTACAGGATGTCTTTATGTTTAGTGGGACTATCGCTTCTAATATAAAACTGCGCAGCAACGATATAAGTGATGAAGAGATGATTGAATCCTGTAAATATGTGAATGCACATCGCTTTATTGAGAAGTTACCAGGACAATACGATGAACGCGTTCGTGAGCGCGGTAATAACTACTCAGCTGGACAACGTCAATTAATCTCATTCGCGCGGACGTTAGTGCATAAACCAAGGATTATGATTTTAGATGAAGCCACATCAAACATCGATACCGAAACCGAACAACTTATTCAAGAGTCGTTAAAGAAGATGATGAATATCGGTACAATGTTGATTGTCGCGCATCGTTTATCAACAATTCAACATGTCGATCAAATCATTGTTTTACATAATGGTAAAATACTAGAAAAAGGAAATCATCAAGCACTACTAAAGAAAAAAGGCCATTATTATCATTTATATGAGCTTCAGTATCAAGATCAAAAGGTACATTAAGGGAAGTCGTAAGCGCAATTTATTACAATTGCGCTTTTTTTTTGTTTCGTGTATAATTGAGGCTAGATGGAGGTGGGGGAATGTTTTCAATCATCATAGGTTTTATAATCGTACTCGCTGTTTTAGTAGAACAGTTTTATCGTAATCGTCGGTTTGAGATGTTGTATTATAAAAACGATCATCGCTTTTCGATTGTTGTGGCGATTCGTTTTTACCATCCAGGGCTTGAAAGATTATTAGAACACGCAAAGAAGTCAAAACATCAATGGATTTTTGTTAATATTAATGAAGCGATTAATCGTGATGACTATCCTGAGTTAACGATTAAATCAATGTGGATAGATAGTGATCCAAGAGCGTTAGAATCGCGGACGATGCTTCTTTCAAATGCGTATCAACTTGGGTATCCTGATACCCAGGAATCCTTTTTATTGTTTATGGATGCTGTAACGCGGATTCAAAAGTTTAAAACCTTAGACTTTATGGCAAACAACCTTGTTGAACACCAGTTGTTTACTGCAAAACCGACACGTTTACGTAAGTCGATAAAGGATGGTCATAGTATCTTTTTTGATTTATTGAATGATATGAACTTGGATCGCAATGATATTAACTATCACTTTTTTGCGATAAAAAGAGAAACCTATATATTAGCGGGGTGTGATGAATCTGAGTACACGAATCTCGCAGCGTTTGAAGATGCCATTTTTAAAAAAAATATATCGGTAACGCATATTAATCATGCTGAGAGTTTAGAACAAGTTATCGAGTTTAGAACCTATAAAGAGAGTATGCGTTTTTACGTCAATGGCATTATTGAAGCTGAACGTTTAAAAGGGTTGAATATCATGCCTTTAATGATGTTAGCTTTACATGTTTTCTATGTCATTCTTATTTTAGAGTTTTCGCTTTTATCGGGTTTATTTTATCTTTTAGTGCATCTTCTAATCTATATTGTTTATCGTCCTTTTTTACAACATAACATTGTATCCTACTTATTAATACCTATTTATTTACTCTACTTTGACATTATGTTAGCTTTTTCATTGATGAAGCGTTTAGTTTATAGACGTAATAAAAATAAGAAACCAAAAGAGCTGAAGGAAATTAAGGATTACAAAATCGCAGATGATGTAATCGAAAATGTTGAGGAAATACCAAATGAAGAGGTAATAAAAGAAGACACTGTAAGTGAGACAGCAACCGCTGAAGTGAAAAAAGAAGAAACGACAGGTGTGGATGACAATGAAAACCCTAAACGAGAAAATCTTAATGATTAATCGGTTCAAACATCAAGGAAAGAAAGCGCGAGATTATTTTGAAGGTTGGTATGTTCGTTTATATAATAATACAGGTGATTTGAATCTCGCCTGTATTTTTGCTTATACAAAATACCATAATGATCCTCATGCGTTTATCCAAGTATATAATGGGCATTTAGGAAAAAATACGTACTATCGTTTTGATATAAACGATTTTGAGTACAAAGATGATGCTGTAAGAATTCAAAATAACCTGTTAACGGTTGATCGCTTAATCGTTGCAACAGAAGATACGAATATTGATGTTGCTTTAACGAGGTTAGCACCTTTAGATGTTAAAAGTGCGATGGGCTACTTATCTAAGTTACCTCTTGAATGTTATCAGGAAGTTATCTTTATGGATGGTGTCGCTGAAGGTGTGATCAACGGAGCACCGTTTACAGGTAAAACATATATGGAAAAAACCTATGGGAAACGATTTCCCAAGAAATGGTTTTGGTTACAAGCAAATTCGTTTGACCAGGCAATGAATTTTACATTAGCTGGTGGTCATGTTCCAACCCTGTTCTTTAAACCTTTTGGTTTTTTTGCGATTATCCAGTTTGATCAGAAAGAATGGGTTTTCGGAACATATAATCGCGCGAAATGCCGTGTGAGAAAAACCGAAAACTATCAGTTTTTTACGCTTACTAAAGGTCAAAGAAAAGTGGTGATTCAAGCAAAGGTAAATAAGCCGGTATGTTTAGTTGGGCCGACTGATAAAGGATTAATGAATTTGGATGTATTTGAAGATTTATACGCAGCGTTTAAGATCGAAGTATTTGAAAACAAAGAACTCATCTTTGAAACCCATAGTAATCTCGGTGGCTTCGAGTGGATGTTTTCTTAAAAATATGATAAAATTACCAAGAGGTGATTACGATGAAAGTACGTTTAAATAACGGTGTTGAAATCCCGATTATTGGATTAGGCACATTTCGCAGTAAAGATGAAGAAGCTTATAACGCAGTGCTTCATGCGTTAAAAGTCGGTTATCGTCATATTGATACTGCGGCGATTTATCAAAATGAAGAAGAGGTCGGTAGAGCGATTAAAGACTCTGGTGTTCCTCGAGAAGAGATTTTTGTCACTACGAAAATATGGAATGACCAACAAGGTTACATGAAAACGAAAAGAGCGTTTCAAAAATCATTACAACGGTTAGGGTTAGATTATGTTGATTTATGTCTAATTCATTGGCCAAAAAGTTATGAAAAAACAGCTGAAACATGGCGTGCATTAGAAGATTTATATTATGATGGATTCACCCGTGCGATTGGCGTAAGTAATTTCACATTCCATCATTTAGAACATTTATTTGAAACCGCCGAAGTCATTCCCCAAGTCAATCAGGTAGAAACGCATGTACGTCTTCAAAATATTAAACTTCAAGATTTCTGTATGCAAAATGAAATCTATCTTGAAGCTTATGCTCCATTTATGTCTCATTACGTACAGGAGTTACTCGATGATGAAACACTCCAAGAAATCGCTAAGAAGTATAAAAAAACGGTTCCTCAAGTTGCCTTACGTTATTTGGTAGAGCGTGAGATTATTGTTTTACCAAAGTCTATTACGCCTTCGCGTATAGCGGAGAACTTGAAAATCTTTGATTTTGCGTTAAGCGAAGAAGATTTCCAAACAATTCGCAAGTTAAATCGGGCACAAAAAAGATTTCCAGAACCGGATAACATTGATTATTAACACTTCTTCGGAAGTGTTTTCTTTTTTTCTTCGAATCCCTTTACTTTAATGTTATTTGGACTATAATTATAGTGAGACTTTATGAACGGGTGAAGCGCATGAACTTAGTAAGTAAAATAATGGTCTTTAATTTTGTTTCTGACAATTTAGGTATGTCGTTAGTCATCGGTGGCTTCTTAGTATTTATTATACTAGTGGTTATCGTCTTTTTTACGTTGCGTAAACAGACCCTTAAAAACTATCAAGCGATGTTATACGATGATGAGGTGACGGAGTTAAAAAACGCGAATTATTTGCGTCGCAATTTTAACAATATCGTGATCTCATTTGATGGTGATGTTTCTTTTTACTATATCAATCTCGATAATTTTAAAAATTATAATGATCTATTAGGACATAAGTTATCAAATCAAATTTTAATTGAAGTAGCTAATCGCTTATTGAATGCTGTAGCACCGTATAAAACTGTTTATCGGATTCATTCGGATCATTTTGTTGTGATTTTTCCCGGTAATAAAGTTGAACGTGAACGGTTTTCTTCTGAGTTGTTACTTAAATTGAAAGAGCCATATGTGATTAGTATTCATACAATGAAGCTAACGGCATCGATGGGGCGCTACGATATTACCATGACCAATCCGCGTTTTAACGATTGTTTGCTTCGAAGTGAGTTAGCCTTACAAGAAGCTAAATCGCTTGGAAAAGATCAAATGGTTGTTTATTCACGCAATATTAAGCGTAAAAACAGTGAGGCGTTTACCATGTATCGTTTTATTAAAGATGCTTTAAAAGAAGGCGATTTCTTTTTAGAGTATCAGCCAATTATTGATACAAAAACAAAACGTATTGTCGGTCTAGAGAGTTTAATACGCATTCGCCATTCTCATGAAATCTATTTTCCTCAAGAAATTATTGCTTATGCAGAAAAATACCATCTGATTGATGAAATCGATCATTATGTTGTTCACGAATCGTTTAAAGCGTTTAAACGTTTTGAAAAAACAAAGTATCCATTAGAATTTATGTCCGTTAATATTAGTACACAAGAAATCAAAAACTTAGGGTTTATCGAATATATCCACGAAGAAGCGCTTCAAAATAACATTGATCCAAGTAAAATTACGGTTGAGTTTACTGAAACATATTATCCTGAAGATTACACGCGTGAAGCAGAGTTTATTAACGCTTTAAAAAGTCATGGATTTAAAGTGGCGATTGATGATTTTGGTTCTGGCTATTCTTCTATGGTCCGCCTTTCTGAGAATCAGTTAGACAAAATTAAAATCGATCGCGCTTTTATAACAAACTTAAGTAATAGCCCTACGAATCAAAAAATAGTAGCAGCAATTGTACAGCTTTCACATGGGTTTGAACTCGATGTGATTGCCGAAGGTGTTGAGAATCAAGAAGATTATGCTATTTTAAATAGTTTGAATGTCAAATATCTTCAGGGGTTTTTGTTTCATAAACCGCTTTCGGAAAAAACATGTATGAAACTATTTAAAGAGGCTTTAACAACCGAAAAAAAATAGAAATTTTAGTCACATAAATTGAATAATGCCTATATTTATGGTATTATATCTTTAATTGAAGTTAAAAAAATAAATATAAAGAAGGTGTAAAGAATGGGATTTTTGAAAAAACTATTTGGTAAAAAACAAAAAAGTGAAGAAACACCTACTGAACAAGTAAAAGCTGAAGAAACTTCAAAAGAGGAACTTAAACAAGATGCTCGTAACATTACCCTTGAAGATGTTGAAAAGGAAGTTAAAGAATTAGATCAGTATCAAACTGAAGAAACTAAAGAGCAAAAAGTACCTAAGAAAGACGTTGCTCCAGTTTACGATGAAGGTGAAGCGAAAAATGTCGGTGATATCGAAGATGCAGAAGTTGAAAAAACCGAAACTGAAAAAGAAGCTGAACCAAAACAATATCATATTAAGAAACACGATAAGGGTTGGCAAATTATCGCCGGGGATGCTAAAAAAGCGTACCGTGTATTTGATACGCAAAAAGAAGCGATTGATTATGCTAAAGAAAACGAGCTTGATTATCTTCTTTACCGTGTAGACGGAACTTTAAGAAAATAATAAAGTAAACCTACTGCTGTAGGTTTTCTTTTTACGATTACTATGACACTTTGTCATATAGGAGGATTAAAATGCCTAAAAAAACTTTTTTAAACTTACCTGAAGAAAAACGTGAACGGTTAGTTGATGTTTTTAAAACAACCTTTTTAAAAAAGGGGTTATCCAAACAAACAGTAAGTGACTATGTTAAAGCTTCCGGTATTCCAAGAGGCAGTTTCTATCAATACTTTGATGATCTTGATGATCTGTATCGTTACTTATTTATACATACCCTAGAAGGATATCAATTATTTGTTTTAAATCAGGTAAGAGGAAAGCATCTTAGCTTTTTTGATTATATGGAAAGAATCTTTATTCAAGATTTAAAATATGTTCAAGAAAGCAATCATTACCGTATACTCCATAAATACTTCACCCATCCCAATCTTTCTGGAATGAGTATACAAATTATGGAAGAAAAAAGAAAAGTGTTTGTACGAGAAATTTTATCACAATTAGATACAATGGATTTAGGCAGATTGAGTTTTGATGATATTGAAGATTTATATAGTACCTTCAATTATATTAAAACACAGTATATTCAGAAAGTGCTAAAAGGCGTTATTGATATATCGATAGCGCATGAAAAGTACTTGAAAATCCTTGCTATTATCCGCTGCGGCGTAAAGGAGATCGATTATGCATAACATCATGAAAATGCTTCGTTACGCGACACCGTATCGAAAACATATCATTATTTCTATATCAGCAATGGTGGTTCAAGTCATTGTCGGCTTTTATATTCCCTTTATCATGAAGGACATTATTGATATTTCATTGCCTCAAAGAGATATCAATCAAGTGCTTATTCAAAGTTCTATGATGCTTGGACTGGCGTTTTTAGGAATGTTTACAGGGATTATTAATACGTATAGTTCACAATATATCGCTCAGCATGCGAGTGCGGAGTTAAGACTGGATTTATTTAATAAAATTCAGACGTTATCGTTTAAAAATATCGATGAGTTTAAAGTCAGTCGATTAATTACAAATGCGACAAATGATGTCGTTCGTGTGCAAATGTTCTTTACCATGATGTTAAGAATTATTATTCGTGCACCGATGATGATATTTATCGGGTTGTTTTTAGCGCTTACGACAAGTTTACAGTTATCGAATGTCTTTTTTATTACAATTCCTTTACTATTAATCTCGATTTTAATTATTATGTATTTTGCGTATCCTCGCTTCAAAAAAGTGCAAAGTGCTTTAGATGATTTAAACAATGTTGTTTTAGAGAATGCAAATGCCCCACAAGTGATTAAATCGTTCGTGTCTCAACCTCATGAAAATAGTCGCTTCGGCAATGTTAATGAAACATACCGAAAAGTTAATGCGAGTGCAGAAACAGTGATGGCGTTTGCTGATCCGGTGATTAACATGATTTTCAACTTAGGTATTGGATTAATTTTACTCTTTGGTGCTTATTATTTCTCAATCGGACATGAAGCTTTCTTTGTTGATGGAGTACCAAGAGTGGGTCTTTTAATGGCGTTTATGTCTTATAGTCAACAAATTCTTGTAGGATTAATGATGTTTGCAATGATGATGATTTTTATCTCAAGAGCGGATGTTTCTGCCGCAAGGATCAATGAAATATTTAACGCTAAGATTGATTTAGAGAATCCTCAAGATGCGATTAAGCTTGATCTAAGTGGTGCGCTACGTTTTGAAAATGTCTCTTTTGGATACGGTGCAAATGGAAACAATGTTATTCATCGTCTTAATTTTGACATTAAGTCTGGCGAAAAAATTGGGATTATCGGTTCAACCGGGAGTGGTAAAACATCGTTAGTGTCTTTGATACCACGGCTTTATGATGCTAAAGAAGGGCAAATATATTTTGATGATACTGCGATTACGACCATTGATATCCCCACACTGCGTTC
>SKIW01000091.1 GCA_007116245.1 Candidatus Izemoplasma sp. | reverse complement strand
TCTAGTAATACTTTGTAATAGTCTTTACTCTGTATACTTTCGTTCAAATCATTAACTGAAACAACCGATAAATCTAAGCGTGTGCCATCTTTAAATTGCATCATATAAATATAGCCTAAAAACGTACTTATCTCAGGAAACAACTGCTCAGACTTTTCTTGTGAAATTAAAACATCTCCAAACGATGTAAAAAAAGCGTGTTCTTTAATAATCGACTCATAATCACTTACATAATACACAATATCTACATCAGACATTGCATCAATATCTCCTTTAAGATTCGCGCGTGAGCCATTTAACATAACCACACGTATACGATCATCCTCTAAAGCTCTATCTAGTACCTTTTTCAATAAATTATCTACACTCATAGTCATGCCTCCTAACATTATTTTAGCATGGTTATTCGTTTAATTTAGAAGCTTATTTATAATTTTTCTTAATTGTATACCTATTTAGAATTCTTATAAAATACTTGCAATGCTCTCGACACTTTCCTATAATGAAAATTGAGGGATATGTAATACAACATGAAAGAGGCGAGACTATGCATTTATACGCATGTAAAAAAAAGCAGTGTTATATTTTAAATAACTGTCCGAAAGACGTTTTACTTAATGCTATCGGTGTACGTGATGGTCTTCAAGTTAGCATCGTAACAAAACAGCCTATGGGTGGACCGATTGTGATTCGTATAAAAAAACGCGAGATTGCCATCGACAAATCTTTAGCTTGTATGATTACTGCCTTGGCGGTGACATAATGGATTGTCACCAAACTAAATCAAACATCAAACACCCTCACGATGCTAAACGTGTCCTTTTAATGGGAAATCCGAACGTTGGAAAAAGTGTTATCTTTAACCGGTTAACCGGCTTAGATGTCGTTACCGCAAATTATACTGGCACAACTGTTAGTTATCATGAGGGTTTGATTCGCCATCAAGGTGATCAAGCCCTTTTAATTGACGTTCCTGGGATTTATGGGTTGAATGCCCAATCTAAAGCTGAAGAAGTCGCAGTTCATATGTTAAACGATGGTGCGGATTTAATCATTTGTGTTTTAGATGCAACACATCTAGAACGTAATCTTCATTTAGCGTTTGACCTTCAGAACTATGCTATTCCTATCGTTTATGTCTTAAATTTAAGTGATGTTGCTAAACGTAAAGGAATTGATATAGATTGTGACCTTTTATCTAAATACTTAAACGCACCGGTATTTGAAACTGTCGCTGTTAAAAATATCGGTATCGATCTTTTAAAGGATGCGGTGTTTAAAACACATCAAACTACGCCTCCTTTAACAATCGAAGACCCTTACGATAAAAGTCGGGAAATTGCTGATAACGTTACTAAAGAAACTGATGTTGAAATACGTTTTATCGAACGTCTAAGCGAATGGTGTATAAAACCTAAAACAGGAATCCCGATTCTATTTTTAGTTTTAATGCTTGCTTTAGGCATTATTGTTGGTGGTGGGAAAACGCTTCGTTCTTTACTATTACTTCCCCTCGTAAACAATTACTATATTCCTTTTATCACCACTCTTTTTGAAGGTTTCCTTCCTGATAATCTTTTAAGAAACATCCTTATAGGTGAATTTGGGGTATTAATCAAAATGATTGAATGGCCGTTTGCACTGATTTTACCGTATGTCTTATTATTTTATATCGTGTTTAGCTTTTTAGAAGATAGTGGGTACTTACCAAGACTCGGTGTATTAATGGATGGTCTTTTTAGAAAAATCGGTCTTCCAGGTAACAATATTATCCCCTTTATTCTCGGGTATGGTTGTGCAGTTCCAGCCATTTTAGGGACACGTGCTTCAGGAAGTCATAGAGAACGTGTTATCGTGGTTTCTCTAATCGCAATTGCTGTACCATGTACAGCACAAACCGGTGCGTTTATAACCTTGCTAGGAGACCGTTCAATCTTTGCTTTAATATTTGTCTACATGATATCATTTACAACCATTGTTTTAACCGGTATCGTATTAAACCGTGTTTTAAAAGGTAAAAGCCGACCTTTAATATTAGAGATTCCAAACTTACTTATGCCTGATATGCGCAGTTTAGGTAAAAAAATCTGGATTAAAATAAAGCACTTTATTTTAGAAGCCCAAGTTCCGATGTTCTTAGGTATATTACTCGCTGCACTTATTACAGAAACGGGTGCGTTAGACGTGATTGGAACGTTCTTAGAACCCCTCGTAGTAGGTTGGTTGGACTTACCAAAAGAAGCGAGCCTTTCTTTACTTCTAGGTGTTGTACGGCGTGAGCTAGCAGTCATGCCCCTACTTGAGATGAACTTAACCACTGTGCAACTTATTACGGGTTCTGTGGTAGCGCTATTTTACTTACCTTGTATATCTGTACTTTTTATTTTAGTAAAAGAGTTCAAAATCAAAATTGCTTTACTAATCGCTTTTTCGACATTTATTATGGCTTTCTTATTTGGTGGACTCATCCAACTCTTATTAAATTTGGTGATGTAAAATGATTAAAACAATAACTAAACTCTATGAAAATCTCGCCCTTCGTAGTCGAATATTACAGACGTTTGCTAAGCGATACTATAACTCGATGATTTCAAATGAAATTAGATTAGGTGCCATTCATAAGCATGATCGTGTACTATTCATCGGTGGGGGTCCATTACCGATGAGTGCCTTAATGATCTCTGAACGAACACAAGCGCATGTAGAGGTTGTAGACTGTGATTTTTCAGCAATCCAAAAAGCAAAATGGTTTGTAGCTAAAACACCGTATAACATCTCCTTCCATCATGCTAAAGCTGAAACATTTGACACAAAGGATTACACTGTAATCATTGTTGCTAAACAAGTGATACCACAACATTGTGTCTTAGATAATATCTTTGAAAAAGTTGATAGAGGAACACGGATAATATGTCGTTTTTATAAACCTGATAAGAAAATCTTGATATCATCTTCAAAAATAGCAGGAAACGCATGTTTAATCGTCGCTTAATCTCATTTATAGGCATTTTTTTCTCAATAGGATTGTTTATATGGTTGCTTATAAAGAGTGATTTTACCATAGTTTACAAATCTCTTAGTAGCTTACCCATTTCGTTATTTATCATATTATTCTTACTTCAAATTCTCACTGTATTATTGATTGGAATCCAATGGAATATACTTTTTAAAGCTGGGAAAATCACTATAACCTTAAAAAATACACTAATGATGAACTTCATTGGTACGTTTTTTGAAAGTATTACCCCAGCCATGAAATCGGGAGGCGAAGGGTTTAAACTTCTCTACTTAAAAAAACTTAATATTACCTTAGCGCAAAGCACACCGATTTTACTTAGTCAAAAAGTTGTTAGTTTTTCTTGTTTTATACTTTTAACACTGTTTGGATTGGTTGGTACTTTGACTACCCTTTCTCAAACTATACAAACAACCACATTTATAGGTATTTTATTAATTGTAATCTTCATAATTGGTTTATTAATTACCGGTATGATCATGGTTAAGAAAACCGGACAAAACAATTTTATATCCACCTTTAAAGACACCTTATCTCTTATCGTTTTCGAGTTAAAAAAACATAAAATTCAGTTTACTATTCTAGTTTTAATTAGTTTTAGTATTTGGATACTCTTTGCACTTAAGTTCTTACTCATAACACAACAGTTTAATCTTAGTTTATCAATAAGCGAAATCGCTTCATTAACATATATTCCTTACACAATTGGTTTACTCCCTTTAAGTCCAGGTGGACTTGGCACATTTGAAGCCACTATGACATACCTACTAAGTCCCTTATTTACGACGTATACTGAAGCATTAACAATCACACTTATCTTTCGTTTCTTTAGCCATTGGTTGGTTTTTATTCTTGCTGGGATGAGTTTCATTGTACAATCTTTAAGCACACTACGAGGTGAAAAGCATGTCTAAACACTTAACGCTCCCTAATATCCTCACCTTGTTTGGTATTTTTTTAGCAGTGTTAGCTATTGTTTTAAGCAGAAATAGTTATATCGCTACACTACTCATATTTATAGTCGCCATCATCGATTGCATTGATGGTAAACTTGCAAGAAAACTAAACAAAGTTAGTATATTAGGTGCAAAACTTGATGTTCTTAATGATTTCTTAGGATTCATTTTAGCGCCAATTCTAATAATATCGTTTGCGCTTAACACTCAAACAACATTATGGTTTAGCGTTTTGATAATCTATATTATAGCTGGATTATACCGCTTAATTAGAGAGTATTTTCGTCATAGTGAGTCGCATTTTATCGGACTTCCTACAACCCTCACTGCGTTAATTCTACTTTCAATATTTCACGTCTTAACACTATTGAATACATACCTTAATACTATGGCACATACACTTTCGTTAGTCACATTCATCCTAAGTGTTCTCATGATTTCAAACTTATCTATTAAACGTCTATATTAATAGGCGTCTTTTTATTTTTCCTTACCATGAACTGTGATACAATGAGATTATCAACACGCGTGAAAGGAGTATTATCATGTATATATTAAGTACTTTATGGCAATCGATATACACTGTTATTATCGTCTTTATATTAACCGTTATTTTCCTATTACATAGACATTATATCGAATCCAAAAAAGAAGATATAAAAAACCGTTACATCGTTGGTGTTTACATTTTCTTGTTTTTACTATTAGCTAGCGCAATCGG
>SKIW01000060.1 GCA_007116245.1 Candidatus Izemoplasma sp. | reverse complement strand
CGCAGTATGTACAAAATTCATCGCAACCATACATGATGTTAACCCATGCTTTATGGGAGTGTTGTCGTTGTTTAGGGAGGTTTTCAATAATATTACCTTCATCACTGAATACTTCAATAATGCGCTCTTTAGCGTGCATCGCGGTTTCTAAATATTCAGGAATTTTATGTATGTTATGTGTCCCGAATATGAGGTCCACATATGGGTATTTTTGGAGTAAGCGATCGACTACGGATTCTTCTTGTGGCATGCATCCAGCAACACCGATAAGTAAATCGGGGTTTTGTTTTTTGTATTGTTTTAAACGACCGAGTTCACCAAAAACACGGTTTTCAGCATTTTCACGAATGGCACATGTGTTTAAAAGAATTAAATCTGCGATTGTTTCATCGGTCGTTTCTTTAAACTCAAGTTGATGCAGCAATCCTTTAATTGTTTCAGTATCCGCTTCATTGCCCTGGCAACCGTAGGTTTGAATTAAGTAATGTTTCCCTTTACCAAGATGTTTTATATTTAAATGTGTATCAAAATTAATGGTTGGTACTGACTCTTTTGAGCGTTTGCGTGCATCCTTTGTAGAAGGACGACGAAAGTATGTGCTATAATCTTTTTTCATTGTATCACCTTAGTTGAATTTTTGGATTGTCTTGATTGTTTTTGAATCGGGATCAATTAAAACTGCATTTAATTGTAAATTGAATGAATCTGATGGTTTTAAACGTGTTGGCATACCTGTAAGAAACTTTTGCATAACTAGTTCTTTGTCAGCCCCGAGAATACCGAAAAGGGCTCCTGTCATACCAACGTCTGTAATATATAAAGTGCCTTTTGGCAACTGCATTGCATCGTTTGTTTGTACATGGGTGTGCGTTCCTACTACGGCAGTGACACGCCCATCAAGATAATGGGCTATAGCGAGTTTTTCACTTGTCGCTTCGGCGTGAACATCAACGAGTATTATATCTGCTTTTACGTTTGCTAATACGTTATCAAGTGCTTCGAAAGGGTTATTGAGTGGGTCATGCATAAAAACGCGTCCCATAACACTAATCACAGCTAATGTTTCATTGTTAAATCGAACGATTTGCAATCCTTTTCCTGGTGTATTTTGAGGATAGTTTATAGGGCGAACTAATCGTGAATCGTCAATAAAATTGAAAATCTCTCGTTTTGAAAAACCATGATTACCAAGGGTAATCGCGTGAGCGCCTAACTGCATCATCGCCTTATACTCAGCTTCTCTTATACCAAGCCCGTCGGCGCTGTTTTCACCATTAATAATAAGCATGTGATAACCTGTATCTCGTTTAATTTCAGGTAAGAACCTTTCAAGTGCCTCAATGCCTTTAGTCCCATATACATCGCCAACGAATAATATTTTCATGGTTTACCAACTTTCTAGTGTTTTAAAATAATCTGGATAGTCGAGTAGTTTAGCATAATTCCAAAATTGGCCGTTTTCTACCATTTTTAGAATTGCTTTTAACGGTAAGTATTTTACTTTTTTAACTTCTGATGAATCGAGTTTTAAGGTTCTAATATCGATATCTTTTCGGTATAAGTACACATGTGTAATGGTTTTATATTTTGATTGAACCGTAGTAATTTCATTGATTCTCTTGAGATTGTTCGCATCGATACTAATACCAATTTCTTCTTTAGTTTCTCGAATAGCCGCATCAATCAGTGTTTCACCGACGTTAGGTAATCCGGTTGTAGTTGCCCATTGATAAGGTATCGGATCCGTCGATTTAGCGCGTTGCTGAATTAAATACTCATTACTAGCGTTTTTAATCCAAACGTGTACGACGAGAAAAAACTCGCCAGGGTTTAGTTTTGTACCGCGTGTGACGACTTTGTTTAACGGCTCGCCTTTTTGATTGTATACTTCGAAATATTCCATATTAACCTCGATAAGAGAAAGCCTTCCACCGGGAAGGCTTTATATATTATTTTGCAATATCTTGAGCGCGAGTTTCGCGTATAACAGTCACTTTTATCGTTCCTGGGTAAGACATTTGCTCTTCGATTTGGTGCTTAATATCTCTCGCGAGTTTGTGAGCAAGAACATCGTCGATTTGATCTGGTTTAACGATGACACGTACTTCACGTCCTGCTTGTATAGCATACGCTTGGTCAACACCTTCAAAACTCGTAGAAAGCTCTTCAAGTTGTTGGAGACGTTTAATGTAAGAATCGAGCGATTCACTACGGGCTCCTGGTCTTGCTGCGCTGAGTGCATCAGCTGCTGCAACTAAGACAGCGATAATTGTTTTAGGCTCAACTTCACCATGATGTGATTCAATCGCATCAATAACGGCAAGCGGTTCTTTATAGCGGTTTGCGATATTCACACCGATTTCAACATGGGATCCTTCAATTTCGTGGTCGACAGCTTTTCCGATATCATGAAGCAATGCTGCACGGCGTGCGAGTATTTCATCCTCACCAATTTCGGCAGCCATTTTGCCTGCTAAAAAGGCACATTCAACACAATGTCTTAAGACATTTTGTCCGTAACTTGTTCTAAAGTGTAAACGTCCTAAAAGTTTGACTAAATCCGGATGTACTTTACCGATCCCAACTTCAAAGACCGCTTCTTCACCTTTATCACGGATAAAACGATCAATTTCTTCTCGTGATTTTTCTACAACTTCTTCGATGCGTCCAGGATGAATTCTTCCATCACTAACTAACGATTCAATCGCACGTTTAGCGATTTCACGACGGATCGGATCGAATCCACTTAGTACGACAGCTTCTGGTGTATCATCAATGATTAAATCGACACCGGTTAACGCTTCAATCGTACGAATATTACGGCCTTCACGTCCGATGATACGGCCTTTCATATCATCATTAGGAAGATTAACGACACTGACGGTACGTTCACTCGTAACATCTTGCGCGTATTTTTGGAGTGCAAACGCTAAGATGTGTTTTGCTTTTTTGTCAACTTCTGATTTTGCTTTTTCGTCTTCTTCTTTAATAAATTGGGCGATTTCATGACTCATTTCATGTTCAACACGTTTGAATATTAGTTCTTTTGCTTCTTCAACGGTTGTTTGTGCAATTTCTTGAAGCTTGATGTTTTGTTCTTCAATTAAACTCTCTAGCTTGCTATTCTTATCCTCTAAAGCTTGTTTACGCTGTTCAAGCGATTCTTCTTTTCGATCGATGTTTTGTTCACGTTTATCTAAATTAACAGAGCGATTATCCAAAATCTGTTCTCTTTGGAACAACTTGTTCTCTAGAATTGTTACTTCCTTCTTACGTTCTTTCATTTCTCGGTCAAATTCTAATCGTGAGTTATGAATTTCTTGTTTCGTTTCGAGCAATGATTGTTTCTTCGTTTTATCGGCGTTTTTTAATGCTTCATCGATGATTGCTTTCGCTTGATTTTGTGCTTTTTCAAATCCTTGTTCGACGACTATAGCCCGGATGACAACACCCATGACTGCTCCGACGACAAGTAAGAGCAAACCGGAGATGATTAATACAATAGGTTCTGGCATATTAATTCCTCCGTTTCTTATTCGTTTGTCTAATGGTTCTATTTTAAAGAAATCAGTCTTTTATCGTCCCAAAAAAACATTTCTCAGTTTAAAGTTTACTTTTTCATTATACATGAGAAACCCCTTACAAGTCAATGTAAATAACTTATAGCCAAAAAGAAAGAGGTGCTCGATTGCGAGCACCTACTCAATACCTAATTTTTCGCGTATTAATCCTTCTAATTCGTTGAATACCTCTGGTGTTTCTTCTAAGTATTTCTTAACGTTTTCACGACCTTGACCAATTTTTTCATCTTTATATGCAAACCATGAGCCGCTCTTCTTGATAATATCAAAATCGACTGCTAAATCGATGATTTCACCGCTTTTTGAAATACCTGTTCCATAAACAATATCAACTTCCGCTGTTTTAAATGGCGGAGCAACTTTATTTTTAACAACTTTGATTCTCGTACGGTTGCCGATAATATCATTACCGATTTTCAATTGTTCACCACGCCGTATATCGATACGAATACTGCTATAAAACTTTAATGCACGTCCACCAGGTGTGGTTTCTGGGTTTCCAAACAAGATCCCTACTTTTTCACGAATTTGATTAATAAAAACAGCTACACAGTTTGATTTACTAATCGCACCTGAAAGCTTACGCATCGCTTGACTCATTAATCGTGCTTGTAATCCAACATGGGAACTTCCCATATCACCACGGATTTCTGCTTCTGGGACAAGTGCTGCAACACTATCAATTACGACGATATCAATCGCACCACTACGAATCAATGCTTCTGTAATTTCAAGCGCTTGTTCCCCAGTGTCAGGTTGGGAAATAATTAAGTTTTCGATATCAACACCTAAATTTCTTGCGTATTTAGGATCTAAAGCATGTTCTGCATCAATAAACGCTGCATACCCACCAGCTTTTTGAGCTTGCGCGATTGCATGGAGTGCAAACGTTGTTTTACCACTACTTTCAGGTCAATAAATTTCAACAATTCTACCATGAGGATAACCACCACCAACTATAGTATTCATAATATATGATCATGTTGAAAATGTACTTATTTTACCATAATCAATATTATCTCATAATCTCATTATAGATCACTTTCAAAATTCTTTTTCAATATTTTTAAATGCATCACTTAATATTTGTTTTTTATCTGTCATAATTATAT
>SKIW01000017.1 GCA_007116245.1 Candidatus Izemoplasma sp. | reverse complement strand
CAAGGTGGGAATGTCGTGCAAGATGTCGCTGCCTTACAGACGCTTGACGAACTAACAAACTACTACTTAAAACTCTTTGGATACAACGATGTATTCGTAACGACGGTTTTCCATCAATGGATGGGAGGATTTCCTCAAGATGAAGCTAAATCGATGGGATTAATCGGATTAGCCTCAACCGTAGCTGCACTCGGTAAAGCCACAAAAATGATTACTAAATCACCGCATGAATCGCAAGGTGTACCAACCAAAGAAGCGAATGCCGAAGGCTTACGTGCTTCTAAAATGGTGACCCGTTTACTAAAAGAACAAGTTATGCCTTCATCTAAAGAATTATCGCAAGAAAAAGAACTTATAAAAAAAGAAGTGAACAACCTTATATACGCAACCTTAAACGTGGGAAAAGGTGACCTTGCAAGAGGGGTGATTAAAGCCTTTGAAATGGGTCTTATCGATATTCCATTCGCACCAAGCGAAATGAATGCTGGAAAAATTCTTCCAGCACGTGATTCAGAGGGTAAAATCAGAATTTTAGAGTTTGGAAACCTCGCTTTTGATGAGGAGATTAAAGCGTTTCATAAAGATGCATTAAAACAACGCGCTAAACTCGAAAATCGTGAAGTTTCTTTCCAAATGACGATTGATGATGTATACGCTGTTAGCCAAGGAATATTAGTTGGAAAGTTAAGAAAGAAGGGGAATCTTTAATGAAGATTATCGATGTACTATGCTCTAAAGGTGTAACCGGATTTTATTTCGATGACCAAAAAGCGATTAAATCCGGAGCATTAATGGATGGCTTCATGTATCAAGGAGAACCACAAACCCCTAAGTTTAGTACCATTCGCCAAGCCGGAGAATCGCTTTCAATCATGCTTATATTAGAAGATGAAACCATCGCATACGGCGATGCTACAGCGGTGCAATACTCTGGTGCTGGAGGGAGAGACCCTTTGTTTCTAGCAGAAGAAGGAAAAAGCTTTTTTGAGACACATCTCGCACCGCTTTTAATCGGTCGTGATGTCAAACGCTTTAAAGAAAACGCAAACTTCTTTGATAACTTAGTGATTGATGGCAAATTAATGCATACTGCGATGCGATATGGCGTAACAAGTGCTCTGCTTGATGCGACCGCAAAAGCGAACCGCGTGACGATTGCTGAAATCGTACGCAAAGAATATAACTTAAATAATCAAACGTATACCGCCATACCGATTTTTGCTCAAACAGGGGATGAACGGTATACGAATGTGGATAAAATGATTTTAAAAGAAGTGGATGTGTTACCCCATGCCCTCATCAATAACATCGACACTAAACTCGGTCGTCAAGGCGAAATCTTAAAAGAATACGTTAAATGGCTACGGAATAGAATTATCGCCAAACGTTATAGAGATGATTATATGCCGGTGTTACATATCGATGTATACGGTACCATCGGGATTATTTTCGACTATGATTATTCGAAAATATTCGCGTATTTAAAAGAACTCTCGGATATCGCAAAACCATTTACTTTACGAATCGAAGGGCCAATCGATGAAGGTAATCGTGAAGATACGATGATCGCGTTAAAAACATTAAGAGAAATGATTGATGCTGATGATGATGTTTACGTAGAAATCGTTGCCGATGAATGGTGTAACACCTTTGATGATGTTAAATACTTTACCGATCATAAAGCGGGTCATATGGTGCAAGTTAAAACCCCTGACTTAGGTGGGGTTAATAATATTATCGATGCCTTACGATATTGCCTTAAAAATGATATGGGAGCGTATAGTGGCGGGTCATGTAATGAAACCAACATCTCTGCTGAAATTACAACCTCAATTGCCATAGCATGCGAAGCATCTCAATGCCTTGCTAAACCTGGAATGGGTGCCGATGAAGGCATTATGATTGTTAAAAACCATATGCAAAGAACCTTACAACAAATAAGGAGGCGATCATCATGAACCCCATCGTAGTCGGAAGTTTAGAATCAAGTGATTGCTTAATAACACTAACCCCTCATCCATCACGTAAAATCGCTATCGAAAGTATCGTTTACGATGCGTACCACGATGCTATTCACGCGGTCATCATGTCGCTTTTAGATGACTATAACTTACAAAGAGTGCATGTTTTATGTCAAGATAAAGGTGCCCTCGAATACACCATAAAAGCACGACTCAAAACCGCCATCTTGCGTTTCAAGGAGGTCCATCATGAGTCGTAGTTTTTTGTTTATACCCGGTGATGTTCCAAGAATGATCCAACAGCTAGAAATCTTTGGAGCGGATGCGATTATTTTAGATTTAGAAGACAGTGTATCGATGACCCAAAAAGATGAAGCGCGTCATTTAGTCGAAAGCTTTTTAAGGAAACATCACTATCAGAATCCTTTAATATACATTCGTGTTAATCCTATCGATTCTGAAGAGTATACGTACGATATTAGCACACTCCAAAACCTTCGTATTCATGGTATTGTTTTACCCAAAGCGTCACTTAAAGGAATTGAAAAAGTCGCTAAGGATTTACCGCAATGCAAGATCATCGCTTTAATGGAAACACCAGAAGCGTTTTTAGAAATCGCGGCTATCGCTAAACACAAACGCGTTGAAGGATTATTATTAGGCGCTGAAGATTTAGCACAAGCACTTAACTTAGAACGCACAGAAAAAAGCGATGAAATCTTGTATGTTCGCAGCCAAGTAGTCTTAACCGCAAAAGCGTTTAAAAAGATTGCGATAGACACACCTTATACGAATTTAACCTCAAATGAAGGTCTTTTAGAAGATGCTCAAAAAGCCCGTCAACTCGGATTTGATGCTAAAGCGAGTATTCACCCGAATCACATCGATACGATTCACCAAGCGTTTTCGCCAACAAAAGAGAATATTAAGCGTGCTAAACGTATCGTTGCTTACGCAGAAACACATCATACTATGCGCTTTAGTTTAGATGGTAAAATGGTAGATAAACCGATTATCGAGCACGCAAAAGCAATATTAGATGCCGCAAAACGATATCGTTTAGATTAGGAGGCCACTATGAAAATATATCGCTCACTTGATGATTTATTTGAATCTCTTCCAGTCGTAAATGGTCTTTCAATCTCATTTCATCACCACTTAAGAAACGGCGATGGTGTTCAAAACTTAATCCTAAAAAAAATGAATGAATTAAATATAACCAAGCTCAAGCTTTACCCTTCCGCTATTTTCCCAGTTCATACTGAAATGCTTAAATTATTACAAAAAGGCGCTATTGATGCCATTACAACAAATTATTTAAACGGAAGTGTTGCTGAGTATATTGCCGAACACGGATTGCCAAACCAACTTAAAATGCAAACCCATGGGGGTAGATCCCGCGCAATTATAGAAGGCGAAACCATCATCGATATCGCCTTTATCGCAGCGCCTATCGTTGATGAAGAAGGCAATGCCGCAGGACATGATGGCCCTTCCGCATGTGGAAGTTTAGGGTACGCTATTGAAGATAGTGTATACGCTAAACACACGATTCTGATTACCGATCACCTCGTAAAGAAACTTGAACAACCCCAAATTTTCAGTCAACACGTTGAGGCAATTCTCGTCGTTGATTCACTGGGTGACCGTCAAGGTATCGTCAGTGGAACAACCGCGATTACAAAAGATCCTGTAGGTTTAAGAATCGCCGCTAACGCTGCACAACTTATGGATGAACTCGGCCTTATTAAAGAAGGCATGAACTTTCAAAGCGGTGCCGGTGGGATAAGCTTAAAAGTCACTGAACATCTTAAAAACACTTTAAAAGCACGCAAACTTAAAGCAGGATTTTTCTCAGGAGGCATTACACAAAGTCACGTAAATATGCTAGAAGATAATCTTGTCAATGATTTATACGATGTTCAATGTTTTGACTTACACGCGATTCAAAGTTTAAAAAAGAACCCTCACCATCACGCGATAAGTGCACATGATTATGCGAATCCTGCTAACCCGAAAAGAGTGATTAAAGATCTTGATGTCGTGATTCTTGGGGCGACAGAAATAGATTTAGATTTTAACGTCAATGTTACAACAGACTCCTATAATACGATTATTGGTGGTTCAGGAGGACACAGTGATACAGCGACCGACAGTCGTGTAAGTATTATTGTCACCCCGCTTTTTAAAGCGAGAACACCGATTATCAAAGAACGTGTAAACACGATCACAACCTTAGGTAAAAACATTGACTGTCTCGTGACTGAACGAGGGATCGCAATCAATCCTAAAAGAACCGATTTACTAGCAAAACTCAGTAACACACACTTGCCTATTTACACGATTGAGACATTGTTAAACAAAGCGTATGAGTATACCGGTGTTCCACAGTCATACGATTTAAAAGCACAAAAAATCGGTGTGGTCGAAGACAGAGATGGTACGATTATCGATACGCTCCACACTAAAAAAAGAAGGTGAGAACGATGTTATTTCAAGATGTCGTACTCGATGAAGAAAAACATGAAGTTAAACAATTTCTAGCAACATTTAAACTCGATTATGAAGGCGATATCGACCAGACGATTCTTTTAAAAGAGGCAAATAAAATAATCGCCACCGCTAGTACGAGTCACAATGTGATTAAATGTGTTGCGATTGACCCAACCTACCAAGGACAAAACCTTTTAGCCACCTTGATGAGTGAAATGATTAAACGGCTAGCATCCCGTGGCATTCATCATTATTTCGTATACACAAAAGAAGAACAAGCCCATTTATTTAAAGCACTCGGGTTAAAACAAATCGTCTTAACAATGGAAGTCGCATTGTTTGAAGGCGGCGATACCATCCAAAACAAACTCCAGCAACTTAAAGAAACCTACAAAATCTCAAAGAAACCGAAAGCGGCTGTCGTTGTCAATGCGAACCCGATGACAAAAGGACACTTCCATTTAATAAAAACCGTCGCAGAACAACATGAAGCAGTTTTAGTATTCGTAGTCAGTGAAGAACGGAGTATCTTTCCATTTGAAGTCAGATTTAAAATTGTGAAAGATGCGTGTAAAGAGTTAGAAAACGTCACCGTACTGCCTAGCTTAGAGTATTTAGTTTCCTATGCCACATTCCCTAAATACTTTATGAAACAAGAATCAAAAATCAGAGAAGAACACGCTTTAATCGATGTGTTAATCTTTAAAGAATACTATATGAAAATCTTTAATATCCAACATCGTTACGTCGGTGAAGAACCGATTAGTCCGATGACTGAAATGTACAATCATACCATGCGAAAATATTTGAACCAACGCTTTCATATCATTCCTCGGAAAACGTTGAACAATGTACCAATAAGTGCATCAACGGTGCGTAAGCTACTTAAGAAAAACGGGCTTGATGCGATTTCTCCTTATGTCGTAAAAGAAACATTTGACTTCTTACAAACATCACAAGGTCAAAAAATCATCGAAAGTATTAAAAACCATGACGCAAGACATTAAAGATAGTTTGCTTAACGCTAAGGATGAACGCATCAAAAAACGCCAAGCCTTTTCAAGAAATCACGCAACGACAATTGCTTTATCAGTGAATCAACCTGGATGGCCAAAAAACACCCAATCAACGAGAATAATCTTAAAGATTTTTGATCATCTAATAACTAAGATGTTTAAGATTACCGGTTTAGAGCATTATCGTAGTCTAGCGGGGGATACCGTCTTTTACGGTTTAAACACGCATCCCAAAGAAGTGAAAAACCAAACCGTATATATCGAAACCAATCATCCACTCGGTCGCTTCATTGACATCGACATTTACGATGCAAACCAAACCTATACCCGTCAGATGATGACCTTACCACAACGGCAATGCTATCTATGTGATGCACCAGCTCACGCGTGTGCTGCAATGCAAAAACATTCAGTAGAAACACTACGTACAACATTAGATAAAAGGGTAAAAATATATTTGCTAGACGCTTTATCCGAAGCCGCCGCAATGGCACTACGAAAAGAACTTGCACTCTATCCTAAGTTTGGACTTGTCAGCTTCCACGATAGCGGGGTGCATACCGATATGCATGCTGGTCACTTTCTAACATCAATTGAGGCGATAAAACCGTATTTTAAAGACTTAATTGCGCATGGGTTGCAATCGATCGATGTTGATCATCTTCGCGAGCTAGGGAAACATGCTGAACATGCGATGTTTGAAGCGACAAACGATATTAATACCCATAAAGGTGCAATCTTTATTTTTGGTAGTTTTTTACCATTTTATACGCAAGCTATTTTAGAGGATAAACCATTTTCAGAAGCACTTAAAAAAATGCAAGAGGCAATGCGTGAGCTGATCGCGTATGATGTGGATAAAATCAACGAAGAAGGGCCAGCAAGCTTCGGTGAACAATGCTATGTCAACTACGGTATCCTCGGCATCCGAGGCGAAGTTAAAAACGGCTTTCCAAGTATTCAATCTTGGTATAAAAAACACCCTTATAACGATTATCAAAAACTTCTTAAAATCGCTTCGGTTCTAGATGACACAACGATCATAAAACGCACTAATTACGAAACACTACGGAAGTTTCAGTACGACTGTAAACAGTTTCTAAAAACACCGTTCAGTCATCAAGCGTATACAAACTTTTCAGATTACTACCGAAACTACCACGTTTCACCTGGAGGCGCAGCCGATATTTTAGCACTAAGCTTCTTTTTAGAAATGACCGATTTTCTATTAAAAAACTCGCCTTAGCGAGTTTGGTAATACAACCCTTGATGCGTGTTTAAAGCACGCATTTTTTTATCGATTTCATTCATAACGACAAACTTCTTTAAAGTCCATTCTGGTGCGATTAATGCATCTTTAGGACTATCCCCGGTTACGCGGTGGACAACGATATGAGGCGCTAAAACCTCAAGCTGTTTGACGACGATATCAACATAGGCCTCTAAACTCAACAATGGAAAAGGTGAAGCTTCATATAAGTGACCTAAAGCGGTATCCTTCATGATATGTAACATATGGATTTTAATCCCTTGAATATCTAAATGATTCAAATGTTTAACGGTGTTAATCATCATCTCAGAAGTTTCTTGGGGAAAGCCATTTATAATATGTACAACAACATCGATACCCGCGTTTCTTAACTGGCTTACCGCTTCGTCAAAACACCTTAAATCATGACCGCGATTCATCCACTTTGCAGTGTCTTCATGGATGGTTTGTAACCCGAGTTCAACTTGTAAAAAGGTTTTTTTATTCAAGGTACTAAGCAACGCTATTTTTTCTTTATCTAAAGCATCACACCGCGTCGCAATCGCTAACCCAACCATCTGTGAATCTAAGGTTAATGTTTCTTCAAATAAGGTCTGTAAGGTAGCGACATCTTTATACGTATTAGTGTTCGCTTGAAAGTAACCAATCGTATAGGCATCTGGCCATTTAGTTAATAACTGAGTCTTCACTTTTTGATATTGCATCTTAAGTGAATCATTTACCTTACCGGCAAAGTCCCCAGACCCTGAAGGACTGCAAAAAATGCAGCCACCAACCCCTTTAGAACCATCTTTATTAGGGCATGTGAAATGCCCGTTTAAGGAAACCTTAAAAACCTTTTTACCAAACCGTGCTTTTAGCGTTTCATTTAATGTTCGATAACGCTTCTCATGTGTCATAAAATCCATATCATTCACCCGTAAACATTTTACCATATTTCTTAAAAAACCTAAGGATTATGATATAATGATGTCGGTGATACTATGCTTAATCGAATACGGGACAGCTTCACGAATCCAGGTGCCTTAATTGCATACCGAAAAGACTCTGCGTTTAAAGCCATTGGCTATATGCTTTTTTTTGCAATCTTTATGAGTGTAAGTATGTTTATTATGGTGTTAAACTTTGATGGTGTATCCGCAAGCGCCCGTCGTAATATAATGAATAATTTAACTCCCTTAACCACAAACTGTGAAATTTCAAATGCAGAACTTAATTGCGATGAAGAAACCCAACATACTTTTTATACGATGGGGACAGTGACGTTTTCGATCAACACGACACCATCACAAAACACCGAGGATTATCCCTTAAATACAATCCACTTCATTATCCAACAAGATGAACTGCTTATGTACGGTAGAAGTCTTTTTGGCCCTATGAGTATGGCAATCCCCATCGAAGATTTAGATCCTGCGATACACAACTTTGATCTAAACACGTTAGAAACAAATCCTTCAGAATTTGAATACACCGTGTTTTTAGCTGTCGATGATTTAATCCAACAGTATAAAGCATCCTGGGGAACTGTTTATGTATTATCTAGCATCGTATCAGGACTTATCTTGTTCTTAGTGTTCATATTACTCAATACCTTTTTAACCCGAGTTAGAGTCCCCATGATCCCTTTTAAGCAATTGTTTGTGTTAATGACATACGCAGGGACAGCGCTTTATGTTGTGTTAATCTTTAATAGCCTGTGGAATTTTAACTTTATTATCCTGATCATTCTTTTACTGATCGCCTTTAGACAAATGAATCGTATGAGCTTAGAAATACAAGCCCGTGTTAACCGTAATAATCCATAGATTATCTTGAACAATGAACAGAGTTATGCTATCATGATGTCAAAGTGAAGAACCAGAAGGAGTAGTAAGGCTATTTATACCTAGAGACTTAGTGGTTGGTGGAAACTAAGATAAAAACCTTATGAATTAGTCTGGGGAGCTGTATAAGTGCAACACGTGAGCTTATACCGTGTCTCTGCGTTAAAGAGCGAGTGCTAGTTTCTAGAACTAAGGTGGTACCGCGGAATTTTTCGTCCTTAATATTTTTAAGGGCGTTTTTTATTTAAACGAGGAGGAAAACTATGAACTATAACCCCAAACAAATCGAAAAAAAATGGCAAGATTATTGGTATAATCATAAAGCTTTTCGCGCGATAGATTTTGAGGATAAACCAAAATACTACGCGCTTGTAGAATTTCCCTACCCTTCAGGTTCAGGGATGCATGTTGGGCATATTAGAGCGTATACAAGCTTAGAAATCATCGCTCGTAAACGCCGTATGGAAGGGTATAATGTGCTCTTTCCTATCGGCTTTGATGCATTTGGACTTCCAACTGAAAATTATGCCATCAAAGAAAAGATTCATCCCCGTAAAATTACCGATCAAAACATTGAGGTTTTTACGAATCAACTAAAAGCGATGGGTTATGCTTTTGATTTTGATCGTGTAGTGGATACAACGGATCCCGATTATTTTAAATGGACACAATGGATTTTCTTAAAGCTTTTTGAACATGGATTGGCGTATCGTAATAAGACGTATGTTAACTTCTGTCCTTCTTGTAAGGTTGTTCTCTCGAATGAAGAGAGTCAAGGTGGACTGTGTGACCGTTGTGATTCACCAGTAGAGCAAAAAGAAAAAGATGTTTGGTTTTTGAAAATTACTAAGTACGCTGAAAAACTCCTTGAAGGCCTAAAGGATTTAGAAACACTACCACGGATTAAAACAGAACAAGAAAACTGGATTGGCAAAAGTATCGGTGCGGAAATTCGTTTTAAAATCGCCGAATCTAACGATGAACTCAACGTCTTTACTACACGACCAGATACTTTGTTTGGCGCTACATTCATGGTAATAGCACCTGAACATCCACTCATTGAAAACAATAAATTAAACATCACAAACTTAAACGTGATTCGCGACTACCAAACTAAAGCAAAACTTAAAACAGAGTTTGAAAGAACACAGTTGATCAAAGATAAAACCGGGGTAAAAATCGAAGGGTTAAGCGCGATTAATCCTGGGACAAAAAAACCGATTCCTATCTTTGTGGCAGACTATGTCATGATGGGGTATGGAACAGGTGCAATTATGGCAGTACCTGGTCACGATGCGAGAGATTATGATTTTGCAAAAACATACAATCAAGACATCATTGAAGTTATCCAAGGTGGCGATATTGCAAAAGAGGCTTACACCGATACCGAGGAAGGTATTTTAGTAAATAGCGATTATTTGAATGGCTTAAATGTTAAAGAAGCGATCGCTAAAATGATCGATGTTTTAGAAAAAGAGAATCTTGGTAAAGAAGCTGTAAACTATAAAATGAAAGACTGGGCATTTAATCGACAACGCTATTGGGGAGAACCGATTCCGATAGTGCATTGTGATGATTGTGGTATGGTCGGTGTCGATGAAGAAGACTTACCAATTCGTTTGCCCGATGTAGAAGAATTTGCCCCATCCGATACCGGAGAAAGTCCTTTAGCAACGATTGATGCGTTTGTGAATACGACTTGCCCTAAATGCGGTAAACCAGCCAAACGTGAAACCGATACGATGCCACAATGGGCTGGAAGTTCTTGGTACTTCTTAAGATATACCGACCCGCATAATACGCAACAATTAGCGGATTATAATAAACTTCAGTATTGGATGCCAGTCGATTGGTATAACGGTGGAATGGAACATGTAACACGCCATGTTATTTACTCACGCTTTTGGCATTTATTCCTTCATGATATCGGTGTTGTACCGCAGGCAGAACCGTATAAAAAACGCACCGCACAAGGACTGATCTTAGGACCTGATGGCGATAAGATGAGTAAATCAAAAGGCAATGTTGTCGACCCTGTCGAAATGATTGAAACTTATGGTGCAGACACATTGAGACTGTATATCCTCTTTATAGGGGACTACGAACAATCAACACCATGGAGTGATTCAGGAATTAAAGGCGCACGACGCTTCTTAGATAAAGTATGGCGGCTTAAAGACCACCTAAGTGATAAACCAGAAGCACCTCATATTCTTACAGAACTCCATAAAACAATCGATGAAGTTTCTAAGGATACAGAAGTCGTGAAATTTAATACAGCGATAGCAAAAATGATGGCTTTGACTAACAGCCTTTCTAAAGAAGCAGAAATTAATACAGAAACATACTTAACCTTACTGAAACTGCTTCATCCTTATGCACCGCATATTACGGAAGAACTCCGTGAGTTAATCGGTGAAAAAGAAGCACTAATTGAAGCAAAATATCCTTTAGCTGATCCTCAAAAAATGATTGAGGAAACCATCACGATGGTCATTAGTATAAACGGCAAAGTCCGTGATAAAATCGATGTCTCAAAAGACGAGTCGAAAGAGAAGCTTGAAGCCCTAGCTTTAGACTCTGAACGCATCCAGCAACTTATTGAAAAAAAACCGATTAAGAAGATAATTATCGTCCCTAACAAACTTATTAATATTGTTGTATAGTAAGAAAAACCCCTTATTTATGGGGTTTTTTAATATCCCAAAAAGTTGTCATACAGCAGATTGAAATGATTTTAATTTTTATCGCGAATAATCATTGAAACTTACAATCTTAAGTGGTATAATCATACACGTAAAAACGCTTTCATGGGATGGCGTTTAATTTTGAGAGACAACATAAGGAGGATTTTATGAAAAAATTTGAGTACATGGAAAAACACGGCTATGAACAACTAGTGTTTTTTTATGACAAAACCACAGGTCTAAAAGGGATTACATGTATCCATGATACAACACTCGGCCCCGCACTCGGTGGCACCCGTTTATGGAACTACGAAAAAGAAGATGACGCGACATTAGACGTATTGCGTTTAGCACGTGGGATGACTTACAAAGCGGCCGCAGCAGGACTTAATCTCGGTGGAGGAAAAACAGTGTTAATCGGCGATGCATCTAAAGTTAAAAGCGAAGCCTATTTTCGAGGACTCGGACGCTATGTTCAAAGCTTAAATGGACGCTATATCACAGCGGAAGATATTAATACATCGACTAAAGATATGGATTATGTAAACATGGAAACCGATTTTGTGGTTGGACTTGAAGGCAAGAGTGGAAATCCATCTCCAATGACTGCGCTAGGCGCATTCCATGGTATTCAAGCTTCATTAAAAGAAGTGTATGGTGATGATACTATTGAAGGGCGCACTTTTTCAGTTCAGGGCGCAGGGCAAACAGGCTATTATTTAATCGGGTATTTAACAGAAGCGAAAGCAAAAAAAATCTATTTTACAGAAATAAACGATAAACATATCGAAAAAGTTCAAAAAGAATTCCCAGAAGTTGAATTTGTTAAACCCGACGATATTTATGGACTTGACGTAGATGTATTCGCACCTTGTGCACTCGGTGCTGTTATGAATGATAAAACCATTCCGCAATTAAAATGTAAAATCGTTGCTGGAACATCAAACAATGTTTTAGAAGACGAAGAAAAACATGGTAATATGCTTAAAAAAGCAGGTATTTTATACGCACCAGACTTTGTCATTAACGCCGGTGGACTCATTAATGTATACCATGAACTTCAAGGCTATAACAGAGATAAAGCAAAACGTGATATCTCACGCATATACGATCGTTTAACGGATGTTTACCGCTTAGCGCGTGAAAACGATACACACACTCAAAACGCCGCGAAACTCTTCGCAAAAGAACGCATTAAAACCATAAGTAATCTCCGCGCGAACTACATCCGTCGCTAATGAAACGGATTACCATTCTTACCGGACACTACGGTTCTGGTAAGTCTGAAATCGCCGTGAACTTAGCCCTACAAAAAAAACTCAACACCTTAGTCGACCTTGATGTTATCAACCCCTATTTTCGTTCTCGTTCACTTTATGAAATGCTGAACAAACACGGGATTGACGTGATTGAGTCGACGATTGAAAACGCATCTGGAAGCGATCTCCCTTTCATTAGTTCGAGAGGGAGTCGTCCTTTTGTTAATACAGATTTAATGGCGGTCTATGATTTAGGTGGAACCCGCCATGGGGCTAAACTCATGAAACAATTTGATGCGTTTACAACAAATTCAGAAGAGATAGACTTCTTAATGGTTGTGAATATCTATCGACCTGAAACCGAAACAGTTGAAAAAATTATGACCGCAATAGATGACATTGAAAGTGCAAGTCAATTACGCATTACGGGATTCATTAACAACTCGAACTTAATGGAGTACACAGAACCATCAATGATTTTAAAAGGTCAAGAAATTTTAGAAAGCGTCGGCAAAATAAAAAACCTGTCGATCAAATATACTTGCGTAGAAGAGCATGTCGAATGTCATGAAACGTTTCTTGGAGAAACCATTATACTACGACGTTATCTTGCTGAAAAAGCGCTTGCTATAGGAGGAAAGTATGGCAAAAGGTAGAATTATAATTGAGACAGATAAATGTAAAGGGTGTGCACTATGTATACCTTACTGTCCAGTACATATTTTAGAATTGGATACGTCTACAACCAACAAAAAGGGATACACCCCTTTAGTTGTAAATGATCCAGACAAATGTATCGCATGTAGTTTTTGTGCGATGATGTGTCCGGATTCAGTCATTACTGTAGAACGTTTCGTGAAGGAGTGAAATAATGGCAAAAGTATTAATGAAGGGGAATGAAGCCATGGCGCTAGCCGCTATTAAAGGTGGATGTGACGCGTTTTTTGGTTACCCAATTACCCCGCAAAATGAGATTCCTGAATACTTATCGTATCATATGGTGAATGAAGGCCGTGTCTTTGTTCAAGCTGAAAGTGAAGTTGCTGCAATCAATATGGTGTACGGTGCAGCCGGTGCTGGAGCACGGGTTTTAACATCGTCATCCAGTCCTGGGATTGCTTTAAAACAAGAAGGGATTAGTTATCTAGCAGGGAGTGAACTCCCTTGTGTTATTATTAGCGTCATGCGTGGTGGACCAGGTCTTGGTGGTATTCAACCAAGTCAAGGTGATTACAATCAAATTACGCGTGGTGGCGGAAATGGTGACTATCATTTACTCGCTTTCGCACCAGAGTCTTTACAAGAAACCGTTGATATCGTTAAACAAGCCTTTGATTTAGCGGATTATTACCGCAATCCTGTCATTATTGCGGTCGATGGCTTAATCGGACAAATGATGGAACCAGTTGATATCGATAAAGAAGTACCTAAGATGAAACTCGATCCTAAAAACTGGGCTGCAGAAGGCAAATCAGGAGAACGTGGGAGCCGTAATACCATTGTTTCTTTACATCTTGATCCATATGACCTAGAAAAACATAATTTAAAACTGAAAAAGAAATACGATGAAATGATCCAAAAAGAACAACGCTATGAAATGATTAACATGGAAAATGCTGAGGTAGCTATTGTCGCTTACGGGACTGTGGCACGCATCGCGCGTAGCGCCATTGAAACACTCAAAGAAGAAGGGATTAATGTCGGAATTCTTCGCCCTCTTTCTATATGGCCATTCCCTCGTAAAGCCTTTAATGAACTTCCTGAATCAGTCCATTCATTACTGACTGTTGAAATGAGCTTAGGACAAATGAATCAAGATGTTCATTTAGCAGATAAGTGTCGTCATAATATCGAATTTTATGGTCGCGCCGGTGGCGTTGTACCAGAACCACAAGAAATCGTCGACGCGGTTAAAAAAATCGTTAGGGGGCGTAACTAATGAAAACTCAAACAGTCTATAAACCTACAGAAGGACTCGTTAAACGTGATTTAACATATTGTCCAGGCTGTACACATGGTATCATTCATAAACTCGTTGCTGAAGTGTTAGAAGAAAAAGGCTTACTCGATACAACGGTTGGCGTTGCCAGCGTTGGTTGTAGCGTTATGAGCTATGAATTCTTTAATTGCGATATGCAACAAGCAGCGCACGGTCGTGCGCCAGCAGTAGCGACAGGAATTAAACGTGTTCGTCCTGAAGCCACCGTGTTCACCTATCAAGGTGATGGCGATTTAGCCTCGATTGGGATGGCAGAAATTGTCCATGCAGCGCACCGTAGCGAAAACATGACCGTTATTTTTGTTAATAACGCTATTTACGGTATGACCGGTGGTCAAATGGCACCGACAACGCTTATTGACCAAAAAACCACAACCTCGCCAATGGGACGTAAGCAAAAAGATACCGGACTACCTTTACGTATGAGTGAACTACTCGCAACGGTTCCTGGGGCGACATATCTAGAACGCGTTAGTGTTCATGACCCTAAACACGTTCGTAAAGCAAAAAAAGCCATCGAAAAAGCGTTTGATGTACAGACGAACAAACAAGGATTCTCGATGGTTGAATTTGTATCCACCTGCCCAGTTAACTGGGGAATTAATCCAACAGACTCGATTAAATGGGCTGTCGATCATCTTATCCCTTACTATCCATTAGGTGTTTATAAGGATGCTACGAAGGAGGATACGAATGAAAGTTAACGAAGAAAAACTCATCGTCTCCGGATTTGGCGGTCAAGGGGTTATGTTAATGGGGCAAGTATTATCCTATGCTGCGACTAACGAAGACCTTAATACAATCTGGATTCCTTCTTACGGACCAGAAACACGTGGAGGTACCGCAAACTGCTCCGTTATTATCTCAAAAACAATGATTGCTTCTCCTGTAATTAGTACACCTGATAGTGTAATTACATTAAACTTGCCATCTATACAAAAATTCGAACCCAAACTTAAAAAAGGCGGAATATTGCTCGTTAACTCTTCGCTCGTTAAAGACTATACCTTCCGTAACGATATCCATGTTTACAAGCTTGATATTAATGATCTAGCGCTTAAACTAGGAAACATAAAAGTTGCCAATATGATCATGCTTGGTGCTTACATACAGCTAACAAAGGTCTTTGAAAAAGAAGCGCTTTTTAAAGTCTTTACCAAAATCTTTTCCGGTGATAAAGCTAAGCTTATTGACTTAAACAAGCAAGCTGTAGAGCTTGGTATGACCGTAGTGAGTAAACTACAATCATAAAAGGTGGTGTTAAGATGAAAATCTTAACGATCAATCCAGGATCAACAAGTACAAAAGTCGCGATTTTCAACGGCTTAAAACGCATCGCAAAAACAACCATCCGTCACGATGATGGGGAAATGCTTGCCTTTGAAACGCTCGCTGACCAGATTCCTATGCGTCAAACATTAATATTAGACTTCTTAAGCGAATATGATTTTAATCTCTCTGATATCGATGGCTTTATCGGTCGCGGAGGATTGCTTAAGCCTCTTGATAGTGGATTATACGAAGTTAATGAAACCATGATGGAAGATTTAAAGCAAAATCGTTACGGTGTTCATGCATCTAACTTAGGTGGTTTAATCGCCTATCAATTAGCTAACCAAGTTGGAAAAAAAGCATATATCGCAGACCCGGTCGTTGTTGATGAGATGTCATCGATCGCTAAAATGTCTGGGTTAAATGGCGTAACACGCCGTAGTTTATTCCATGCTTTAAATCAAAAAGCGGTAGCGAGAAACTATGCTGAAAAAATTAATGTACCATACGAAGATCTCCATTTAATCGTTGCCCATTTAGGTGGCGGAATTAGTGTTGGCTACCACAAACTTGGTCGTGTCGTAGACGTGAACAACGCACT
>SKIW01000067.1 GCA_007116245.1 Candidatus Izemoplasma sp. | reverse complement strand
GTTTTTTGCATCACTTTAGCCATGTTTTTTCTCCTTTATTAAAAGACGTTCTTCGATTACACGATAATGAGGGTGGTAATTAAGGCGGTAGGTTTCACTATGGTGTAATGGATTTATACCTTCGTTAATATAGTTGCTTATTTTGTTTTTCGACGTTTGTAAATCGAGTTTAATTGTACCGATTTCAATGAGGTTTAACAGTATTTTTGTGGCTTCTTTGAACTCTTCAATTAGTTCTTTCGTACGTTGCGGACTATTTTGCATGGATGTGTAAAAAGCGTTTATAAGGTGTTCTTTTGCGTAGATGTTTTTATCGATCGCTTTTAGTGAAACGCGAACATAGTGATTATTAATCGCCTCTACTATTGGTGTTAATTGTGAATATTCAGCCGTCTTTAGTTCTTTTTCTAGATAGCTAAGCAGTCTTTCTTTACTTGGTTGATGCATTATATGGACAGGACCGAAGTAACTTTGGTACAATAGTTTTAAGTAATCTTCTAGTTCCATTAAGGGATAACGTAAACTATGTTTTATAAGAATTTCTTTCATAAGTACCTCCTTTGGTCACTTTTATCTTATCATAGATGTGTCTTTCAATAAATAAAACGTTGCAAATCGCAACGTTTACTCAGGCTTTTTTATCGATGTTAATGCGTTTGTGACATCGTTTAGATAATCGAAACCACCGATTAATACGACGCGTGTGTAATCACCTTCTGGATAAAGTTTCATACTAAATCCCTTGTACTTAGTGGATGTTTCTGTAACGATGCATCTTATTTCATTGAACTGGTACTGATCAGGTGCGTTGAAGTCTAGGATAACGCAGCCCTTACCTTCTTCGTTCGCGTTGTACTCACGGCGGATGAATTGTTTCACTTCTTCGCTAGCTTGACGTGAAATGGTTTGATTAAATGACTGATTATCAAAAAAACGTTTTAGGTCTTGTTCGGTGAAACGCCAAATTCCACCTAGTTTGTGTCCTTTAAGTAGACCTTGTTCTAAGTATCTACGCAAGGTACGTTCAGAAAGCTTTGTTAAGTTAATAATGTCATTTAGCGTATACATTGTTTTCATAGAATCACCTCTGAGTCTATAATACCAAACATGCCATATCATGTCAATATAATTTTGTCATATTTTGTCATGTTTTAGGATAAAAGAAAAGAACGACTGCAAGAGACGTTCTTTTCTTCCCCCTAATAATAGTAGTAATCCCCTAGGATTCCCTAACCCTAACTACTATTTTTATAATATACAAAGATTTCGTTTTTTAATAGGGCAAATATGTCCTATAATTAAAATAGTGAAGGATGTGGGATTATTATGGAAAGTCCTTATGCAAAAAAGTTAGCTGAATTGTTTGAGGTATTGCGTAAGTCGCGTGGTGTAACTCAAGAGGATTTTGTTCATGACGTGGTGTCTTTAAGGCAGTATCGAAGATACTTGCGCGGTGATAGTATTATGAGTTATCCTGTGATGGTGGAACTTTCAAAACGACTGAGTCTAACTGCTAAACATGTGATTGAACAGCTGGATAAGGAACGTTTAGTTGAAGCTAAGAAAGTGGATAATTTTTATAATGCTTTAGTCACTAACGATTTTGAGAAGGCAAGAAAATTAGGGGATGAGCTTTTTTTAGATGAATTGTATGATGATGATAATCGTTTGTTGTACCTACATACATTAGATTTATTTAAATTTCTTGAAAAAAGAATATCTAAATCAGAACATTTAGAGCATACTCTAAAACTCATCAATTATCCAAGCATTTTATCTAAATCGATTATCACACCGATTGAAGTGTTGGTATTGGGGGCTCTTTTGAGGTTGCATACTCCTGAAGAACGCAAGAAAATAGCCCGCTTTATCGATGATTTATCACAGAACGATGCTTTTTTATACGGCTATTCTAATTATCATACAGTCGTGCTTAGCATGTTCGCGCTCGCACGTTATTATGGATTTAATGGGGAGTATCAGAAAGTGTTGCGAGTTTGCGATACTAGTATAGAGATTTGTGATCGGTATAAATTGCTTTATTTATTACCTAATTTTTATTATTATCGCGCGCTTGCTTATGATTTTTTAGATAAAGATAATTTGCGCGATCAAGCTCTCTTCCAATTATTTTCAGCACTTTATACTGAAAATAAGCCACAACGTGTTAAACTATTTTCTAAGTTACTAAAAAAAGATTTTGATATTGATTTTCAAGCTTGGGTTTTAGAATACATGCAAAACCAATTTAAGCTTAAGGGGGACTTTTTATGAGCATTTTCTTTGTTTATACTGCGTTATTTAGTATTAGTATTTTTACAATTGTATTTTTGGTGGCACAACTCAAGAAAAACAATTCTATCGTCGATGTGTTTTGGGGATTAAGTTTTGTGTTAACAGCTTTGTTTAATTTAAGTTTAGCACTTTATTTTGATGTCTTCCATTGGACGATGTTGGTTGTGGTCTTGTTGGTGGGTGTTTGGGGACTACGTCTAACGTTTTATATCGGTAAGCGCAATTGGGGTAAAGAAGAGGATTTTCGTTATCAAGATATGCGTAAGAAATGGGGAACAAAGTTTCCACGACTTCAAGCTTACTTTAAGGTTTTTATTCTCCAAGCGGTGTTCCATTATGTTTTAGCGACGAGTATTATGATGGTGCACGCGTTTCCGAGAGGGTCGTATGATTTAGTTCATTATGTCTTTTTAGGATTTGGTGTACTTGTCTTCTTTACTGGCTTTATTTTTGAAACGGTGGGTGATGCTCAGTTAAAAGCGTTTAAAAAGCATCCTGAAAATAAGGGTAAGGTTATGCAATCTGGCTTATGGAAGTATACACGTCATCCTAATTATTTTGGTGAAAGTTGTTTATGGTGGGGTATTTTTATCGTGGTGATTGCGGTTTCAGAACCCATAGCATGGATCGCGATTATAAGTCCTGTTGTTATAACTTGGTTAGTGCGGTATGTTTCTGGGGTGCCGTTATTAGAAAAAAGGTATGCATCAAATAAAGCGTTTCAAGCGTATGCAAAACGGACGAGTATTTTTATTCCTTTACCACCTAAAAAGCAGTAAAAAAAGCGAATTTTTTCGCTTTTTTTTATCGTTTGGATTGTTTTTGTTTATACATCATTTTATCTGATCTTGTAAGTGTATCATCATAGCTTTGATCTTGCTTAACATTATAAACGGCAGACCCGGTTGATATACTGAAGGTGTACTCTGTTTCAGCATCAAACGCTTCGCAGTGTTGGTTAAACTGGTCGAGGTTTTTTTGAAATGAGATAACATCGGTTTCCTCGATGATACAGACAAATTCATCGCCGCCCATGCGGTAGCATTTTCCTTGGTTGCCAAACGCGGTGTTAATTAGTTTGTAGGCGTTTTGGATGGCTTCATCCCCGATGGGGTGCCCAAAGTTGTCGTTGATGGTTTTTAAGTTATCAAGGTCAAAATAGACAAGTCTTAAGACGGGATGGTCTTTGATTTGATTAAGGTGATCGATGTCTTTAAAGTAGGCAAAGCGATTGAATGCACCGGTAAGTTGATCTGTGTAGGCAAGACGTTCGTAAAGGGTGCGTTCTAAACTTCCTTTATAGTTTTTAAGGCTAAACTGAATAAAGTTGATGAAGATTATTATGAGGATGAGTCCTAATCCGGTAGCGGCAAAATCGGATGTTCTTCTGAAGTCACTTAGTGAGAAGATTACGACTTCTAAAAAGGTGAAGAAAGCGACAATTAAGAAGATTATAAATACTTTTAAGACGAGTTTACTACGGTATTTTTTGTATTCGATAATTAGGAGTACTAACATAATAATAACAGAGATTAGAAGCATGATTATCGAGATTGTGACGGTTTCAAAGAAGCTGGCGATGCCGGTGAAGTGTAAGGTCGTAACTAAAACGGTGTTTATCGCAAAAAAGACACATACGAAACTAAAAAAGTGTTTATGATCCACGATTAAGACATTGCGAATGTAAATCGCTAAGGGGAGGGGGAATAAGGCAATTGAAATATAGGATAAGCTGCCTAGGATGTTCGGGTTTCCGATCATAAACTGCAGCATCCGTGATTCTGAGATTAACCAAAAGGAAAAGATAATCGCGAAGACGCCGATATAGATGGTATATTGGTTGTCTTTTCTTAATATTAAACTTGTTAGGACGAACACAATACCGATGAATAAGGTGATGAGGCCTAAAGAAAGACGCAAGCCGAAATCACGAAAGATTTGTGTATATAATGATGTTAAATCACCGTAAGTGATTTCGTTTATGATACCGCGCATTGATGCATATGGTGTATCAAAGGTTAGGCTTAAGGTTTGGCCATCACTATTTTGGGGAATGTCTATAATATGCCAAGTACTGGCGTAGGTTTTTTCGTTTTCGAAGTTTGCTTCGTAAAGTATATTACCATCTAAGGTCACGGTTATGTTAGCAAGTGAGGTTCTAATAAGGATGTGTTGTGGATCTGAAAAGCTTGTTGGAAGGATGGTTTCGATGGTGTACGGGGTTCGTTCTTCTAGTGCGATGCGAGATGGGAGTTCTTCTATAGGGATGGTTTCTGTATCGTCTACGCGATAGTGCCAATCTGTGTTTAATGAGGTTGGTGTACCTAAAGCTAAACGGTAGTTTGTTGTTGTGTAAAGCATGGCAATCGTAAAAAGTGTTCCTAGAAGGAGCACAAGGATGGTTATTGAAATTGTTCTTTTTTTATTCATAGTCTCACATCACTTTTAATTTATTTTACCATAAAATAGAG
>SKIW01000006.1 GCA_007116245.1 Candidatus Izemoplasma sp. | reverse complement strand
GTATCTTCCCAAAACAACACTTCATGCTCAGCATCCTTACCTTGAAACATGACACTTCCTGTCGTGTATACAGTAATGACCACACCTTCTTTTTTAAAACGCGCCAAAACATGCTGGTCATTGCTTGAAACAAGCGCATCTTTATAAAAATCTAAGAAAGCATCTAACTGCTTTTGGGTTAATTTAATCACAAAGTTCATCTTTTTCACTTCCTTCCCTTTATTTTAGCACGAAATGAGGTAAAATAGTATCGACAGGAGGGTTTACTTATGACCTTTGATATAAAAACACTAGAATTTAACAAAATCCTCGAAGCGATACTACCTTATGCACACACAGAACAAGGTAAAGAAAACATTAAAGCGATTTATCCTATCACTAAAATCGCAACCATTGAAACAATGCTCGAGGAAACCGCAGAAGCGGTTAACTTCATTGAAAACCGTATTGAGCCATCATTCACACAAATCGCGGATATCCGCGCCGCATTATCCCGTGCAAAAATACACGGTGTTTTAACGATTCGTCAATGTATCGATATTTACCAACACATCGTATCAACGAAACGTATTAAACGAGAAATGATGCGCTTAAGAGATATAATCGAAAAAGAGGTTTTAATCGAATACTATGCACACGAGTTAGAAATATGCACAGATTTAAAAACATCGATTGAAACGATTATGAATGAACAAGGCGAAATCTTATCAACGGCATCAAATACCCTTAAAACGATTAGACAAGAGCTTGCAAATGTTGAAAAAAGAACAAAAACAAGTCTTGACGAAATTCTCCGAAAAGAACAGAAACGCTTAACCGAATCGATTGTAACAATGCGTTACGAACGCTATGTTATCCCGGTTAAGATTTCCGAAAAAAACAATGTTAAAGGAACCATCCTCGATTACTCTAATAGTGGAGAAACCGCGTATATTGAACCCGATGCTATCCGTGAACTCACAAACAAAAGAATGCGTTTAGAAGCCGAAGAAAAACACGAGATTGAACGCCTACTTTATATGCTCACAGAACTCGTTTATGAAAACCACGATACCTTAAAACATAATGCGATGATTTTAGGTCAACTCGATGCGTTATTTGCTAAAGCAAAATACTGTCACAATATCGAAGGGACCAAACCCAAAATCGGGAAACAGTTAAACTTAATTAAAGCGCGCCATCCACTGATTTCAAAAGATGAGGTTGTCGCAAACACAATTACCTTTGATGAAGGTGTTAAAACGATGGTGATCACCGGGTCGAACACCGGAGGAAAAACCGTGACACTAAAAACGATTGGGCTCTTAAGTATCATGGTGCAAAGCGGGTTACTCATTCCTGTTTTACCGAACTCTCAAGCGCGTATCTATAACCAAATACGCGCTGATATCGGGGATGAACAAAGCATTGAACAATCGTTATCCACGTTTTCTTCACATATGAATAATATTGTGCGTATTACGAATACAGTTGAAGACAATAGCTTAATCTTACTCGATGAACTCGGCAGTGGAACTGATCCTAAAGAAGGCTCTAGCCTTGCAATGAGTATTCTAAACTATTTAGACCATTATAATGTACATATCGTCGCAACAACACATTATCCAGAACTCAAAGCGTATGCGTACACGAAAGAATCCATCGTTAATGCCAGTGTTGAGTTTGATGAAAAAACGTTAAAACCAACGTATCGACTTTTACTTAGAACTCCTGGTGAATCACATGCGTTTTTAATCAGTGAACGATTGGGACTAAACCAAGAAATTATTGAGGATGCTAAAAGCCAAGTATTAACCTCTAAAAGTGAAATTAGCGATTTAATACAAAACCTCCGCACAGAAAGTCAACGCTTAGATGCGATGGTACTTGAGTACGAGCAGCTACTCGATGAAAACCGTAAAACAAAACAGTCTTTAGAAGCGCTTAAAAAGGACTTACAAACCGAAAAAACGAACTTAAAAGAAAAA
Organism: Candidatus Izemoplasma sp.; assembly: GCA_007116245.1. Taxonomy (GTDB): domain Bacteria; phylum Bacillota_I; class Bacilli_A; order Izemoplasmatales; family Izemoplasmataceae; genus CSBR16-104. The sequence goes on along the minus strand of SKIW01000006.1, from coordinate 14,460 downwards.
ATGATGTTAGAAAACCAAAAAGTGCTAATCAACTTAAAACAAGAGGCTCAACAACTTATTAACGAACTTGAATCATTAAAGCAAAAATCGTTTAAAGAACACGAACTCGCTGAACTAAAGTACCAAGTAAGAACCCTCGCTGACCAAGAAGCCGCAGAGACCTTACAAGAAGAACACACCTTCAAGGTTAATGATACAGTCTACATTCCTAAGTTTAACCGTTATGGTGAACTAGTTAAAAAGTTAAAAGGGACACAATGGGAAGTTCAAATGGGAAGATTAACAAGTGTTTTTAAAGAAAACGAATTTCAATACAGCGACACCAAACAAGTTAAAAAAAGCCTCCCAAAATCACAAACACCAAAAAAGAAAGATGTCTCTTCAACATTAGATTTAAGAGGACTAAGAGTACATGAAGCTGAAGAAGCAATCTTTAAATATTTAGATGATTGCGCTATTGCCGGGATGCCTTTTTCAACCATCATACATGGATTCGGTACCCTCGCTTTACGTAAAATGGTTAAAACCATTGTCAGTGAATCACCGTTAGTAAAACGCCATCGCGATGGTGAAGGTAACGAAGGTGGTCAAGGGGTAACGATTGTCTATTTTGAAGACGAAAAATAATTTATAGAATTAAGCACTTTTATTGTATTTCAGCCCAATTACTAGTATAATGACCGTGTACGAATAATAAAGGAGGAAAATAAATGTCAGAAGTTATTTATGCAGATAGTAAAACCTTAGAAGAAACCGTTAAAGATGAAGCACTTGTTTTGCTTGATTTTTACGCTGATTGGTGTGGACCATGTAAAATGATTGGTCCAGTATTAGAACAAGTTGCAAGTGAAAATCCTGAAATTAAAGTTGTTAAAGTAAACGTTGATGAAAACATCGGACTTGCTCAACAATACGGCGTTCAAGGAATTCCTGCACTATTTGTACTTAAAGAAGGTACAGTAGTCGCACAAAAAGCGGGATTTATGCCTAAAGATGCTTTAATTAACTGGGTTAAAAGCGCATAAGAAGAAAAAGCCATCCGGCTTTTTTTTATGTTTCATTTTGATTATCTAATAATTAGTGTATAATAAATACGGTGAGAAAAATGGATGGAATTTTAATAATAAATAAACCTTTAGGCATGAGTAGTCACCATTGTGTGAGTCGTGTCCGAAAAGCGCTAAACACAAAAAAAGTTGGTCATTCTGGAACCTTAGACGTTGAAGCGAGCGGTGTTTTAGTTTTAGGCATTAATAAAGGCACTAAACTCCTTAACTATTTAAATCAAGATGATAAACGCTACCGCTTTACCCTTGCTATTGGGAAAACAACCGATACCCTTGACCACACCGGTGTATTTATGACTGAAAAACCGATCGAATCCGTACCAAACATCGATGAAATTTTAAGCAACTTTATCGGACCATACACCCAAATTCCACCCGCTTACTCAGCTGTTAAAGTTGAGGGGAAAAAACTTTACGAGTACGCAAGAAATAATGAAACAATTCCAAAAATTGCGGCACGCACTTTAACGATACACACCCTTAAACGCGTGAGCGAACTCACCACAATAAATAGCGAACATTTTGTTGATTGTGAAGTGCACGCATCAAAGGGAATCTATGTAAGAGTTTTAGCAAACGATATCGCTAAAAAATGTCATAGTGTTGGCTATACTCAAGCGATTCACCGTCTTCAAGCAGGAACCTTTACGATTGAAGAAGCTGTGACACTTGACGATGATCTCGCGTCCGCAATCATTCCGATGAATGAAGCGCTTCGTGATATGCCAAGTATGATTGTTAGCATACCAGAAATTCAAAAAATTAAAAACGGACAACCGTTAGTTTTAAATCATCATGCAGAAATCTTAAAATGCATCGATGAGAACGGTCAGTTACTCGCTATATACGAACGTAATGATACATATTATAAAGCAAAAAACGTCTTTATATGAGAGGTCGATTATGCAAATACTTGAGTTAAATGGACACAAAATAGCCCCGAATACAGTCGCTGCCATCGGCTTTTTTGACGGTGTACACAAAGCCCATCAAAAACTTATAAACACAATGATTGACGTAGCAGACGCCCGTCAGATGAAACGTGCAGTGATTACCTTTGATGTTCATCCTAAAAGCGTTTTATTCGACCTTGATTATCGTTATATAACACCGTTTGAACGGAAAATCGAAGTATTGTCAAACTACGATCTCGATTACTTATACATCATACGTTTTGATAAAGAAAAAGCAAAAATGACACCGGATGCGTTTATTGACTACTATTTAAAAGGCTTAAACACATTAGTCTGCGGATTTGATTTTAAGTTTGGCGTTAGAGCAAGCGGAAATATTCATACGTTAATGGCAGTTGATGAGTTTAAAACCATTATGGTAGAAGAAATGCGTTATCAAGGTTATAAAATTGGTAGCACCCATATACGGGATTTAATTATGAGTGGCCAAGTCGATGAAATCGAAGAGACGCTAGGACGTCATTACTCTATAAAAGGTAATGTGATTCATGGACAAAAAAAAGGAAGAGAAATTGGCTACCCTACTGCGAATATTGACACTGATGGGTATTTAGTACCTCGACAAGGTGTTTATATTAGCTATACTAAAGTGAAAGATCAATGGCATCCGTCATTAAGTACGATTGGCTATAACCCCACCCTTAATCAATACCGCGGGTTAAGCACTGAAAGCTATATCTTAGACTTTGATGAAGAAATTTATGAAGAGATTATCGAAATGCGTTTTGTGAAACGCCTGCGTTGTGAAATGACATTTCACTCAAAACAAGCGTTAATCGATCAAATTAAGCGCGATGAACAAGCAGCACGTGATTTTTTTGAAACCGATGAATTTTTCTTGCATAATCAATAAACTATGCTATAATAATAATCGCGCCTATTCCATGGCTTTCCGATACTCCAACGGTTTGCTAAGGATCAGGTAAGAAATTAAAGAAGGAGGCTTTTTTATGGCACTTACAAAAGAAGAAAAACAAGCTCTTGTAGAAGAATTTCGTGTAAAAGAAGGCGACACAGGTTCACCTGAAGTACAAGTCGCGATTCTTACAAAAGAGATTAGAGAGCTAAACGAACATCTTAAAATTCATAAACATGACTATCATTCACGTCGTGGATTAATGAAAAAAGTTGGGCATCGTCGTAACTTGATGAAATACCTAGCGAAAAAAGATGTTAAACGTTACCAAACACTTGTAAAAAAACTTGGACTAAGACGATAAAGATTAAGCGCAGTTGCGCTTTTTTTTTGTTTTAACGCTTTAAAACACATAGTAAATACATTATAATGAAATAGAACTGTTTGAGGAGGAAAGACATGAGTAAAAAAGAAAAGCGCATTATGCTATTGGTTAACATGGCTATTTTAGTCTTAGGACTACTAGCACTGTATTTAATTCGTGAAGTATTCGGCAATGCAATCAGTCTCTTTATGAGTGCCTTTATTGCGATTGTCTTACCGTTTTCAATCGCCTTATTTATCAGTTATTTAATGGCACCAGTGTTTAAATTACTAGAACGAAGGCTAAAATTCAAGTACCGGATTTTAAATATTGTGATTGTCTTTGTTGGAACCGGTATTTTACTTGTTGTGTTCATCCGTTTTGCAGGAACACTTATATACGAACAAGCCTTAGCATTTATTGAAAATGATTGGCCAAATGTGCTTAATTTTCTCGATAGTTTCTTTGATGAATCGTCACGGTTTGGAAGCATTTATAACTGGATTCAAGAAAATGTCAGAATTACCGAAACCGATCAAATTACCTTAGATTTATTATCGATTTTCCAAAGTGTTGTCACGATTATTATTACGGTCGTATTAATTCCGGTATTTCTTTTCTTTATATTATATGAACGCACTAAGATATATGAAAATATCATGGTCGTTTTTCCTAAAAAAATACGCATACATGCGATTGAACTGACTAAACGTGCTAACCGTGTTGTTGAGGAATATTTTAACGGACGGTTTATTACGATGTTTGTTATGGCGGTCTTCTTCACGATTATTTTCTTTATACTAGGGTTTAAAGAGCGTAGTATCTTATTTGGATTTATGTTAGGCTTTTTCGATATTGTTCCTTACGTTGGTCCATTTATTGCGATTATCTTACCTGTATTATACAGCTTAACTGAACGCGATACGTTAATGTTTGGACAATACGCACCGATCGCGATTTTAACGATTAACATTGTCGGCCAAATGATTCAAAACAACGTTGCTCAACCATTAATTATGGGACGTGAAACAAAAATACACCCATTGTTAATTTTATCAGCGTTTGTCTTCTTTACATACTTGTTTGGTATTGTTGGATTAATTCTTGCTATCCCCATAACAGGAACGATAAAAACCACGATTATTTACATCAAGGAACTTAATAAAGAACGCATAGAACTCAATAAAGAAGAACTTAGAAAGATTCGGGAGGAAGAAGCATGATTTTAATAAAAAACGCTAGACTAAACACAATGGCAGGGATTGAAGACAAACTGGGTTTTATTGCGACAAAAGAAGGTAAAATCGAAGCTGTAGGTACAAAACTTAACCAAAGCGATTATCAAGATTATCACGTTATCGATGCAGACGGTGCTATCCTCACACCAGGTTTAGTTGATCCACACTGCCATATCGGAATTATGGAAGAAGGCATTCAATTTGAAGGGAATGACACCAATGAAATGACAAATCCTGTCTATCCTGAATTACGTGGGCTTGATTCCGTATACCCACATGATAGAGCGTTTAGTTATACCGCTTCAAGCGGTGTTACAAGTGTCGTTACAGGACCGGGAAGCGCGAACGTGATTGGCGGGACTTTTACTGCTTTAAAAACGGTTGGAAAAACCGTGGATGAAATGGTGTTTAAAGAAGAAGTGTGTATGAAAATGGCACTCGGAGAAAATCCAAAACGCGTTTACTCAAATCAGAAAAAAGCCCCATCAACGAGAATGGCAAGCGCAGCAATTATGCGTGAATGGCTTATGAAAGCGCGTGATTATTACAACGACTTGAAAGCCTATGAAAATAAAGAAGAAGGCGCAAATAAACCGACATTCGATATGAAACTGCATAGCCTTATGCGTGTCTTTGATGGTATGAAAGTAAAAATCCATGCGCATAGAAGTGATGATATCATGACTGCGATTCGGATCTCAAAAGAGTTTGGTCTTGATGCATCGATTGATCATGCTACGGAAGCATATCTAATTCCTGATGCAGTCAAAGAAAGTGGGTTTCCTATGATTTTAGGACCTACCCTCGGTTACTCATCGAAATATGAACTGATTCATCGATCATTTAAAAGCGCTAAAATACTTGAAGATTATAATATCCCCTTCGCGATTATGACAGACCACCCCGTTATCACACTCGATGCAACGCTCGTTCAAGCGGCGCTATTTGTGAAGGAAGGTCTCAGTCGTAAGAAAGCGTTAGAAGCGCTAACGATTGATGCTGCGAAGATTAACGGTATCGAAGACCGCGTTGGCTCTCTTGAAGTCGGTAAAGACGCTGATATCGTCATTTGGGATGGCGACATATTCGATATTATGACACGTCCTAAAATGGTTATGATCGATGGTAAAATCGTTCATGAAAAACAAGGAGTTTAAACAATGGCTGAATGGCTAAATTCATTACCCAATATACTGATTTATTTATTAATATTTTCAGTTAAAATATTCGAAGTATCTCTCGCGGTGTTAAGAATTGTCTTAATTACCAAAGGAGAACGTATTATCGGAGCCTGCATTGGCTTTTTCGAAGTCGTTATTTGGGTGATTGTCGTGGCGACAGTTCTCACGAATATTACAGAAGACCCAATCCAGATTTTTGTATATGCCTTTGCATTTTCAGTGGGTAATTACACTGGAAGTTGGATTGAGAATAAACTCGCATTAGGGACAGTTAAAATTGAAGCTATCGTTAAAAAAATCCACGGAAAACAACTCGCGATGGAATTACGAACAATGAACTTTGCAGTTACTTGTATGGATGCCTATGGTCGTGATGATCGTAAGGAAGTACTCTATATGCATGTTCCTAGACGAAAAATTAAAGAAACAATCGAAACGATTAAATCATTTCAAAAAGATGTCGTTATTACCATCAACGATATTCGTCCGATTTTTGGTGGTCACGGAATTTTAAGAAAGTAGGTGAACACGTGTTTGCTAAAAAACAATTAACTATATTAGATTGGTTTGTGTTTTATTTATTAATGCTTATTCCAATCTTAAATGTCATTGTCGTTATTGTATTACTTATCAGTCCTGCTACGAACGCAACGCTTAGAAACTTTCTTTGGTTTTGGATTATCTTAATCCTATTAGGTTTCGTTATTGGTATTCGCTTTATCCTACGCTTTATGCATAATCTCCAAAATATCTTTTAATGCAGACATTGTCTGCATTTTCTTTTGGATAAAACTATACTTATTAGAGGTTTTATGGTATTATAATTAATTGTAGAAAAATATAAGAGAAGAGAAATGAGGAAACTAAAAAATGACAGAAGCCAAAGTTTATACATTTGACTTTAATGGTCGCAAACTTGTGGTTGAGATTGGTGAAATAGCAAAGCAAGCAACATCCGCTGCTGTAGTGCGTTATGAAGATACTGCAGTCTTAAGCGTTACGCAAGCTTCTAAAGATCCATCTGACCTAGATTTCTTCCCATTAATGTTAATGTATACAGAAAAACTGTATGCGGCTGGGAAAATCCCGGGGGGATTTTTCAAACGTGAAGGTAGACCTTCAGAATTAGAAACATTGACGGCAAGATTAATTGACCGTCCGATTCGTCCATTATTCCCGGACGGATTTAAAAACGATATCCAAATAATTAACACCGTTATTAGTGGTGATACAGATTGTTCACCTCCAATGACAGCGATGTTTGGAAGTAGTTTAACACTTGCGTTAAGTCCGATGCCATTTCAAGGCCCGATTGCTGGGGTTGTCGTAGGACGAGTTGATGGAGAATTTATCGTTAACCCAACCGAAGAAGAATTAGAACTATCGGACATTGATTTAATTGTCGCAGGAACTAAAGATGCGATTAATATGGTTGAAGCTGGCGCAAAACAAGTGAGTGAAGATGATATGCTTGAAGCGATGATGTTTGGGCATTCATGGATTCAAAAACTATGTCTTTTCCAAGAAGAAATCATTGCTGAAATCGGACAGGAAAAAATCGAGTTTGTACCTCAAAAACCCGATGCTACTATCGTAGATTACATTGAAAAAAATGCTAAAGCTGAGCTTGTTAAAGCAGCTCAAAACCATGATCGTAGTGCACGTAGCGATATGGTTAAAAGCATTAAAGACAGTGTCCAAGAAGCGGTTGAAAAAATGTTTGAAACACTTGATAAGGATGACCGTAAAGCGAAACTTAAAGAGTCAAACCGTTTAATGGATAATATTATTAAAGATGAAGTTCGCCGTTTAATTTTAGAAGAGAAAGTGCGTCCTGATGGTAGAGAACTCAGTGAAATTAGAGCGTTAAACTCTAAAGTTGATTTATTTGAGTTAACCCACGGAAGCGCGTTATTCACAAGAGGTCAAACCCAAGCACTCAGCATTACCACACTCGGTGCTTTAGGTGAACACCAAATTATCGATGGACTTGGTGATACTGATAATAAACGCTTTATGCTACATTATAACTTCCCACCTTACAGTGTTGGAGAAACAGGCCGGTATGGTCCTCCAGGTCGTCGAGAAGTGGGACATGGTGCTTTAGGAGAACGTGCTTTAGCACAAGTTATGCCTAACGAAGAAGACTTCCCTTACACCGTTCGCATTGTTTCAGAAATACTTGAAAGCAATGGCTCAACATCACAAGCGAGTATTTGTGCGGGATGTATGAGTTTAATGGCAGCAGGTGTACCGATTAGTGCAGCTGTAGCAGGTATTGCAATGGGACTTATTAGCGACGGTAAAATCAATCGTGTATTAACCGATATCCAAGGTCTTGAAGATCACTTAGGTGATATGGACTTTAAAGTTGCAGGAACAAAAGAAGGTATTACCGCATTACAAATGGATATTAAAATTGCAGGATTAACAAAAGAAATCTTAAAAGAAGCGTTAGAACAAGCACGTATTGGACGTTTAACGATTTTAGAAAACATGTTACAAACCATCGATAAACCACGTCCAGAAGTGTCAAAACACGCACCGAAAGTAAAAATCATGGTGATTGATCCAGAAAAAATCCGTGATGTTATCGGCCCAGGTGGTAAAATTATCTCAAAGATTATCGAAGAGTGCGATGATGTAAAAATCGATATCGAACAAGATGGGCGCGTCACCATTATGCATACAGCGTTAGCACCAATCGACAAAGCGATTAAAAAAATCGAAGATTTAGTACGTGTTGCTAAAGTCGGAGAGATTTACGAAGGTAAAGTTGTTCGCATTGAAAAGTTCGGTTGTTTCGTAGAATTATGGAAAGGCACAGATGGTCTTTGCCATGTCTCAAAACTTTCACACGACCGTGTGAACCGTGTTGAAGACGTTGTAAAACTCGGTCAAAAACTTAAAGTAAAAGTCATTGGAATTGACGATCGTGGACGTATTGATTTATCACATCAAGCAACATTACCACGTCCTGAGAAACCATCAAAACCTGTTGACAAAAAAGAATAAACTTGATAACTTAGTATTCTAGATGCGTTTCGGATAATCGAGCCTGACAAGGTTAGGAAAGTCCATGCTAGCACACGCTGAGATGCGTGTAGTGTTTGTGATAGCGGAAACCATAACGCTATGCACCAAATTGGTGACGGCTGTGAAATAACCTTAACTGGTTAAAGTAACTTTAAAAGTGCCACAGAGACGAACTTAAGTGGAAACGCTTAAGGTGGAACGGGTAAACCCCACAAGCTAGAAACCCAAATTATGGTAGGGGCACCTTTCAAAGGGAACTAAACCTGAGAAGGGGCGGGAAACCGCAGATAAATGATTATCGCCGGTAACGGTACAGAACATGGCTTATAGAAACGCTATCTTTAAAAAGACGCTTTGGCGTCTTTTTTTATGGATAAACATTGCAAAAACACCCCAATTCGTATACAATGTTTACAGCATTTGAAAGGAAGATGACGATGCATGAAGAAAAAACGATTGCACACATAAAAAATCGTCAAAAAACGATTCGTAATTTCTCGATTATCGCGCATATCGATCACGGTAAAAGTACGTTAGCTGATCGTATTTTAGAACATACCCAATCGATTACAAAACGCGAAATGAAAGAACAACTTCTCGATTCGATGGATTTAGAACGCGAACGTGGTATAACCATCAAACTCAACGCCGTTGAAATCGAATACCGTCATAAAAATGGCGAAACGTATATCTTTCATTTAATCGACACCCCGGGACACGTCGATTTTACGTATGAGGTATCCCGCAGTTTAGCTGCCTGTGAAGGCGCGCTTTTAGTCGTTGACGCTGCACAAGGGATTGAAGCACAAACATTAGCGAATGTCTATTTAGCACTCGATAATGATTTAGAAATTTTACCTGTGATTAATAAAATAGATCTTCCTAACGCTGAAGTTGAAAAGGTGCGTAAAGATATTGAAGATATTATCGGACTTGATGCGAGCGAAGCGGTACTTGCTAGTGCGAAAGAAGGTATTGGTATCGTTGAGATTCTCGACCAAATCATTCATAAAATCCCATCACCTAAAGGGGATCCTGAAGCACCATTAAAAGCGTTAATTTTTGACTCATATTACGACCCTTACAAAGGTATCATCCCATCTATACGGATTGTTGAAGGGATCGTAAAAAAAGGTGATATGATTCAAATGATGTCAAACAAGCATAAGTTTGAGGTTGTTGAAGTCGGTGTAAACACACCTAAACCTGAAAAACGTGATTATTTAGCACCCGGTGATGTAGGTTACTTAACAGCGGCTATTCGTAATGTTGAAGATGTGCGTGTTGGTGATACTATAACCCTCGCTAAACATCGTGCAGAAACACCACTACCTGGCTACCGCCAATTAAATCCGATGGTCTTTTGTGGGTTATTCCCGATAGATACGAATGATTATAACGATCTAAGAGAAGCTTTAGAACGCTTAAAACTTAATGACGCAAGTTTAATTTTTGAACCAGAAACATCCCAAGCTCTAGGCTTTGGATTTAGAACCGGATTCTTAGGAATGCTTCATATGGAAATCATTCAAGAACGTATCGAAAGAGAGTTCAAAATCGATCTTATCGCCACCGCACCGAGTGTTATTTATCATGTTTACTTTCTTAATGGCGAAATGATGAAACTCGATAACCCAGGACTTTTGCCTGAGCAACAAGATATTGATCGCATCGAAGAGCCTTATGTAGAAGCAACCTTGATGACCCCAAAAGAATATGTTGGAAACATAATGGAACTTTGCCAAAGCAAACGCGGTATTTTCCAAGATATGAAATACCTCGGTGATTCAAGAGTCCAAATAAACTATCTTTTACCATTGCTCGAAATTGTGTATGATTTCTTTGATAAATTAAAATCATCGACCAAAGGATACGCCTCATTCGATTATGTTTTCCATGGATATAAAGCAAGCAAACTAGTAAAAATGGATATTCTAATTAACGGAGAAGTCGTGGATGCACTCTCGATGATTGTGCATAGAGATTTTGCTTATAAACGCGGTAAAGCCATTACCGATAAACTAAAAGACCTTATACCAAGACATATGTTTGAAGTGCCTATTCAAGCGGCACTCGGTAATAAAGTTATCGCTAGAAGTACGATAAGAGCCATGCGTAAAAACGTTCTAGCAAAATGTTACGGTGGCGATATTACCCGGAAGAAAAAACTCCTTGAAAAGCAAAAAGAAGGTAAAAAACGGATGAAGAGCGTCGGTAATGTAGAAGTACCGCAAGAAGCCTTCTTATCTGTACTATCCCTTGACGATTAACACGCTATTGCGTGTTTTTCTTTTTAGGATTACTCACACGATATGATACAATAAAACTAGGTGATTTTATGCTTGGACTCTATATTCACATTCCATTTTGTAAAGCGATATGTACTTACTGTGATTTTGCTAAAGAAGTGGCATCGAGTGATAAACAAGATGCGTATTTAAACGCGCTTAACAAAGAGTTCGAGTATTATCAAGATGCACTTAAAAATGTGAAGACTATTTATATCGGTGGCGGAACACCGAGTGCGTTGAGTGATATACAGTTAAACACCTTATTTACAATCATTAACACCTATGTTAATACAAAAAACGTGATTGAATACACTATCGAAGCAAACCCTAACGATATCACACTAGCTAAAGCCAACCTATTTAAAAAAAATGGGATAAATCGTGTTAGTCTCGGTGTTCAAACGTTTAATGAAAAAATCTTAAAAGTGCTTAACCGTAAACATGTTAACGAAGATGTTTACAACGGGCTTAAATTACTCCAAGATGCCGCTATCCACAACATAAACATTGATCTAATTTTTAATCTTCCCTATCAGTCTATCGATAACGTGAAAGAAGATTTAAAGGCGGCGACACAACTCCCTATTACGCATATTTCATACTATAGCTTAATCGTAGAAGAAAATACCAAGCTATACTACGATATTCAAAATAAGAAACTAACCCTAAACGATGAAGATATTGAAGGCGAAATGTATGAAACCATTATCGACACCTTAACATCCACACATTTTGATCAATATGAAATTAGTAATTATGCTAAAAAAGGGTATCAATCTAAACATAATTTAGTGTATTGGAAAAACGAAGACTATATAGGAATTGGTGCTGGTAGCCATGGAAAATACCTTAATGAAAGGTACTATAATACCCGTTCTGTAAAGTATTATATTGAAAATGTATTAAAAACCAACCACGGGAAAGCATCGCGTTATCCTTATGAACCATTGCGTGATACGATGTTAATGGGTTTAAGATTAACTGAAGGCGTTAATCTTAAAGAGATTAAAGATCGGTTTGATATAGAACTATTACAGGCATATCCCAAACTCGAAGATTACATCAAAGAGGGTTTATTAGAATTATCAAACCACTATTTGCGGTTTACCCGTAAAGGGATTTTAATCGGAAACATCATATTTAGTCTATTTTAGGAGTGAGAGCGATGTTTAAACAACTATTAAAAGAGTATGCATATGAACTAAAAGCTTCACACCAACTAAGCAAACAAAGTATTAACGCGTATATTAGTGATTTAAATGCATATATTGAATACTTAGAATTTAAAGGCGTATCAAAACCTGAAGACATTGATAAACACCTTATTCAAAATTACTTAATGACATTAAGAAAAAAACACCTTTCACCCGCGACAGTCTCTAGACGATTAAGTGCCATGAAAAAATTCCATCAGTTTCTGTTAGAAGAAAAATTAGTAGAAGACAATATCTTATTATATATACGACGTCCTAAACAAACGAAAAGACTGCCAGAAATTCTAGCGATTGAAGAAATAGAAGCACTGATTGAAGTCGCTAAAAAAGATACCACGTTAATGAAAAGAAACCTTGCGATGATTGAATTATTGTATGGTAGTGGACTAAGAATTACAGAATTGATACAATTAAAAACAGAAGACTTACATATCAATATGGGCTTCATCAATGTCTTTGGTAAAGGCGATAAGGAACGGATTGTCCCAATTGGTAATGAAGCAGCAAAAGCCTTAAAAAGCTATTTAGAAAGCGCACGACTAAAGCTGGCAAAACAACCCACACCGTATGTCTTTTTAAATAGGTTTGGCAATACCATATCACGGGTTGGATTTTATAAAATACTAAGAGAACTCGCTAAAGAAGCGGGCATTCAAAAAGAGGTTAATCCGCATATGTTGCGGCATAGTTTTGCGACACATTTATTAAATGCCGGGGTTGATTTAAGGTACGTTCAAGAAATGTTAGGACACACAGATGTCTCAACGACAGAAATTTATACACATCTCAATAAGCAACACCTTATTAAAATATATGATCAATATCATCCACATGCAAAAAAAGGAGGAAACACAGATGTATAAACGAATATTTCTAATCGTTATTGATAGTGTTGGCATTGGTGAAATGCCAGATGCTGCAGAGTATGGTGATAAAGGCGCAAATACCTTGCGTAATATTTCTTTAGCCACGAACGGAATTCAGTTACCAACCATGGAAAAACTTGGGTTAGGAAAACTAACGGATATTAAGGGTGTAACACCGATAGATAATCCTATTGGATACTACACGAAAATGGCTGAAATGAGTGTAGGTAAAGACACGATGACAGGACACTGGGAAATCATGGGATTAAAAATCGAAAAGCCGTTTCAGACATTTACCGATACCGGATTCCCTGAATCCTTAATTCAAGAACTCGAAAAACGTACGAAACGCAAAATTGTGGGAAATAAGGCATCAAGTGGTACCGTTATTCTCGATGAGTACGGTGAACATCAGTTAAAAACCGGAGACCTCATAGTCTATACGAGTGCCGATAGTGTACTTCAAATTGCGGCACACGAAGAAAAAATCGGACTTGATGCACTGTACGAAGCTTGCGAAATCGCAAGAGAACTTACGTTACAAGATAAATATAAAGTTGGCCGCGTGATTGCTAGACCGTTTATCGGGACCAAAAAAGGTGAGTTTAAACGCACCCCAAACCGCCATGATTACGCTTTAAAGCCGTTTGGTAAAACCACACTTAACTACTTAAAAGAAGCAAACTATGATGTTTTAGCCTTTGGTAAAATTAACGATATATACGATGGTGAAGGCATTACTGAATCATTTAAACAAGATAATAATGATGAGGGCATGAAGAACATAACAAATGCACTTAAAAAAGATTTTACCGGACTCGCGTTTTTAAACTTAGTAGATTTTGATGCACTTTATGGCCACCGCCGCGATCCAGAAGGTTATAAAGAGGCACTTGAAACATTTGATAAACAACTTGAAACGTTTATGGAAGGACTAAATGATGATGACTTATTAATCGTTACTGCCGATCACGGTAACGACCCAACCCATGAAGGAACGGATCACACGCGCGAATATGTTCCATTACTTATTTTTAATCCAAAACTTCAAGGAGGAGCTTTACCACTACGTGAAAGCTTTGCGGACATCGGTAAGAGTATTTCTGATAATTTTGATGTAAAAAGCACTGAACATGGAAACAGTTTCATCAAACTACTTAAGTAAGGTAGACCTATTAACTGAGCCATTTTAAAAAGTTAAAAAAAAATAAGTCAAATTTATTGACAAATTATTTGAACTGTAGTATTATTAACTCACGAATAACAAGTAAATCGCTCAAAACATAGTGATAAAGCCAAAACCAGGGTGACCTGGTGACGGAAAACTACAGGGTCTAAGTATTTAGATAGCCAGTTGCCAAAGAGCAATTGGC
>SKIW01000002.1 GCA_007116245.1 Candidatus Izemoplasma sp. | reverse complement strand
CTCTCAGTCCAGGTTTTGCGGGGATTCCTAACCCACTCTTTGCTAACGACAATACTTTAATGTTGTTCGGGGATGGTAAAAAAGCGGTTGATGAACTTGTTAAAGCGTATAAAGAACTTTAAAAAAGAGGTTCTACCAATTTGGTAGAACCTTTTTAGTGAAGAATTTGTTTTAATAAAGAGCCTTTATCGTAAGGATGTTCTAAGTATTTAATATGCGGATATACCACACCTGAAAGGCCGTATTTAGGGTTATACCCAATAACATTGATATACGGTGATATCGGTAACGCTTCATCGAGTTTTAGGAGTAGCTCAAATGTTACCTTTGCGTCATAAATAGCGCGGTGATGGCCTTCTGATATAATGTTATACTGTGCCATAGCAGCATCGAGTTTATGAGGATAATCAAAACGGTCTTTATAGACAGCCATAAGATCTAAAATATCCGGCTTAAACTTAATACTAGGATGGCATTTATTTAGTAAGGTATCGATAAATGAAATATCAAACTGGGTATTATAGGCAACCCATAAGACATTCATTTTAGCGTATTCACATAGGATACTCGCGAGTTCTCTTTGTGAGATACCGGATTTAATTTGGTCTAGGGTAATATTGGTAAGTTGTAAGATTTTTTCTGGGACAACGCGGTGGGTATTCACAAAATAAGGAAGGGTTTCTTTGATGGTGAACTGATTGTTTTTAGTTTCGACTAAAACACCGCCAAACTCGATAATGTCATCTTCATAATGATTTAAGCCTGTGGTTTCAATATCGAAGACGAGTAAATAATCATATTGACTTAACGCTTTCGTTGGTCTCATCTTGAATCACTCCTTTAAACGGCGTGGTTTCTTAGTTTTATTATACCGCATTAGAGGGTGTTTTAAGAAGATTGATTTAAAACTTGTATTTTTTTTCATGATAGTATACACTATTTTTATGTGTTTTGATATTCAAACTAATTGGGTGATAACATGAAGACTGTTTTATTCTTACTTTCAGGGTTTTTATTAATGATGTTTTTAGGTACGGTATATGCATGGAGTGTCTTCCGTGTAGAAGTTGAAATGGTATACCAAAGCAGTACCTTACAAAGCGGTTTACCGTATATGACATCGCTATTTTTTTATGCGATTTCAATGATGATTACCGGAAGATTATTAACGATTAATAATACCCGTATGATTGTGTTAATTGGGGTAATGTTAGTCAGTGTTGGCTGGTTTTTATCATCGGTGTCAACGACGCTGTTACTTTTAACGATGAGTTATGGTGTACTAATCGGAGTGGGAGTGGGGATGGTTTATGGTGTCCCGGTGTTTATTGTTAATCAACGTTATGAAAAAAGTGGGCTTTATACTGGGATCATCCTTTCTGGGTTTGGAGCATCGCCATTAGTAATGGCACCGTTAGTGCATATATGGATTAAAGATTTAGGGTTAACGCAAACGTTCTTTATCATGGGGACATTAACGTTAATCGTACTTTTACCTTTAGCATTCATGTTTAAAACAAACACGGTTCTATTAAAAAAACAAGAGACAAAGGAATATCCATTTTCAATAAAAACGTTTGTTTTACTGTATACGATGTTTCTTATCGCCACAACCATCGGCTTAATGATGATTGGTCTTTCCTATCGTATCGGTGTGATTAATTATCGGTTTAACGTGAATCATGTGGCGTTGTCGTTATCGTTTTTTGCGGTGTTAAACGGGATTGCAAGACCCTTGTTTGGATGGATTGTTGATAAGAAAGGGTTTATTTTTGGGAGTGGGCTAAGCATTAGTTTGATTGTTTTTGCGTCACTCATCGCCTTGTTTAATCAAGGAAACTCTTTAGTATTATACGGATTAAGTATGGGATTATTTTGGTTTAATCTTGGTGCATGGTTAGCGATGCTTCCAGCAAGTATTAAAGTATATTTCGGAACGCATCTATACGCCAAGCGATATGGCCTTATGTTTACTTCATACGGCTTCGGGGCGATTATCGGGACAGTATTAAGTGGTGTTTTATTAGATGTCTTTATCGAAACGAGATTCTTATATATATTAGTGCTAGTCATTATCGTGATTGTCTTGTTTGTGACGATCACGTTAAAAAACCTTCGTTTCTCATTTGTCAGGTAAAATATTAAGCGTACACTGTACGCTTTTTATTTTAGAAAAATATACCTTGACAGGTTAGGTATAAATGCGCTAGAATATACCTAACTTAATTAGGTATGGAGGAATCATGATGGAAGATAAAATTAAAGCGTATGTAACGTATCAGTTTAGATTTAAAAAGGGTGAAGAAAAAACGCAGTTAGTCGAAGAAGTACTCAGTAATTTATTAGAGCGTTATGAGACTTTAAAGGAAACCTATCAAGATGAAGAACGTGCGTATCGTGAAACGATCGCCCGTGTTGGTGATTTTTCAAGTCTTGATGTAGAAAAAGAACCGCGTTATACACTATCACCAGGTCTTTATGATGTTGGGTTGCTTGTAGCGATGGTATTAAGTGTTTTTGGTGTCGTGGCTTTAGTGTTACAAGGAGGATTAGCGTTTATTATTACAATGATCTCTGTGGTATTGTTTGTAGGAAGTGCGTATTATACATACCATAAGGCCCAGTATGAGAAAGATGTGAATGGGGATATTGAGTTGTTTCATCTTTATTTAGATAAGAGTTTTTCGTATTTAAAAACCTCGTTTATTTTTTGGGGTATATCCTTTTCGGTTTTATTTGGGCAACTGCTTGCAGGTATCATTTTGTTTATAATGGGTGCTAATGATCCGCTGAGTGTCATGTTGAATATTGGTGAGTTTATAATGTTGTACTTATTCATGTTTGTAATCTCATCACTGATTGTCGGATTTGTGTTTTATATGATTTATCAAAAGATTATTGAACATTATACGTATTTAAGTGGTAAAGATAGTTTAAAGGGTAGTTTTAGTAAAGGGTTCGGATTAGTTAAATCATCTTCTGGAATTTCTAAAAATACTTATGAGAAGCTTGTTTTAGGTATCTTGCTTTTTACAGGACTGGTTAGTTTGATTGCGACTGGAAATATTCATGAAGGATCAAGTTCAACAGAAGCACCAATGATTTTCTTCATCTTTAGATTATTACTACCAAGGAATTATTTCTTAGGGATTTTATTGTTAGTACCGTATACTGGGTTTTTTATTTTAGCGGTGAAGAAGTTAATGAATAAATCTGTTGAAATTAAAAAGGTAATTTTAATGTATGCTACTATATTTGTTGGTTATTTCTTGGTCGCGATTATAGGCGATGCCCTTGTTACTGCGAGATTGTTCTTTGATAGCGCCTTTAATCCGATTACGACCATTTTCGTCAGTGGCGTGGCAGTACTTATTATTACGCTTGTATATAATTTGTTTAAAGGAAGTGACTAAATGGAACTTACCGGAGATTTGTTAAGAGGGCATACTGATATGATCTTACTAGCAATATTAAACCGGGCTGATGCGTATGGGTATGAGATGAATAAACAGATTGAGATTGCCTCTAGTGGTGAGTTTGTGTTAACGGAGGCAACACTCTATACATCGTTTAAACGTTTAGAGATTAAAGGATGGGTACGTTCTTATTGGAAGGAAAGTGAGTCTGGGAAAAAGCGGAAGTATTATGCGATTACCGATTTAGGAAAAGCGATGCTTTCCCAACAAGTTAAGGCCTGGAAACATGCTAAAAAGGTCATTGATAGTTTTATTTAGCGATAGAGTTAATTTTAAGTCACTGGCAATAATGGTAAAATATTAGTATAATGAAACACGTATTAAAAACATAAAGGAGTGTATACAATGTTTAAAAATCGTGATATGAGTGTCTTAGATTGGTTTGTTTTTTCAATCATCATGGTGATTCCGATTATTAATATTATATTCTTTATTATTTTACTCGTATCACCGGATACGAGTCCATCTTTAAAAAACTTCTTAATTTATACATTGATCATGACGGTTATCGTTGTTGGACTATGGATATTAATTTTAGGAGCCGTTATTGCAACATTTAATGCATAAAGCCGGGTTACCGGCTTTTTTTATTGAGTAAAATTCGGAACAAAAAACAAGACTAAAAAACATTCATTTAAAATTATTCTTACGGTATTTTGCCGGTATCACTGTCGCTGTTTTCTTAAAACTAGATTAGACGACTTAACGCAATAATTTATTACGCAGAGTGGGTTCTAAGTATTTATAAAAAATGTATTTAACTAGGATAGCTTCAAAATCTAGTTAAGGATTATTTTAAGATAGGGTATAATTAATATAAATAAGACAGAATATTATAAATAAGAATTTAGTACTCGACAATCGCTTGCTTAAGGTTTTACTCTATTTTGAGTAGGGGGAAAAGTTATGAAGATTAAACAAATCTTAATAGTTTCTTTAAGTTTACTAGTATTGTTTTTAGTACCTAAAAATGTCGTTAACGCGACAACCTATACTGCAGATTATACATTAACTAGCGATGAAACAATTACAGAAGATCTGTCAATTACTGGAGGGACAATCAACTTAAATGGGTTTACATTAACTGTTGAGGGGAATGTTAGTCAAACCGGAGGCATCCTTCATTTAAATGGTGGAACCTTGCATGTTAAAGGAAATTATTCAATGTCCAATCAGTCTGGGCAATTATGGATGGATCATTTGGATGATTATTTTTTAGTCGAAGGTGATTTTTTCTTTAACGCTAGAAGTACTTTAACCGCTGGTGTATTAGAAATTAAAGGAGATTTTACTCAACGAAGAAGCACATACTATCTATCTAGTT
>SKIW01000019.1 GCA_007116245.1 Candidatus Izemoplasma sp. | reverse complement strand
TTAAGTTTTTTAGTAATCTGCATGATGGGTGCTGGCGCTGAGGCGACTGCTAATCCAGATAACTCAGAAGCCGACCATAGTTCACGTGTAGAAAGATGAACACCTGAAAACACAATAGCGACGGTAAACATAGCATGGAATAGTGTAATCACTACAAGTTTACTCGCGTTTTTTCGAATGATGGGTAAAAACAACTCAGTACCGATTTGATACGCTATTATACTTAATACTATACTCGTAATTATACCCAAACTATCCAATGCTGCTAAATCTATAATATTAAGTACATAGGGTCCTATAAGAACACCGGCAATTATATACCCAGTTACGTCTGGCAGTTTAACCTTTTCAACTAATTTTCCAAATAAAAACCCGACCAACATTATGATCGAGAGATACAACATGATCTGATAGACATCCATTAATTTCATCTCCAACTCTCAACTTCAAGTACTATTATACTCAGATGAATAATTAATTCAAGCGTCACTACAAATATTAATGATCTTTAATATACTGATAAAAATATAGTAAGCCACCTAAAGAGAGACTTGTTAGTAATAATATAAGAAACACAATAAAATTCCCGAACAATCCAAAAGGAATTGATATAACGAAAAGAACGACTGCAGACACATAAGCATATAAATCAAGCACATTTAAATTATAAGCAATGATTAATGTTACAACGACCATTAAAATGAGTATTACAATAATAATATCAAACATAATGTTCTCCTCTAATTAAAATCTAACCTTATCTTAAGCTTTATTTTTATAATTAATAACTAAAATCGGCAAAATGCATGTTTTTAGATGTCTTATACATTACCCTCCACCTACGAAGTTCGTAAAGACAATTTCATCATGTTCATTCACTTGTACAGTCAAACGATTCATGTGCATTACTTTAGTTTGATTGATAAACACAACCGCAGTTAAAAACTCATGATCGCTAATCTGAGGATGTTCTACTTGTATCTGATTTATAACTTCTCGTAATGTACCAGGTTTAACCTTCATCGTCTCTATACGATGATTGCTACGGATTAATCCATAAAATTTAACTGTAACCATAAGTATCTCCTTTATCAATCTATTACTAGTATATCAAATTTCTTTACTTAGACGCAATCCTAAGTCTTATCTTTGATTGAAAAAGTGTTCGACTTTACGTATAATGAAGTTAGAAAATCTCTAGGGGGTTCACATGTTTAATACTTTAAATCGATTTAATACCCGTTCTGCAAAATGGGACAATGTTAAAGCGCAGTTTAAACGCGATGATTATTTAGTTTTTTCAGTTGCTGATTCGGATTATCCTACTGCAGAACCTATTATAGAAACACTTAAAAAACGTGTTGAACACGGCGCTTTTGGTTATACTAAAACAGACGATCATTATTTTAACGCGATTTGTGAATGGTTTGAACGACGATACCAAACAACAATAAATCCATCGTGGATTTTACCGAGTTCAAAGGTATTATCACTTTTGAGTACTGCGATCGATGTTTATACTAACCAAAATGATCAAGTTTTAATCCAAACACCTGTTTATCATGTCTTTTTTCCTTTAGTAAATCAAAATCATAGAACCTTAATCGAAAATCCGCTTTGTTATAGTGATGGTAAGTATACGATGGATTTTAATGATTTAGAAACATCGTTTAAAAATGGCGTTAAATTAATGGTTTTATGTAATCCGCACAATCCTGTAGGAAGAGTATGGCGGTATGATGAGCTAGATAGCCTTGTAAGATTATGTAAAAAATACGATGTCATATTACTCAGTGACGAAATTCATGCCGACCTGATTCTAGATCCAAATCGTTTCGTAACGGTTGGTAACTTCTTCAATGTTTATAAAAATATCATCATTGTCCACGCTCCAAGTAAAACTTTCAATCTTGCTGGACTTCATTCTGCGTATGCAGTCATCCCTTCTAGTAAACTGCGCAACGCGTTAAAAAGCACTTTACTTAAACGCTTTACATTAGGACAAAACGCTATGGCAATAGAAGCCTTAATCACTGCTTACACACAATGTGATGACTGGGTTGATGCACAAAACAAGCATATTAGCGATAATTATAAAATTCTCTCTAGTTTTCTTATAGAGCATTATCCGAATTCTCAGTTAGCACCTTTAGAAGGTACCTATTTGGCCTGGTTGGATTTCACAAAATATCGCTATTCCTGTAAAGAAATGGATTCCTTCTTGATAAACCAAGGAATCAAACTATCTCAAGGTAGCGATTTCGGAAAACAATGTGATGGGTTCTTACGAATGAATCTTGCGGTTTCCAAGAACCAACTAATTGAAGGACTTGGGCGTTTTAAAAAAGCGATTCCAAATAAATAAACGATGCATTTGCATCGTTTATTTATTATCAATTATCTCAATTGTACTCTCTTCCATTAAGTTATCAATATACACTTGCATTTTTTCTTGGCGTTCTTCATTTTCTAACATGTCGCGGATATTTTCTTTCACGTCTTCATACTCAGGGATTGTATACATTTCTTCTTGTTCTGGTGTTAATTCACCCTGCTCATCGATGATTTCCGCTTTTGCTTTCTCAATACTTTCTACATACTCTTCATAATACTCAAAGACTTCTTCATCTGTAATAACCGATGTTTCTATCTTGGCATCCATAAGATTTTGTAACGTAAGATTTTCGAATAATGATTCTTTCAGTTCTTTTTCTGTTAGATTGTTTAAAGTTAACGCTTCTTGATATAACTCATCGGACTCGAACTGAGCTTTTATAATATCAAGCTCTTCTTGAACTTTTTCATCGCTTACTAGTAAGTCATGTGCTTTCGCTTCTTGCATCAAAACGGTTTGCTGGATAAGCTGGTCTAGTGCTTGGTCTCGCAACATATCTAAAAACATCTCTCCTTGTTCACCTTCGAAAGATATCCCTTGTTGTTCATACATGAACTTCATATCCGCTAATAGGCGTTCCAATGGTTTTTCATAAACATCTTCACCATTGACTACGGCAATTACTTCGCCTTGATCTTCTTTATCTGAACACGCGAATAGTGTGATGCTTAAAATCGCTAAAACTAATAATACAAAAATACGTTTAAAATTCACTAATAAAACTCCTTTTTAATTTGTCGCTTTTCATACTAACATATTCTTAATCCTCATGCAACCTTACTACTTAATTGTAGTGTATATTTATTGTTCCATCTTAGCAGCAATGATACAATGAACTAAAAGAAGTGAAAGGGGACATTATATGTATCCAAAAATAGTTTATTGGAAACGTTTTAATTATACTGAAGTAGGCTATAAGCTTATTGAAGTATCAGAAAACGGACAATTATTACAACGTACTTTTAAAAGAAATACTAAAAACGAAGAATTTTTTGAAGAACTCGAGAGTAAAACTATACAGTTAAAAGGAAAAATCAATCTCGAAAAAATTCAGCTAGATTCTGATTATTGTGTATTGAAATCAGAGTTTAAAAATCGCTTAGAGCTCTTATCAACGTATTCTTTAGATCAATGGACCGATGCCAGAGACCGTGTTGTGCAGCTTCAAAACGATTCTGAAAATGACTTAACTGTGGATTATCATACCGTATTAGTGATTGATCCAGCAAGTATGAATGATGAACTTAGTGAGCAGTTTGAACGCTTTGAGTTTCCGATTGTAAAGTTCCGCTTTAATTTTAATGATGATTGCTTTCAAAGAAGAAAATATGCTGCTTACTCAGCAATTGAGTTTAGCCCTACTATTAACGAAAAATTGTATTTCCATTACATCCCTGAGAGCCAATACTTAACGATGACGGGTGATGATTTATTTGCACTTCATACTGAAACTGTTAAAGATAGACTTTCTGAAGAAGGCTTTGTGAAGTATATTCAAACTAGAAAAGCCGATGTTGAGAAGAATAATACGTTTTATCGGACTCTAATTATTCAGCAAAGAGAACGTAGAGCGATGCTAGAAACAGAGGTTATTGGTGACCTGTATCCTCGTTAAAAAAAACCTCGGACATGTGATCCGAGGTTTTTTTAATCTTCTATGTTCTTTGCGCGAATGCGGACATTCACAAAAATATGTAACCATAATAAGAAACTAAGCATCGGTGTGGTAAAATTTGCTGAACTCCGAAATGCTGCAAGTTTTCCATCAATTAAGAATGCCTCTACATTGCCACTCCATAAATTGCTGAATATAATTGACGTTCCTATGAGAAAAATCATGACTAATATAAATTGCGTTACTCGTCTACTTCTTTTCGAAATTAATGGGAAGTAGATATGTGACAAAGGTGACAAGTCAGTGCCTATATAAAGCTTTCTTATTAAGACATATATCAAACTGATGTACGTAATTATAAAAATTCTCGTTAATGTATCAGCGTATGAAGTCGTGTAAAAAAAGATAAACTCAACAACGGTAGTTATAATAAACGCTATAGTAAACTCTTTACTCAACTTTCCTATAAGTGCTTTTTGATAGGGGTCGTACTCTAGTCTCATTTATTCACCTCAAATGGCTCGATTTGCACTAATTCTTTACTTCCGTACTCCAATTCGAATTCTTGGGTCCACTACTGCATACATAACATCTACTAAAAACGTGAACAATAATGTTATTGTAGCATAAAATGCGCAAATCATAACAACCATTGGTGTATCAATACTAATATAGTAAAAATCTATCATCGGATGAAACATTGCATCGAATAACAATGTAGAGACACCTTTCATGTTGTAAATCATTTCCACAAAGAATGACCCAACCATAACAAACACAAATGTTGGTACTATTTCAGGCAT
>SKIW01000054.1 GCA_007116245.1 Candidatus Izemoplasma sp. | reverse complement strand
GATATGTTTTTTTATATATCTGTTGCTTACTTTTTATATTATTTATACCCTCAGGCCATTTTATCGAATCGCTACTTCTTGATTGCTGCCTTTAGTGTTTATGGATTAAGTTTTCTTATTCCACTTATCCTTTATAAAAAAATGTATACATTACACACACGAATTCTTAGAAGTAACGCTGTGTTAGTCTTCTTTATGATGTTGCTGTCGTTTATTATGAATACATCGCTTTTATTAAGTATTATACTCATTATATTTATGATTGGCTTTCTTGAAGAAATACTTATATTTATTCGTTTTGGACCTGTTGATCAAGATACAAGCTCTTACTTTTCGATGAGTTTAGAACGAAGATTGAAGGAATGGTTTATCGATAGCGCTGCTTTTAAACGGCTTAATAAAAGATAGTCTTTTATGACTGGAATTAACGTTGTTCAATCATTGAGCAACGTTTTTTATTCGGCTTTATCAACGCGTGCTTATTTTTTGGTTTTTTGGTATACTATGAAAGGTGTAGGCAACATTATATTATGACTAAAGGAGTAAATTATGAGCTATATTAATGAAAACAAAAAAGCTTGGGAAAAAGCATTTGATCATCGTTCTGGACATTATTCTGAAGATTTGATTGAAAAACTAAAAGAACATAAGCAACCTTTTTTTCATCAAGACTTCTTTGATATTATCAGTTCTCATAATCTCACAGATAAGACAATTGGCCAGTTTTGTACAAACAACGGTAGAGAGCTTCTTCAGCTTTCAACAATGGGTGTTGATAAAGCGATTGGTTTTGATTTAGCCCAAAACATGGTAGATTATGCAAATGATATTGCTAGTACGTTAAATCTTCCCGCTAAGTTCATCCAAACCAATATATTAGAAATCGACCGAATGTATAACAGTTATTTTGACTATGGACTTATTACCGTTGGTGCAATGTGTTGGTTTAAAGACTTAAATACCTTTTTCAAGAAGGTCACAGATACGTTAAAACCAAGCGCTACGCTTTTTATTCATGAGAGTCATCCCTTTGAACTTATGCTTGCAACACCCTATGAAGATGACTATATTGAATCATCCCCAAAAGCACTCGTGTATGATTACTTTTCAAAGAAGGTGTGGGAAGAACACGGGATGGGCTATATGTCTGAAGAGAAGTTAGAAAACACATTTACGAGTTTTTCTCATAGTTTATCTGATGTATTTACGGCACTTATTAACAATGGTTTTGAAATTATTTTATTTAAAGAGTTTGATTATTGTATTGGTAATATCTTAAATCATTTAGATCATCAAGGTATTCCTTTATCTATGGCCATTGTAGCAACGAAGAAGTAATCCATTAGATTAATAGCAAAATCAAAAAAAATCATCCTCTTCAGTATTTTCTAAAGAGAATGATTAATGCGTCATAATATCGAACTATTTATTTGTGCCTGTTTCTAAAAACAGTGCTAAATCCTCATGTCTAACACGCCAGTATTTTCCGATTTTAATCGCTTTTAGCGATTCACTTTTAATGTAATTGTAAACAGTTCTTTGTGTTACTTTAAGAATCTCAGCAATCTCAGCAATTGTGTACAGTTTAAAGCCTTCCATTGTATCACCACATTTTCATCATAAAATGTTGTAGCTTTGTTGATGTGTTCGTAACTTATCAACATTTTATTATCTAATTTAGTCAAAGTCAAGTAAATACAGCATTACAGCTGTAATTCCTTGTATAAACTGTCGTAAGTGATTGTAATCAGTCTATATCGTGTATGATTGTGTTTTGTTATTTATGTAAATTTTTAAAAATTAGTAAAAAGATTGGAGCTGTCCATCTGTTGTGGTACAGTCCCAATCTTTTTTATATCTAAATTAATCGTTCGACTTAACAACTGTAGTCGCATCAAGGGTCACTGCTGTTTGAGCATATAATCTACCGTTGATCGATGAGTTTGTACCCATTGAAATGTTTGTCATTGCAAGAATCGTTCCCTCAAAATGCGAACCTGAGCCTATCGCTACAGTGTCTGCCACTTGCCAGACGATATTTTTAGCATTAGCCCCGCCAGCTAAGATAATGTTAATATCTGAAGCCATAGTTAAGTTCCCAGCAATTTGGAAGATCCAAACATCCGTGGCACTCCCTGTTAAGGTAAGATCGGTATTAATAAGTACTGAGTTTGAAAACATATAAACACCTTGCGTTAATGTTTTACCACTTAGATCGCCACTATAAAGCTCTGTGTAGTTTGCAGCTCTACCTGCAGCATCCGAATACGCTATTTTAACATCAGCGCTGGCGGTAGTTAAAACGCTTGGGGTGGGCGTTGTATAATCTGAAGAATAAATTTTACCTGTGACTTGGCTTGACGTTGAGAAGGTTCCTGTTGAATCAAGCGTTAATGAGAACCCTGTAATATACGATGCAGGTGATGGTGAAACTCCGATGTCCCCAGTAATATCAGACGTTGTCGCTGAGGAAACGCCTGTTTCTGCTAAGATAACATAATCGCCTGCTGTATTTAAATTCACTGGTGCGGCTTGTGTTTCAAATATGACGTAATATACTTTTTCAACATCTTCAGACGTCGTTACAGTTATCGTTGTTGTACGATTGACCACATCTGATGAGGCAACATTGGTTGCATTAACGATGACAACGGTTGATGATGTTTCATACTTAACAGCTGTCACACTAGGCGTTGATGTTACACCGTCAGATATAACGTGAACGTAACTCAATGTTAAGGGATTGAACTCTAAAACAGAATTTCCGTTAACTTTAATATCCGTTAATCGAGCATCCATATCATCGGCCACTTGATTCGATATCGTAATAACTTTCGTACCTTTAACGCTTGATGTTGCATTTGATGTTGCTGTAACAGTTACGATACCATCTGTTTCAGCGGTCAACAACCCAGCGGTTGTAATCGTCGCTGATCCTGTCCCGTTTGCGACAGACCACGTAATATTTTTATTTGTGGCATCACTTGGCAAGACTGTAGCTGACATTTGTAGTGTCCCACCTAATGCTGTGATGGTTGTTGCACTACCTGCTGCAGTGACACTGACACTTGACACCGCTATATCATTATTGGTATCACCATTTGTTGAACATGCGGCTACAACAAATAGTAACATAAATGCAGTAAGTAAAATAAAATGCTTAGTATTAAACAATCGTTTAAAATGTTTCATTGTATTACTCCTTCTAATCCCGAGCAAGGATTTATCTCTTTTAGCAGAGGACAGTTCATTATATATCATTATTTTCATATATACAACATATATATATTTATATTTATCATATTTACATATATTTTCATACTAAAAAAGCAGGCTAATATTAACCTACTTTTTTTGCGCATAACATGTGATCATTGTTGTTGATATAACCTAAATTAACTTATTTTTTTAACTTGACATTTTTTTCCTCATCATAAATATATTGGTTTTTTCCTTGTTCTTTTGCATTATACAAAAGCTGATCAGCTTTTCTTATAACGTCTTCCCGTTTATCCGCTTTCACAATTCCAATCGAAACTGTTGTCTTTAAACGACAATCCTTTGATGCAATCTTTCTTGTATTTTCAATAATTCGATTTGCCATTTGTAAAATATTATCGGTAGAATCAAAGAACAAACCAACAAATTCATCGCCACCAATGCGATAGAAACGATTATAATTATGTTCAAAATGTTTTAATATATTAGTAAAATCTCTTAAAAAATCGTTTCCTGCTTCGTGACCGATACTGTCGTTTAAAACTTTAAAATTATCAAGATCTAAGAATAAAGCGTGAAAATTGTCGAACTCATAACGTTCTCCATAATGGTAATCCAATGTATATTTATTTAATAAGCCAGTTAAAGAATCGTGGTGAGTCTTATAAAATAGTTCTTCCTCGTTTATTAAGTATTTAGTAACGTTAGTGATTATAACCGTTAATAGATTTGATGATTTTTTTATTGGTATAATGTGAACTCTAATCCAAATTTTTTGATTGTTTTTGACAATCGAAAACGTCACGTATGGTTCAGACTCAAAGTCTAATATTTCGTTTTTTACAGCTTTAAAGTACTCAACTTCTCCACCAACAAGTGCAAAAGCGTTTTCATAGTCAAACGCTTTAAAAAGATCATTTAAATAAACTTCATGCGAAGGTAAAAACCCTATAGTTTCTAAACTACCTGCAATCACTTCAAATTTAATGTTTTCTTTATCTATAACATCTGAAAATAAAATGATTTGATCATCGCGACCTAAGAGAATATCATTAATCACATCTAAATTATACTCTTCTCTTAACTTCTTTTGCATCGTTTTAAAGTAATCGTCTTTCATTTTACACCCCAACTATCTATTTACATATACTAAACTAACCCACAACTTTGATTATACCAAATTAATATTAAAATAAAAGACTATTTTGAATCTTAAAGTATGCTTTACTACTTTGGTAAAAGCATTGATAAAAAATGAACTCTAACCCTATTATAAAGGGCTAGAGCTCAAGAAGGGGGGGATTATCGATTAAGCCTTACTTAGTTTTTTGTACTGTCGGTAACTAATCATAATTTTTTTCTTCTCATCGTAAAAACAAAGCAGTGCTAACTTAAAGCTTCTAAAAAACGTAACCACGAAGCTTTCTTGTAAATCAGGAATCGCGTCATATGCTTTTCTTAAACGATAATTCGGTACTCTAGGGTTTAAATGATGCACATTATGGTACCCAATCGCACCTGTAAACCATTCTAATACACGTGGTAACCGGTATACAGAAGCACCTTCAAGCGCAGCATCCAGTGCTTTCCATCGCATTGAACGTTCCCAGTATACATCTTC
>SKIW01000098.1 GCA_007116245.1 Candidatus Izemoplasma sp. | reverse complement strand
ATTCGAAAAACATCAACAAGTAGCACAGAAGTCATTTTTAAAAATCTCAATATCATGAAAATCCCTGTGCCATATGCGTACGTTATTCGTAAACATATGCGCACCGGTTGGTTTATTGAACAACATCTAAAAGAACACTGAGAGTGTTCTTTTTATTTGAAAACGTTTTACTCATAAGAAAGTGTTTTCAAGAGGGTTATTCCATAGCAATTCAAGGGTGAATTGTGTATAATGAACTTGGGAATAAATCCATGAAAAATAATAAGGAGTATAGTATGGCTAAAAAAACAATCGAAGATATTCAAGTAAATGGCAAGACAGTTTTAGTAAGAGTTGACTTTAATGTACCGATGGAAGATGGTCGGATTACCGATGATAATCGCATTCGTCAAGCAATACCTACATTAAAGTATTTACTCGACCAAAATGCCAAAGTTGTTTGCTTTTCACATTTAGGTAGAATTAAGTCTGAAGACGACAAAGCGAAAAACAGTTTACGCGTTGTTTCAGAAACGCTTTCTGAACAATTAAACCAACCGGTAACATTTATCCCTGAAACCCGTGGTGAAACATTAGAAAACGCGATAAAAGCCCTAAAAACAAAAGAAATCTTAATGTTTGAAAACACCCGTTTTGAAGACATCGATGGTAAAAGAGAATCTAAAAACGATCCAGAACTCGGACGTTACTGGGCATCTTTAGGCGATGTTTTCGTTAACGATGCTTTTGGAACAGCACATCGTGCTCACGCATCAAATGTCGGAATCGCCTCAAATATTGAAGTGAGTGTTGCAGGCAAACTTTTAGAAAAAGAAATTGATTTTCTAGGAGGCGCAATCGAAAATCCGAAACGTCCGTTTGTGGCTATTCTTGGTGGTGCTAAAGTAAGTGATAAAATTGGTGTTATCCGTAACCTTCTTACGATTGCCGATATGATTTTAGTTGGTGGTGGGATGAGCTACACATTCTTAAAAGCACAAGGGTTTGAGATTGGCACAAGCCTCGTAGAAAACGATAAAATTGAACTCGCAAAATCACTTCTCGATGAAGCGCAAGGTAAAATCGTATTACCCAAAGATTACAAACTAACGAAAGAATTCAGTAACGAAGCCCCTTACCGCATCGCCCGTTACGATCAGTTTACACCAGATGAAATGGGTCTTGATGTGGGGACTGAAACGATTGAAATGTATAAAGAACTCTTAAGCAACGCTCAAACCGTTGTATGGAATGGTCCTGTCGGTGTCTTTGAGTTTAGCAATTATGCCGAAGGCACTAAAGCGATTTGTGAAATTCTTGGAAACGCTAAAGATACAATCACCATCATTGGTGGTGGCGATTCTGCATCAGCCGCGATCAACTTTGGTTATGAACAAGCCTTTACCCATATTTCAACCGGTGGTGGCGCTAGTTTAGAATACTTAGAAGGAAAAGACCTACCCGGTGTTAGTTGTTTAAGTGATCGTTAATGGACGCTAAAGATATCGGTGTTAAAATTAAACAACTTCGCTTAGAAAACGGATTAACACAAGAAGAACTCGCAAACCGCTGTGAATTAACCAAAGGCTTTATTTCACAAATTGAGCGACATTTAACCAGTCCATCGATTACCACACTGATCGATATATTAGAAGTGCTAGGCACAACTTTAGGAGAGTTTTTCAGTGAAGATCACGACGATGTTTATGTTTTCACACCAAAAGATTTTTACGAAAAAACCGATGAAAGTTTAAAACATACCATTCATTGGATTGTACCAAACGCACAAAAATACGAGATGGAACCGATTATCATCGAAATCTTACCAGGAGGCACATCGTTCGAAGATGAACCGCATGCAGGCGAAGAGTTCGGATATGTCCTTGAAGGTGAAATCGTTTTAAGAATCGGTAAGAAACGTGTCATTATAAAAGAAGGTGAAACCTTCTACTACATGAGTAATAAACCGCATGTACTAGAAAACACATCATCAAAACGCGCTAAAATTTTATGGGTTAGCACCCCACCGATGTTTTAGAGAGGAGAGTCATTATGAAAAAAGAAATAACCATCCAAAACACCTCTGGATTGCATGCTTCCATCGCTTCAAAACTCGTACAGGCAGCGTCACGCTACAGTGTTGATGTACAGTTGATCTACGAAGATAAAGTCGTTGATGCAAAATCAATATTAGGTTTAATGAGTTTAGCGATTCCAAGCGGTGAAAATGTCGTATTAGTCGCTGAGGGTGACGATGCGGAAAAAGTCATTGCTGAAATCGAAAAAATAATAGGATAGGGTGATAATGTGAGAAAACCGATGATTGCGGGAAACTGGAAAATGTTTAAAACCCGTGATGAAGCACTTCAATTTATTTACGCAGTGAATATGGAAGTGCCGAAGAAAGAATTTGTAGACACCGTTGTTTGTGCACAAGCACCAGTACTTCGTGACCTTGTAAAACGTCAGGGTGAGAACCTTCGAATTGGCGCACAAAACATGCATGAAGAGGTTGAAGGGGCATTTACAGGCGAAGTTAGTGCAGCAATGTTAGAAAATATCGGCGTCGATTATGTCATTATCGGACATAGTGAGCGTCGTGAATACTATAACGAAACTGACGAACGCGTTAACTTAAAACTCCATCAAGCGTTTCGTTACGGTCTCACACCAATACTATGCGTAGGAGAAGCACTTGAAACACGCGAAGCCAACGAAACGAATGCGTTTGTAAAAAAACAAGTTGAAATTGCGTTAAACGGACTAGGTCCAAGACAAGTTAAAGAGCTTGTGATCGCGTATGAACCGATTTGGGCGATTGGTACAGGTAGAACTGCGACGAATGAACAAGCCAATGAAACAATCTCTGTCATTCGTGAGGTATTAAAATCACTTTACGATCAAGAAACAGCGGAAAACACCAGAATATTATACGGGGGTAGCGTTAAACCAGAAAACATTGATGGCTTAATGGCAGAACCGCATATTGACGGTGCTTTAGTTGGTGGCGCAAGCTTAGATGTAAAATCGTTCTTGCGTATTGCAGATGCCGCATATACAAAGTAAAACCGTGCTTGCACGGTTTTTTATTTACGATTGCACAATCGATATCCAATCCGCTTTCTATCATGTATAATATAACTATCTATGACTAAGGAGCGATCTCCATGAAAATTAAAAAAATGTTTATCTTTTTTGTTGCATTAACCACCATCTTTTTGCTTACAGCCTGTCGAATACCTACAGAGGATGTCGTGATTACCCATATCGAAATCGATCAAAATACCATCGAAGAGACGTATGTAATCGAAGAATTTGACCTCAGTAAAATCGGTTTATTTATTTATAAAAGCGACAATACCACTGAGTATACGTTTTTAAATGAAACGATGATAGTTGAGGATTTAACGAAATTAAACACTGTAGGAAATTACACGCTAACAGTGCAATATCAATCTCACCAAACAGCGTTAGCCATCACGATCATCTTTGATAGTTTAAACCAAAAACTCCATGCGATATACACCATGGGTGTAAACGAAGGTGTGATTGAGACCGATTATCAATCTTGGTTAGATAGCATCCAAGGAGAAGAAGGGATTGGTATTCATACGATTTATATAAATACTCAAGGTGAACTCATTATCGAACTCACCGATGAGACGCTATTTAACCTTGGACCGATAATCGGTCAACAAGGTATCGGTATTCAAGACGTTGAAATCAACGCGAATAACGAACTGATTATTACACTAACAGATAACTCAACCATCAATGCAGGAGAGATTCTTGTTGAGGATGGTATCAGTATCGTCTCGGTAGAGAAAAATGCGGAAGGAGAGCTAATTTTAACCTTTAGCGACGATTCTACCCAAAACATTGGCAATGTCATCGGTGAAACCGGAACGGGCATTGAAACAGTCACGATTAACAACGATCAAGAGCTAATCATTACATTCACTGATGGGACGGTTCATAACCTCGGGAATGTTGCAGGTGAAGCCGCACGTGATATCGAACTTGCGCTAATCGACGATAAACTCGTGTGGCGTTATACTGACAACACAGAGTGGCAATTATTAAGTGACTTAACACATCTAACACCCGAAAGTGTCACAACCTTATTAGAAGCATTGCTTAATGAATACACGGATAGTCTTGATCTATTCGAACTGTTCTCTGACATCATCGATCAAGAAACGCTATCAAAATACGAACTCCATCACTTCGATGAGAGTCTTATTTCAATGCTTGAAACCGCTAGAAAAAGCATTGTAATGATTTTTAACTACAATGAAGATGAAACAGGTTCACTCGGTTCAGGAGTCATCTATAAACAAGAAGGGAATACCTATTACGTCGTCACAAACCATCACGTGATTGAAGAAGCATTCGAACTCGGCGTTAGATTCTCGTTATTTGGAAACTATTTTGATATCGCCCATGATGATATTACCGTACTAGGTAGCGATCCTTTAAACGACATTGCTGTTATCACATTTGAATCGTCATTCGAACTTAGTGTAGCACCAATCTATCAAGGTTATAGCTTAAATATCGGACAAAGAGTGTATGCTATTGGACATCCCTATGGATTTATTCATTTTAGTAGCGCTAGCGAAGGGATTATAAGTGGTTTAAATCGCGATGTTGTGTTTAACGGGATCGATACATTAGCGATTCAACATGATGCTGCGATAAACCCAGGTAATAGCGGAGGAGCACTGTTTAACGTTCACGGTGAACTCATCGGTATAAACTTTGCTAAAATTGTTGGTGAAGAATACGAAGGATTAGGATATGCCGTACCGATTAGTGCCGTATTAAAAATTATCGATGATATCGAACGCGTTGGACAACTTCAGCGGGTATTACTAGGCATTCAAGT
>SKIW01000089.1 GCA_007116245.1 Candidatus Izemoplasma sp. | reverse complement strand
TTACCGGAGGCGGCACTTTCGAATGTGGTGATTAAGTTTGAGATTGGTTTTGAGATGGTTTCTGAATAAATAACCGCAAAACCGATTAACACTAAAATAAAGACAGTAAAGGCAAATTGTAAGTAAATGATGGTGTTATCATAAAAGTAAAAGACTTCTGCTTGGTGAACGGCTAAGATAAAATTCCAGTCTTCTGTAATATTAATGGGAGAGAAAAAGCCGATTTCTTGTACCCCATCGCTTGTTTCGTAGGATAGGTAGTTTAGATGTTCTAAGGTTTCTTGAATCTCGATGCCTTCAATATCGATCCATTCACTAATATGTGTGTCAATATCGTATTCATTATTGGGGTATGCAATGACATACCCATCATTATGGACAATAAAAGCGTACCCTGATTGTTGGAACTCTACCGCTTCGATGATGTCGTTTATAAACTCAATTGTAAGTACGACATTAATTAAACCGACAGTTTCACCGTTATTTTTAATGACATGTGACACGGTAATAATCGGGATATCCTCACCATCAAAAGGACTGTAGAAAGGACGTGATATGTAGTAATCATTGCCTTCTAGTATGATTTTTTGGTATTGTTCTTGTTCGGATATGTCAATGTCTATCCCAACAGTTGTCCAGGCGTTTCCATCTAAATCAGAAATGGTCATATTGCGGTATTTATCTTCTAAGACTAGTGAGGGTAAAACGTCTTTAATCGCATCCATTTCCATGGATTTAATTAAAGAGGATTGCGCTAACATTCTTACTTGATCGAGTGCGCCTTGCAGTTCTTTATCGATTTCATTGGATTTTGAAGTCGCAATCTCTTGAGTTTGCGTTTGAATGAATCTGGGGATTTCTCTTAGTTGCCGCCACAGGAAAAAGCCGAATGCCGAGAAGATGACAATCGAGAAAATAATCAAATAAAACAACATTTGTCCTCGAATGGTTTTCATAGAAACAACCTTTCTGCTATTTTCTTAATTATACTTTATCCATCGCTATTTAGAAACCCATTTACTTTTATTATTCTATAAATAACGTTATAATTAGGGTATGGTCATACTAGAAAGGGGATTCTTATGTCTGAAGTCGGATTTACATTTCAATTGATAGGGAAAGTGCAAGGGGTTGGGATGCGTTTTTATGTATCAAGACTCGCAAAAAGGCATGCTTTAAAAGGGTATGTGAAAAATCAAAGGGATGGCTCTGTCTTGGGTGATGTGATCGGGGATGAGACTGAGATCGAGAATTTTTTTGTAAGTTTAGAGCGTGACAGTCCTGGAAAAATCACGGAGATTAAAAAGACAACGTTATCAGCATTCCCGAGTTATAAAGGATTTAGTGTTAAGTTTTTCTAAAAAATAGAGAACCGTATGTGTTCTCTATTTTATTTTTATATATTTTTTACGCTCCTTTAAAGTATCATCTGAGATTAAGTTTCGATGGCGTTGAAAGTCATTTAAATCAATTTCTATTATTCCTACGTAAGGCTCTTTTCCGGCTGAAAGTATGATGTTTCCGTATCCATCGATAATGCGTGATTCGCCTCTAAAGTCGTCTTTTTCACCTTGGATGAGTTCGCTTCCTAAACGATTTGTTAGGATGACGGGGATACTGTTTTCTAAGGCGCGCACCCTAGCAACATCTAAGGTCCATGGTCCTCCAAAGTTTGCTGGGCTTACGATGAGATCAGCGCCTTTGTCTGATAAGATTCTAAAGATTTCCGGAAACCATGTTTCAAAACAGATGGCGATGCCTAATTTATAGTTTCCTAAATCTATTACTTGTACTGAGTCACCGGCATCAAATATGGTTTCATTGTTGGTAAGATTGATTTTTCGGTGTTTACCGATTACCCCTTTATGATTAATCACAAGCGCTGTGTTAAAAAGTTTTTGGTCTTCTACTTCGCCGATTCCAATAACATAGGTTGTGCCTGTTTTTTTGGATAGTGTGGTAAGTTCTTTGATGGCTTTTGTGTTAATTATATTAGAGTGTTCGATTAGTTCTTGTTTATGCTCGAAGTAGTATCCTGTTAAAGCGAGTTCCGGCAAAACGATAAGGTCTGCTTGAATATTGTTTAAAAGATTTAATATTGTTTCTAAGTTTTTAGTTGTTGCTTTATGGTTAATCTCAAATTGACAAAATCCGATTTTCATGGGTTCCTCCAAAGTAAACGATTAAACCGATTGGTTTAATCGTAACATAAGTTCATTTTTATACTGGCTTTTACTGGTGAGCATATCAATGCGGGATAAATCAAAACGCTGTGCCGATTCAATATACATATCTAATGCTTCTAAACGTTGTTCTCTTTTCATAAAGTAATACAGTACGTACCAGTCTTCTAAACGCATGTATGGGTATTTAACCCCGTCTTTACGGTCCTGGTACCAGACGCTTTCTGAATCGAATTCATAGTGGTATAGTTCCTCGTTAAAACGCACCTTTATATCCGACATGACATCGACGTGTGTGCCTTCGATATCGTAAGCTATATACCGTGCTGTTTCGTAATTAGGATCTGTTTTTGTTTCCCGTCTTTCACCCCAAAAATCAAGGATTTCGAGTGCTTTATCCATTGATTCTGGTGCAATGACAATATCCACATCGTTTGCACTTGATGCGATTCCGTGTTTTTTTAATAAATATGACCCACCGATTCCCCAATGTATTCTTGCGCGTTGAAAAGCATAGGCAATCTTTTTTAAGGTTGTTTCCATGTGAACCTCCTTAAAACAGATATGATTACTTGTGTATTTATATTATACCATGCAGTGGTGTTAAAACTATCGTTGATTTTGATTTGTGCTGTGCATGATGGCGATAAGCTCTCTTAATTCTAGGGGTTCTGATAAGGGGTGTGTTCCTTGATTAAGGGTTAGTAGTTCTAACGCTTTATCTAGGGGTAGTTTTATCAGTGTCATGCCGAGTGTTTGCTCTTCTTGTGTAAGAGCTGTAGTTTGTGGGGTGTCATTTATGTCGACGCGGTATATATAGTGTTTGCGTTTGAATGCTTGGTGGTTTTCTTTAATGATGAGTGTTTGAGTAAACGAAAGGATATCGTATCCGGTTTCTTCAAGCACTTCACGTCTTAAGGCGGTTTCTAGGTTTTCGTCTTCATCGACGCTACCGCCTGGTAATACATAGGTGTTTGATGATTTCAGATGCATTAAAAAGAGTTCGTTATCTTTTAGAATGACTGCACGTACTGCCGGTTTTCTTTTGGTTGTGTTTAAGGTTGAATTTTCTTGTGTGATTGTGATCATTGTTTCACCCCGTTGTACTGTTATTATACTAAAATCGCTTTGAAAAGGCTATACTGTGTAAGGGAAATAATGATAAAAAAAGATAACACGAGATGTCTCGTGTTATCCATTTATCCCTCGTTGCAGCATGGTTGGGACTTATGATTGCCGTGGCAATCTTTACCTTCACTCGATATCAGGTAATTGTTTATGGGTTCAAGTGATGCGTCAAGAAATTTATTAATGGCTTTTTCTGGGTCTTTTTCGGCATAGTAGACTTCTAAGTTTGATTCGGTAAATTTTTTATATACATGTTCGAACATGTTACCGGTTATGATGTGATTGATGCCTAAGGAAAGCATGAATTTTCGACATCCTGAAGTATCATCTCCTTCTGGTGTTATCCGATCTTTACGGGTAATTTCATCTTCTTCTATGGTGTACATCAATAGTTGGTTTGCTTGATGATACTGCGGTGTTATTTGATTGTCTTTTAACATGACCGCTACACGTTTAATGGTGGTGTGTTCATGACAACATGAATGGTTTTCGTTCACGATATGATTTCCTCCTATTATTTGAATCATGGTATTTTCAAACATTGCTTTTGCGAGTGTTTTACGGGCAGTTTGGTAAAGTGCTTGTACGGTTGTTCTTGCGGTAGCCATTTTTTTTGATGCTTCGAGTTGTGTTAATCCTTCGTAATCGATTAATCGAAAGGCTTCGTAAGCATCGCTCGTCAGTGTCAATACGTTCTCAGTATGGGTATTTTTGCTTCCGAAAAGTTTTCCTTCATGGTTACAGCAAACGCGTTTGGGTTGTTTGGGTCTAGGCATGTGATTCCTCCTTTATTGACATATGTCATTTATATAATATCATAGGTGATGTGTTATGACAATAAAAAAAAGTATGCTTTTGCATACCTTTTTAAGCGTAATCAATGTATTTCGTTTTAAGTGACTCAAATCTTGAAAGGATTAATTTAAAGACTTTTTCAAGTTCGTTGATTGATGATGCTTTAAAGAAGCTTTGAATGACGGTGTAATCACTTGCGCTGTAATCACGTTTTGCGTAACGCATACCGAAATCGACTTTTTCAATGCGGTGTTCGATGTTCATTAAAGGGATTAAATGACGCATTAAGTACGCGTACATAAAGTTATACGCATCGATGTAGTTTTCTCTTCTAACGGCTTTATCAATTTCTAAACGTAGGACGAATTCGCCGGATGTCGCGTTTTGGTAAAAACGCTTAGCTTTTTGTTTTATGTCTTTTTGTGGGGTTGGAATGTTTTCTATGAACTGAATGGTGTCTTTCCAAGCGGTGATTTCACCATGCCTATCTATTGCGGTAAAACGGTCTTTAATGGTGGTTGGTAAAATACAAAGATCGATGTAGACCCAAGGTTCTGTTGTTTCTAAGTGGTAAAAGCATTGTGAGAACCCATGCCATGCTGGCTCGGGAACACGGAATTTTTCATCGATGCCGAAGTGTTTGTTTAGAAATGATTCGATGGCGATAAAGAGTGATTCGATGTTTGCTTTTTCTGTCACAATCATTAAATCTAAATCACTGTATGCATCTACTGTGTTTGTGGCGGCGGAGCCACCTTCCCATATGGTGGTAATATCGGGGTTGTTTAATAAATAGGGTTTAAGTTGTTTTATTAAGTCTTCTCTAGTATACATAAG
>SKIW01000051.1 GCA_007116245.1 Candidatus Izemoplasma sp. | reverse complement strand
ATATTGAAAGATATACATACTCGATCACAATTATTCCAATTCATAGATTTCCAAAAAATTTGAGACTTTTTTATATTTATTGTACAAAACCTTTTTTTTAAGATGATGTATGAAATATTTTTTAATTAATCTTCAAATATTTAATCCAACGCATAAGTATATTAATAATTTCTACTTAAACTATCGTAATCATCAAAAATATGTCATCATCGGTGATGATCACATAATTACAGACTAATTAATATTTAAATAGGTGCATCCTCGGATGCGCCTGTTTTTTTGTTATTTCAGTAAAAAAGATACATTTCTATGTGATTTATGATACAATACAATGTTAATGTATTTAAAGGATGATAATATGAAAAAAATAGTTATTTTATTAACATTGTTTAGCTCTATATTTCTTGTTGGATGCTTGGCTGCAGATGAGGTTAGATTACCTGATTTAGAAGGTAAAGTTGAAAGAGAGATTATTGAAGAGTTATCACAAAGAGATTTAGAGGTTTCGTTTACATATATGCTTATAGAAAAAGATCAATCCCGTGAGTTTATTAGTTATGGGAACTATCTTGAAGCAGGCGACATCGTTAAACGCGGTTCGCGCATTGTTGTCTTAGTAAGTGCTACTATCTTTAGTGAAAGAGCGTTTTTTACGGTAGCGGATATTGAGTATGATGGTCCTTACTTAGATGAAGCGTTTTTTGAGATTGAAGATTATTATGAGTTTTTAGGGTATGATGAAGAGACGCTTGCGCCGATTTATATTGGTACAGGTAAAGCGTTTTATGTGGAATATGATTTAAGTCAAAATATCGGGCGTTGTATCGATGGTGATACCACAAGATTTAGATATCCTGAAGGTTTAATGAGTGTGATTTCTCAAACATCGAATACACGGTATTTTAATATTGATACTCCAGAAACATGGCCGCCTGATAACCGTGAAGAATGGGGGAAACAGGCTACGGAGTATGTTTGTGATTTGCTTGAGGAAGCTGAAGAGATAGTTTTACAAACCGATCCTGGCGATGGCATTACGGACCGATACGGTAGATTACTAGCTTGGATATGGATTAAATTACCAGGGGAAGATGAGTTCTTTCTTTTAAACTATATGGTAACAAGACAAGGGCTAGCTGAAGTTAGATACTTGTTTGGTGCTGGTGAAAC
Organism: Candidatus Izemoplasma sp.; assembly: GCA_007116245.1. Classification (GTDB taxonomy): domain Bacteria; phylum Bacillota_I; class Bacilli_A; order Izemoplasmatales; family Izemoplasmataceae; genus CSBR16-104. The sequence goes on along the minus strand of SKIW01000051.1, from coordinate 3,838 downwards.
AGAGATTACAATGTATGAAGGGAAAACGTATACTGAATGGATGTTTTTAGCTGAAACAAGAGCGATTGATGAACATCTAGGTATGCATGGCGAGGATTTAGACTGGTATTGGGATTACGATTATGATCGTCCACATCCTATACGCTGGTAATGGAGGGATTAAATGTATAGTAAAATAATTGAGAAAATTGAAGAATACGATAAAATTGTTATTCATCGACATAAAAATCCTGATTTGGATGCTTTAGGTTCACAGTTAGGGTTAAAAGGAATTATTGAAGATAATTTTGAAGGAAAAGATGTTCGTGTTGTTGGGGATGAGAATGAATATGGTTTTATCGGTAAAATGGATGACGTCGAGGATGCTTTTTATAACGAGGCATTAGTGATTGTTGTGGATGTTGCGGTTAAGGCTTTAGTTAGTGACTCGCGTTATACGCTTGCTAAAGAAGTGATGATTATTGATCATCATTTAAATAAAAATGATTTTGGGGATGTCTTTTGTTCATTTACTGAGCATATTGCCGTTTCACAAATCTTAACACATATGGTAATGGAAGAAAACCTTCTGATTACGAGCGATACTGCACATAAGTTATTATCGGGAATCATTAGTGATTCAGGAAGATTCTTGTATCCTTCTGTCAATGCGATTACCTTTAAGTGCGCGGCGTTTTTAGTAGAAAAAGGTGCGGATTTACAAGCTTTATACACTAGAATGTATAACGAAGACTTAAATTTTAAACGTTTAAAAGGGCATTTTATTAACCAGTTTAAAACTACGACACATAATGTAGCGTATATGAAAAACGATAAGCGCTTAAAAAATAAGTATCATGTTAGTACATTTGCAGTAAGCCGGGGCATGGTGAATCAAATGGCGAATATAGAAGGTGTTCCTATTTGGGCTAATTTTACTGAAGAAGATGATGGTTCAATACTATGTGAATTGCGAAGTAAAGCGTTACCTATCGTAGATATTGCTAAAAAATATGGCGGTGGGGGACATGCATTAGCTTGTGGATGTACAGTGCATTCTTGGAACGAAGTCGATAGTGTACTAGATGATTTAGATACACTACTAGAAAGCGAGGCAGCAAATGGATAAAAAGATTTTGACAGAAATACATCAAAAGATTAAAGAATATCAAACCATTATTATTACACCACATGCGCGTCCTGATGGCGATTGTGTAGGGACTGCGTTTGGATTAAGGGATATCCTTAAAACGACGTATCCAGACAAAGCAGTCTATGCTGTGGGTGAAGAAACAGCGTATGTTAAGTTTTTAGGTGATATGGATCAAATAGAAGATGATGTATTTAAAGAGGCTTTAGTGATTGCGGTTGATACGGGGAATGAAGAACGCATTGCTGATCAGCGTTTTAATACGGGAGATTTTTTAATTAAGATCGATCACCATATTAATGTAAGTCCTTATGGTGATATTGAGTATGTCGATACGAGTCGTCCAGCGGCTGCGTTAATTATTCTTGATTTATTTTTCTTGTTTGAAGATGAGTACAAGATGACAATTGATGGCGCTAAAGCGTTATTTACAGGTACACTTACTGATACTGGAAGATTTAAATATCCTGGTGTAGATGGCGATACATTTAGACATATCGCAAGATTATATGATATGGGGCTCAATCCACAGGAAATCTATCGTGAGCTTGATACGAAATCAGAAGCATTAGTTAGATTTAAAGGGTATGTTTTATTAAATTACCAAAAAACACCGAATGGTGTGGCGTATGTTAAGATAACCGAGGAACTTATTACGACGTATAATGTATCGATAGAGGATGCTTCGAGTATGGTGAATGAGTTAAGTGTTTTTGAAGATTGTCCGATATGGGTTTTACTCGCTGAGTATGAAGAGAAAATAGTGCGTGCTAGAATACGGAGTAAAGGACCCGCGATTAATGAAATAGCGAATCAGTTTGATGGGGGAGGACACGCTTTAGCGAGTGGGTCTAATTTAGGAACTTGGGAACGTGCTGAAGCGCTTCTTGAAGTTTTAGATGAACGTGCAAAAAGATATAAAGAAACGGGTGAATAAGCCGTTTCTTTTTTTGTTAATTTTTTGTTAAGTGATATGTTCTAACTATGAAATAATATTAAACTATGGTATTCTTTTGTTGGTTGATAATTAATGTGGAGTGATGATATGACACTATTTTTACTAGCAGACCACAATTGGATGCAAACGATATTTCTAGTACTAGGTGGACTAGGGATCTTTTTATACGGAATTCATTTAATGGGAGAATCGTTAAAGTTACTTGCGGGAAACAAGCTTAAAGTAATGATTGAAAAAACGACAAATACGCCATTAAAGGGTATATTTGTAGGAATTATTATTACTGGGTTATTGCAGTCAAGTTCTGGGACTACGGCGTTAACCGTTGGGTTGGTTCGTGCGGGATTAATGACATTACCACAAGCTGTGGGAATTATTCTTGGAGCGAATATCGGGACGACAGTAACGAGTTTTTTAATCGGGTTAAAGATTTCGAATTATGCTTTACCGATTATGGGTACAGGTGCGTTATTAATCTTTTTTATGAAACATAAGAAATGGAATCGTTTTGGTGGTGTCTTACTTGGGTTTGGGATGCTTTTTTATGGTCTTTCCTTAATGGGAGGGGCATTGAAAGTGTTCGTTGAATATGAAGCATTCACAACAGCCTTATTGAATGTTTCAGGTAGACCGTTTCTTGGTGTGATTGTAGGTGCATTATTGACCGCTTTAGTACAATCAAGTACAGGGACAATCGGGATTTTACAAGAGTTATATACAACCGGTGCAATGCCTTTAATTGGCGCAGTGGCGATTGTGTTTGGAAGTAATATTGGAACGACGATTACCGCGATTTTTGCTTCAATTGGCGGTAGTGTTGCTGCTAAACGTACTGCTGCGGCACATGTTATATTTAATGTCGCAGGTAGTTTGTTTTTCTTACTGTTGATTCATCAATATACCGCGTTTATAACTATTTTAGAAAACTTCTTCTTTGGTGAGGACAAAGAGGCAATGACAATTTCTTTTGCGCATATTTTCTTTAATATATTTACCACATTTATAACGTACTTCTTTATAAAATATCTTGTCGCATTTACCATTCGCATCATTCCTGGTGAAGACGCTATGGAAGGTGTGAATGTTGATCGTCTTCAAGATAAACTGATTGAAGAAGCACCGGCTTTAGCTTTAGAAAACGCCAAGCAAATTATTATTAATATGGGATTAATTGTTGAGCGGATGTATTTAGAAAGTACTAAATACTCATTTGAAGAAGATAAAAAGTTATTAGAAAGTGGGCGTCAGCTTGAAGAGATTGTCGATACGATAGATCAGAAGGTACATGATTATTTAGTGAAAGTATCTTTAACTGATTTAGATCAAAATTTAGCGCATTTACAAGCGTCATATATCGATGCCATTCGTGATTTTGAGCGCATAGCTGATCATAGTCAGAACCTCTTTGATTTCTTTGAGTTCCGTCATGAAAATAAACAAGTATTAACTGAAGAAGCTAAAGAAGATTTAAAACATTTGTATGCCGTTGTAACGGATACTATCCGAATTACGATTGAAGCTTTTCAAGAGCACAATCGTATAAAGGCAAAACAAGTGTTAGAGTATGAAGATTTAATCGATACTTTGGTGAGAAAATATCGTAAACGTCATGTTATGCGAACAAATGAATGTACTTCACCGGATTGTGATGACCAGTTGTTTGTGGATATTTTATCGAATGTTGAACGTATTGGCGATCATTGTACAAATATTGTCGATAATATTTTACATGAGAATTATTACGTAGATGT